>CANQMQ010000001.1 GCA_947625025.1 uncultured Clostridia bacterium
ACGACGTTCCTGCCCTTGGGGCCAAGGGTGATTTTGACGGTATCCGCGAGCGTGTTGACGCCCGTCTCCAATGCCTTTCTTGCTTCGTCTCCGTACTTAATTTGCTTTGCCATTTTGGTTTTCTCCTTTTACTCCACGATTGCAAGGATATCGCTCTGCCTGATGATGGTGAACTCCTTGCCGTCCACCTTGAAATCGGTGCCCGCGTATTTGGCGCACAGCACTTTATCTCCGATCTTAACTTGCATGGTGACGTCCTTTCCGTCCACGACGCCCCCGGGGCCTACCGCCACGACGACGCACGTCTGGGGCTTTTCCTGTGCCGAAGAGGGGAGATAGAAGCCGCTCTTCGTCTTTTCTTCGACGGTGACTGCTTCCACGACCACCTTATCGAATAAGGGTTTGATATTCATAGTTGGAACCTCCTCTTGATTTCTCCTTTATTATACCCACCGCGCTCGCGGTGTCAAACAAAATCCGTGAAAAAATTTCAGAATTTATGGCGTATCTTCGGAATCAGGCCCAAAGGGGGCCGAATGGGGCGGATATGGGCTTCTTTTTTCAGAAAACTCTTGCTTTTTGGTACAGGGTATGGTATAATGAAGAAAAGGAGGACGGTCATGGAAAAGTGGGATAACAGGTTCATGGAACTGACGGAAACGGTCGGCAGTTGGGCGAGCTGTCTCCGCCGCAAGGTGGGGGCGATCATCGTCTTGGATAAGCGCGTCATGGCGACGGGCTATAACGGTGCGCCCACGGGAATTGCTTCCTGCATCGAGCGGGGCAAGTGCCTTCGGATTGAAAAGGGCATCGCGAGCGGTACGCATGCCGAACTCTGCTATGCCGCCCATGCGGAGCAGAATGCCATCATACAGGCCGCCAAGCACGGCGTCAGCATCGACGGTGCGACCCTCTACTGCACCCATCAGCCCTGCGTCATTTGTGCGAAGATGATCATCAATTCGGGGATCAAGCGGGTGGTCTATAAGGAAGGCTATCCCGATGAGTTCTCGATGGAGCTCTTCCGTGAGGCGGGCACCGAAATCGTAAAATTGGAGGAAGAGAAATGAATCCCATCGTCACGTTTGAAATGGAAAACGGGGATGTATTCAAGGCGGAGCTCTATCCCGAGCTCGCCCCCAATACCGTAAACAACTTTATCTCCCTTGTTCAGAAGGGCTTCTACGACGGGCTCATCTTTCACCGCGTCATTGCGGGATTCATGATTCAGGGCGGGGACCCGACGGGCACGGGAACGGGCGGCCCCGGTTACCGAATCCGCGGGGAATTCGCACGCAACGGATTCGAGAATCCCTTAAAGCACGGGCGGGGCGTCCTTTCGATGGCACGCGCCCAACATCCCGATAGCGCGGGCTCCCAATTCTTCGTGATGCATGCGGATGCGCCCTACCTCGATGGGCAGTATGCCGCCTTCGGCAAGGTAACGGAGGGCATGGAGGCCGTAGATAAAATTGCGGGAACGCGGGTAGACTTCCGCGACAGGCCCCTCACCGTCCAACGGATGAAGCGGGTGACGTGTGAGACGTTCGGAGAGAAGTATCCCGAACCCGAGAAGGCATGAGGAAGCGAGATGTCCGATAAAATTGATTATGAAAATCCGCTCAGCACCCGCTATGCGAGTGCTGAAATGCTTGAAAATTTCGGAGACGCCAAGCGGTTTCGGCTGTGGAGAAGGCTTTGGATCGCCCTTGCGGAGAGCGAAATGGAGCTCGGGCTCCCCATAACAAAGGCGCAAGTGGAGGAACTCAAGGCGCATGCAGACGACATCGACTTCGAGAGGGCGGATGCGTACGAACGGGAGGTGCGGCACGACGTAATGGCACACGTCAAGGCGTATGGCGACGTCGCGCCCTCTGCCCGTAAAATTATCCACCTCGGCGCCACGAGCTGCTTCGTAGACTGCAATTCCGAGCTCATCATTCTGCAGGACGGGCTTCAAATTCTCCTGAAGAAACTCGTAAACGTGATGGAGAAGCTCAAAAAGTTTGCGCTTGCCTATAAGGATACGCCGACTTTGGGCTTTACGCACCTGCAGCCCGCCCAGCTCACCACGGTGGGCAAGCGGGCGACGCTTTGGCTTCAGGACCTCATGCTCGATTACGAGAACCTCACCCATCTCATGGAGGACTTCCGCCTCAGGGGCGTGAAGGGGACAACGGGCACGCAGGCGAGCTTTTTGGACCTCTTCGACGGCGATGAGGAGAAGGTGAAGGAGCTCGAGCGGAGCGTCGTGCAAAAACTCGGCTATACGCGCGTCTATGGCGTGACGGGGCAGACGTATCCCCGAAAATTCGATTACAGCGTCCTTTCCGTACTCTCCGGCATCGCCCAGAGCGCCTATAAATTCTCCAACGACATCCGCCTTCTTCAGAGCATGAAGGAGGTGGAGGAGCCCTTCGAGAGAAGCCAAATCGGGTCCTCGGCGATGGCGTATAAGCGCAATCCCATGCGCTCGGAGCGGATGGGGAGCCTGTGCCGCTATCTCATCTCCCTTCCCGTAAACAGCGCCGTAACCGCCTCGACGCAGTGGTTTGAGCGCACCCTCGACGATTCTGCCAACCGCCGCATCGTCAACGCACAGGCCTTCCTCACCGCGGATGCCATTTTGAACCTCTACATGAACATTTCGGAAAACCTCGTCGTCTATGAAAAGGTAATTGCAAAGCACATCTTAGCAGAGCTTCCCTTCATGGCGACGGAGAATATCATCATGGAGTGCGTGAAGGCAGGGGGAGATAGGCAGAATTTACATGAGCGCATCCGCGTCCTCTCGCAGGAGGCGGGGCGCACCGTAAAAGAGGAGGGAGGGGAAAATAACCTCCTCGCCCTCATCGAAGCGGATAAAATGTTTGCGCCCGTGCACGGGCGCCTGAATGAAATTCTCGATGTGAAGAAGTTCATCGGGCGGGCGCCGCACCAGACGGAGGAATTCATCGCCGCCGAAATCGACCCGATTTTGGAGCGGCATGCGGCGCTTCTCGGCATTTCAGGGGATGTACGCGTCTGAATTTTGCAATTTGCGTAGTACTATGCGTGACATAATATATCGCTCTTGCCGTACATAGCACCCGCATTTTCCGCATACTTCTTATATGGATAGAGGAAAGTATGTCCGCAGGGAGGGATCGGAGTGAATACTTCGCGCTGTATTCTGCACAGCGACCTCAACAATTTCTATGCCTCCGTGGAGCTTTTGCGGCACCCGGAGCTCAAGGATAAGCCCGTTGCCGTGTGCGGAAGCGTGAAGGATCGGCACGGCGTCGTCCTTGCGAAGAACGTGGCCGCCAAGAAATTCGGCATTCAGACGGGGGAGCCTCTCTTTCAGGCGCTCAAAAAGTGCCCCGCGCTCACCTTTTTTGAGGCGGATTTCCAATCTTACGTGCAGGTTTCGCAGACGGTGCGGGGCATCTATGCGCGGTTCACCGATAAGATAGAGCCCTTCGGCATCGACGAATGTTGGCTTGACGTGACGCAGAGCATGGAACTCTTCGGGAGCGGGGAGGAGATCGCAAACCGCATCCGCGAGACGGTGAAGGCGGAGTGCGGGGTTACGGTGAGCGTGGGGGTGAGTTGGAACAAGATCTTCGCAAAACTTGCCTCCGACCTCAAAAAACCGGACGCCGTAACGGTGGTATCCCCCGAAAATTACCGTGATACCGCGTGGAAGTTGCCCGCAAGCGACCTACTCTATGTGGGCAAGGCGACGGCCCGCAAGCTCGCCGTGCTCGGCATTGCGACGATCGGCGACCTCGCACAGGCCGACGAGGGCAAGCTCATCCAGGAACTCGGCAAGATGGGCAAGGTCCTCTATGATTACGCAAACGGCTTCGATGCCGCTCCCGTGCGGGCAAACGGGGTGGAGCGGACGGTAAAGAGCGTGGGGAACAGCCTCACCTGTTACAGAGACCTCTCCGAAGAGGATGAAATTTACATGCTCTTACTGCTCCTTTCGGATAGCGTTGCCGCCCGCCTCAAGGAGGGCGGACTCGGGCGGGCGCGGTGCGTCAAGCTCTCGGTGACGGATAGCGACTTGAAGCGGTACGGAAAGCAGGGGCAGCTCCCCGCGACCCGTAACGCAAAGGAAATTGCAGACTGCGCCATGGGGCTCTTCCGTGCCCTCGGGCTAAAGGATAGGGCGATACGGGCGCTCGGCGTCTCGGTGACGCAGTTCGGGGAGGCAGAGCAGCTCGACCTCTTCGGCAGGAGCGAGCGGGAGGAAAAGCTCGACCGCGCCGATGAAGCGGTGGCGAAGATCCGTGAAAAGTACGGAAACTCCGCCGTACGCCGTGCAACCGTCTTGCAGGATGAGCGGCTTGCAGAGTTCGACGTCAAGGGAAGCCACATCGTACACCCCGAAGGAAGAAAGGAATAAATTTATTTTTTCGCTGAAAAATTCTTGACGGGGCCGCGAATTTGGTATATAATACTTGTTGCCATAGGGGAGTAGTTCAATGGTAGAGCAACGGTCTCCAAAACCGTCTGTTGCGTGTTCGAGTCGCGTCTCCCCTGCCAAAAAAGCCGCAACGTAAGGTTGCGGCTTTTTTGGCAGAATTCCGTAAGTGCAATCGAACATCGAAAGGAGGAGCGCATGAAGGAAGTCACGCTGTATACCGATGGCGCCTGTTCGGGCAATCCCGGAGCGGGCGGTTGGGGCGCGATTTTGATTTACGGGGACGTGCGCCGCGAACTTTCGGGGGGAGAAGAAGAGACGACGAACAACCGTATGGAGCTCTACGCCGTCATTGCGGGGCTGGAGCGGCTCAAATATCCCTGCCGCGTCCTCGTGTACAGCGATAGCGCGTATACCGTAAACGGCTTCACGGAGGGGTGGGTGTACGGTTGGGAGAAGAGCGGATGGAAGAAGGCGGATAAGAAGCCCGTCTTGAATGCCGATCTCTGGCAACGCCTCCTTGCACTCACGCGGACGCATAAAGTGGAATTCCGCAAGGTGAAGGGGCATGCGGATAATGAGCTCAACAACCGTTGCGATGCGTTGGCACGCGCTGCCATCCCGAAGCCCGACCCTGCCCCTACGGATAATTCTAATGGAGAAAGTATATAATAGGATAGGGAAATGACGCACGAGGCCAAACAACGGATGCTGACGGTCCTGCATATTTTGGGGGTTTTGGCTGCCGCGGCCGCGTTAGAAGCGCTCTTTCTCCTCACCATCGTGTACTTCCGCACAAAGTGGGAGGGATGGGTATGGGCGCTCGCCGTCTCTGCGGGGACGACCGCCAATGCCGCCGTCCTTGCGGCAGAACTTATCGGCTACTTCTTCAAAAAGGAGGCCGTCTACAAGCTCTGCATCACCCTCTTTATCATGGGCATCGTGCTTGCCGCGGGGGCGTATGCCCTCGTGCGCACGGGGTTCTTTGAAATTATGCGGGATGAAGAGAGTCTCGAGGCATACCTCGAGCGCTCGGGGGGATGGATGGGGGTGATCTTCACCCTTTTGCAATTCTTGCAGGTCGTCATTCTGCCTATCCCGAGTACGGTAACCGTCGTCGCGGGCACCGCCCTCTTCGGCCCCCTGAAGGGAAGCCTTCTGAGCCTGCTCGGCATCGTGATCGGCTCCCTCGTCGCCTTTCTCATCGGAAGGTACGCAGGGCTCAAAGTGGTCGCATGGATGATCGGCAAGGAGACCCTCGAGAAGTGGCTCAAAAAGATAAAGGGGAAGGATAAACTGCTGCTTACCGCCATGTTCCTGCTCCCCGTCTTTCCCGACGACGTGCTGTGCTTTGTGGCGGGCATCTCCTCGATGTCCATATGGTACTTCCTTGCGGTCATTCTCATCTCCCGCATCCTCGCCATCTTTACGACGAGCTACTCGGTAAGCCTCATCCCCTTCAACACCTGGTGGGGCATCCTCATTTGGGCAGTGCTCATCACGCTCGTCGTCGTGCTCTTCATCTTCCTCTACAAGAAGACTGATGCCATTTTGGGATGGTTTGAACGCAAGTTCCGCCGCATTCAGCGGGTGGAGGAGAAGCCCAAGCGGGATGAATTCAAGATGGAAGTGGTGGGCCCCGACGGCACCGTCGTCTCCAAGGGCGTCAAAAAAGAGGATGAGAAAAAGTAGAAAAGCGATTTCGGGCCTCGCCGATATGCGGCGGGGCTTTGCTTTGCACAACATTTCGTGTATCCCGCAAAAAATATCAGCAAATCTTGTGAATATCCCTTGCAATTTCGGGGGAGTTTTTGTATAATGGTATTTGGTAGAAATTGGTGTTTTTCGGCGGAAAATAAGTGAACTTTTGTGAGGTTCTACGCCGAACCGAGGTGAAAATGGATAAAATTCAACTTCTCAAGGAGAGAAAGGAGCAGCTGATCTCTGCAGGGCAGGTCGTCCGCAGGGAAATTGCGGCGCTGTGCGATGAAGATAGCTTCGTCGAGCTTGCCGCCTTCAGCTTCTCCAAAGACTTGCTCTACGGCGAAGAGGCACAGGGGGAGGGCATCGTTACGGGCATCGCAACGATCGGCGGTTACCCCTTCTGCATCGTAGCCCAAAATTTTGAAGTGATGCACGGCGGGCTCTCGAAGGCGGGCTGTAACAAGATCGTTGCCGCCCTCGATACGGCAGTGAAGCAGCACATTCCCGCAGTGTATCTCCTGCATTCGCAGGGGGTACGGGTAGGGGAAGGCGTAGATGCCTTGGAGGGCATCGCGGGCCTCCTCAGGAAGGCAAGCGAACTCAAGCGCAACAAGCTGATGCAGTTTGCCGTGTGTACGGGGGAGGTGTACGGCTCTTCCGCCGCCCTTGCAGGGCTGTGCGATGCCGTATTCTTCACGGAAAGCGCCGTACTCGCCTTGAACTCTCCCTTCGTGCTCTCCGCAAAGGCGGGGAAGAACGGAAAGCCCGCAGAAGTGGGTGGCTTTTCTGCCCTTTCTAAAACCTGCATCCCCGCAGTTCAGGTGAAGGGCGTCTCCGAAGCTGCTTCCAAAATCGTTGCAATTTGCGGCTTGGTCTCCGAGCCTGTAGTGGATGCGGAGCTCAACGAACCCGCGCCCGCCCTCAATACCAAGCCCACCCGTGAGGAAGTGCAAAAACTCATCGAAGGCGGGGTGGAGCTCGGCGGAAACGGGTATCCCGAAGTGCGCACCGTGCTTGGGCGCATGGGCGGAATTGCGGTCGCCGCGGCCGTATTCGACGGCGCCACGGTAAGCGAGGGCGTGTTGAAGAAGGTAAGGCGGCTCCTCGGCTTCGCGGAGCGCAACCGTCTGCCCTTCGTAACCCTCGTGAATTGCGGCGGGGCAGAATGTACGCTTGCAGCGCAGAACAGTACACTTTTAATAGAAATCGAGGAATACCTCTCCGCGCTTGCCGCTTCCGAGGTCCCCAAACTTGCCCTCATCACGGGCAGGGCCGTGGGGCTTGCTTACAGCCTGTTTGCGGCAAAATCGGCGGGATTTGACTATACCTTTGCCTTTGCTACGGCGGAGGTCGCCCTGTTTGAGAGCGGTGCGGCGGCGCAAATTGCCTACCCCGATGTGCACGACCCCGAAAAGCTTGTCTCTCTCTATGAGGCCGAGCTCTCCGATCCCTTCCATGCGGCGCGGGGCGGCTATCTCGACAACGTGATCGAGCCGCAGTTCGCAAAGCAGTATCTCGTAGCGGCGCTCCAGACCGCGCTCCGCTGAGGTGAACCTATGAATTTGCTCGATGCTTGGTTCAAGATGGATGTGGGCGAAGGCGCCTTCTACGCCGTATTCGGGCTCGTATTCGTCATATTCGGGATCGTGCTCCTCGTGCTTCTCTTTTCGGGACTCGGGCTCCTCATGCGGAAGATCACCGAGCGGAGGGAGAAGAGGGAGGAAGGGAAGGCACCCGTTCCCCAAAGGCAGGCGGTGCCCGAAGAAGAGGAAATTCCGCCCGAAGTCGTAGCGGCAATTACCGCCGCCCTCGCCGTGTACATGGAGGGGGAGAAGCAGAAGTGCGACTTCGTTGTGCGTAGGATCAGAAAGATTTCGTTTGAGAATAAGGAGTAAACCATGCGTAATTTTATCATCACGGTAGACGGAAAGCAGTATGAAGTCGGCGTGGAGGAAGTAGGGGCCGAGGCGCCCGCACCTTCCCCCGCACCCGCGCCCAAGGCCAAGATCTCGGCGCCCGTACCCGCAAACGGCACCAAGGTGCTCTCGCCCTTCCCGGGGCTCATCAAGAATTTGCTCGTGGCGGACGGGGCCTCCGTCAAGAAGGATCAGCCCATCCTCGTGCTTGAGGCAATGAAGATGGATAACGACATCACCGCCCCCTGCGACGGAAAGGTTACCTTCCAAGTGACAAAGGGCGGCAATGTGGAATCGGATGCCGTGCTCGCAGTGATTTCGTAAAGGGAAAGGGACATGCAGAATTTACTTGCACTCGACTTCGGAGGAATTTTCTCCAAGTTGTGGAACTCTATGGGGCTTTCACAGGGCGGAGACGTATGGAAGAACTACATCATGCTCGCGATTTCCTTCGTGCTGATGTTCCTCGCCATCGTCAAAAAGTACGAGCCCATGCTCCTGCTCCCCATTGCCTTCGGGATGTTTTTAATCAACATTCCGGGCGCGGAGCGGGTGCTGTGGGGGACGTATACCGATGAAGCCCACACCTACGACCTCGTGGAAAACAGGGGGCTGCTTTGGTACCTCTACTACGGCGTCGATAAAGTCATTTACCCGCCGCTCATCTTCCTCGGCATCGGGGCAATGACGGATTTCGGGCCGCTCATCGCGAATCCCAAATCCATGCTCATCGGGGCGGGCGCCCAGCTCGGTATCTTCATCGCGCTCTTCGGCGCCATCCTGCTCGGGTTTGACGGGGCTTCTGCGGCGGCGATCGCCATCATCGGCGGGGCGGATGGGCCCACCGCCATCTACGTTGCCAAAAAACTTGCGGAGAACCTCGTGCCCATGATCGCCATTGCGGCGTATTCGTACATGGCGCTCATTCCCGTGATCCAGAAGCCCATCATGCGGCTGCTCACCACCAAAAAGGAGCGCGCCATCCGCATGAAGCCTCTCCGTCAGGTCTCCAAAGTGGAGAAGATCATCTTCCCCGTGGCGGTGACCCTCGTCGTGGGCCTCCTGCTTCCCGATGCCATTCCGCTCCTCGGCATGCTCATGCTCGGGAACCTGTTCCGTGAATCGGGCGTGGTGGAGCGCCTCTCCTCACAGGCACAGAACGGCCTCATGAATACGGTTACCATCTTCTTGGGCATTGCCGTAGGGTGCAAGGCGAGGGGAGATATCTTCCTCACTACCGATACGCTGAGTATCATCCTGATCGGCGTCGTCGCCTTCTACTGCGGGACCATCGGCGGGCTGCTCACCGCGAAGATCATGTGTAAGGTCACAAAGGGCAAAATTAACCCGCTCATCGGGTCTGCGGGCGTCTCCGCCGTGCCCATGGCGGCGCGTATTTCGGAGGATGTCGGGCGGGAGACCGATCCCTCCAATCACCTTCTCATGCATGCAATGGGGCCCAATGTTGCGGGTGTCATAGGCTCTGCCCTTGCGGCAGGCGTCCTGCTTGCATGCTTCGGGTAACCATTTAAGGAGATATTATGGCGAAAGTTTACCTCATGGATACAATTCTGCGCGATGCCCATCAATCGCAGGCGGCAACGCGCATGCGCACCGATCAGATGCTTCCCGTCCTCGAAGCGCTTGACGACGTCGGCTACTATTCCTTGGAGGGATGGGGCGGCGCGACCTTCGATACCTGCATGCGCTTTTTGAATGAGGACCCGTGGGAACGGCTGCGTACCCTTCGGAAATACCTCAAAAAGACGCCCATCCAAATGCTGCTCCGCGGGCAGAACCTTCTCGGTTACCGCAACTATGCGGACGACCTCGTGGATAAACTCGTGGAGAAATGCTTTGAGAACGGCATCGGCGTCATTCGCGTGTTCGATGCTCTCAACGATCCGCGCAACATCGAATCCTCGATGAAGGCAATCAAGAAGTACGGGGGAGAGCTCAGAAAGAGCGACCCCACCCGCGGCATCTGCGAGGCGGCAATTTCGTATACGACGGGCCCCGCGTACACCATGGATTACTTCGTAACCCTCGCAAAGACATATGAGAGCATGGGGGCAGACAACATTTGCATCAAGGATATGGCGAATCTTCTGCTTCCCTTCGATGCCTACGAACTCGTCACCGCCCTCAAGAAGGAACTGCGGCCAGAGACCAAGCTCCACCTGCACACCCACAACACGACGGGCACGGGGGACATGGTAAATCTCATGGCCATTCAGGCGGGGGTAGACATCGTGGATACCGCCCTCTCCCCGCTCGCCAACGGAACTTCCCAACCTGCGACGGAGGCGCTCGTCGCCACCCTCAAGGGGACGCCCTACGATACGGGCATCGACTTAAATAAACTCATTCCCATCTCGGCACACTTCAAGAAGGTTGCCGCAGAGCTCGAAAAAGAGGGTTCCCTCAACCCCAAGGTGCGGCAGGTGGACGTAAACACCCTCATCTACCAAGTTCCCGGGGGCATGCTCTCCAACCTCATGAATCAGCTCAAGAAGGCGGGAAAGGAGGAGAAACTTCCCGAAGTGCTTGCGGAAGTGCCCAACGTGAGGCGGGATTGCGGCTATCCGCCCCTCGTTACGCCGTCCTCGCAAATTGTAGGGACGCAGGCGGTGATGAACGTCGTCATGGGCGAGCGGTATAAGATGGTTACCAAGGAAATGCGGGACCTCTTTGCGGGCAAGTACGGCAGAGTTCCCATGCCGCTCAATGAGGAAGTTGCCGAAAAGGTTTTGAAGGGAGAGAAGCGCATCACCTACCGTCCCGCCGATGATTTGGAGCCCGAATACGAGAAACTCAAGGCGGAAGTGGTGCAGAAGGGGTACTATACGCAGGAAGAGGACGTCCTCTCCTACGCTTCCTTCCCCGAAGTTGCGGAGAACTTCTTCAAGTGGAGAAAGGCAAAAAACGAGGGCGTAGATAGCGATCTCGCAAGATCGGGCGTCTATCCCGTATAACGGCAAGGCGGGCGAGGGCGGAGCTCTCGCCTTCCGCATAGGAAGAGGCGTGCGGTGCGAAAGATTGTGATAGGGGGCGGCGCTTCGGGGCTGATGGCGGCGTATGCGGCCGCAAGCCACGGGCATGAGACCCTCCTGCTCGAGCGGAATGAAAAGCTCGGCAAAAAAATTTATATCACGGGGAAGGGGCGGTGTAACCTCACCAATGCCTGCTCTCCCGATGAATTTTTGCAGAACGTCGTGCATGGGGAGAAGTTTTTGCGCGGCGCGGCCTACCGCTTTCCCGCGCAGGATACGGTGGATTTCATGCACGAACACGGCCTTGTAACCAAGGTGGAGCGCGGAAACCGCGTGTTTCCCGCCTCCGACCACGCAAGCGACGTCACAAAGACGCTCGAAAGAGCCTGTCTGCAGGCGGGTGTAAAAATCAAATTAAACACCCGCGTCTCAGAGATTTTGACCTCAAACGGCGGAGTGTGCGGGGTAAAAACGGAACGGGAAACGATTCCCGCCGACGCTGTCATTGTGGCAACGGGCGGGCTCTCCTATCCATCCACGGGTTCGACGGGGGATGGCTACAAGTTTGCGATGCGGGCGGGGCATACGGTAACCCCGTGTGTGCCCTCCCTCGTAGGCATCGAGGCGGATGGCCTTGCGGCGGCGCAGGGCATCACCCTCAAAAATTGTGTGCTTACGGCACGGCAGGGGCAAAAAATCCTATTTTCGGAGCTCGGGGAGCTGCTGTTTACTCACTACGGCATTTCGGGGCCGCTCGTTCTCACGCTCTCCGCAACCCTTTGCCGCATGCCGCTCGACGGGGTTACGCTCACCATCGACTTCAAGCCTGCATTGGAGAGGGATGTTCTCGACAGGCGCATCCTGAAGGACTTTTCGGAGCGGAAGGGGGAACAGCTCAAGAACGTGATGCGGGGGCTGCTTCCCGCGGGCTGTATTCCGATCGTATTGCAGAGGGCAAATGTGAGCGCCGAGAAGCGTCCGCCCGAAATTACGGCTACGGAGCGCGCCCGCCTCGTGCAGACACTCAAGGCCCTTCCGGTTACGCCGAAGAAACTCCGCGGCTTCGAGGAGGCAGTTGTAACTTCAGGCGGCGTCAGTCTCCATGAGGTAGACCCAAAGACGATGCAGTCTAAAAAGGTAACGGGGCTGTACTTCTGCGGAGAAGTGCTCGATGTGGATGCCCTCACGGGGGGATTCAACCTGCAAATCGCCTTCTCTACGGGATATCTCGCGGGGATAGGGGCCGATTTATCAAGTTAACATAGTACTATGCGTGGCATAATATAGCTATGCGTCGGCAGTTTACGGAAGCAAGCGGAATCATAAAAATGTCTTGACAATATGCACTTGTTCGGTTATAATAAATGAGACAGGAGGGAAATAATGGTAGTCATTCGCGGCGCGACAACGATTCCCTGCGACGAAAAGCAAGAGATCCAAAAGGCCGTAAAGGAGCTTTTGGAGCAAATCGAGAGCTGTAACCTTCTGAAGAAGGAAGAGATCGTAAGCATCGTGTTCTCAAGTACTTCGGATATCCATTCGTATTACCCCGCCAAGGCGGCGCGGGAGGCGGGATTCGGAAGCTGTTCCCTTTTTTCGTCCATGGAGCCCGAGATCGACGGGGGGCTCGGCCTCTGCATCCGCGTCATGCTGTTCGTCGAAAAGGATATGATGCCCCGCCACGTCTATCTGCGCGGTGCGAAGGTACTCAGAAGGGATATTACCTCCGTCTACAATGTGGCGATCGACGGCCCCGCGGGGAGCGGGAAATCCACGGTTGCCCGCCGCCTTGCCGCCGATTATAACATTCTCTACCTCGATACGGGTGCGATGTACCGCGCCTGTGCCGTGAAGGCGCTCGAGGCCAAGGTAAACCTCGAGGATGAGACGGCCATCGTAGATCTGATGCGCTCGGTAAAGCTCGACGTCGAATACGAGAACGGGATACAAAAGACCCTCCTCGACGGCGAGAACGTCTCCGAAAAGATACGCCTTCCGCATGTTTCGATGGCGGCATCCATCGTATCCAAGCACCCGAGCGTCCGTATGCACATGGCGGAAAAACAGCGTGAGATAGCAAGGAAGATGTCTTGCGTGCTCGACGGGCGGGATATCGGCACCTTCGTGCTCCCCGATGCGGATTTCAAATTTTACCTTACGGCAAGGCCCGAAGTGCGGGCAAAGCGCCGCTATGATGAACTCGTAGCCAAGGGCCACGAAGTGGACTTCGAGGCCCTCAAAGCGGATATTCTCCGCCGTGACATCCAGGATTCCACCCGCGCCATCGCTCCCCTCAAGCAGGCGGAGGACGCCGTTCTCATCGATACTTCGGATATGACGGTGGAGGAAGTTGTAACCCTCATAAAGCAAAAGATGCAGGAGAAGATATGAAGGAAGAAGGCTCCCTTTCCCGTAAGGAAAAAAGAGCGAAGCGCAAGGCAGAAAGGCTTGAAAAGCGGGCCGCGGCACTCGGGAAACCCAAGCTGTTCCCCGAAAACAAGCACGGCTACCACATCATGCCCTTCATGAACTTCTTGCGGTTTTTGCTCTATCCGCTTCAGTTCATCTTCTATCCCACTAAGTTCCACGGAAACAAGAAGGTGGGAAAGGGCCCCTGCCTGTACATCGGAAACCACCAGAGCTTCATCGACATCTTCTATCCCGCCCACACGACGAAGGAAGGCATTCACTACCTTGCCAAGATCGAGATCATGACGGCGCCCATCCTCCACGGCTGGGGCAAGCGCATCGGCGCCATCGCAGTGCGGCGGGACGGTTCGGATATCCGCCCCTTCATGGATGCGATGCGTGTCCTCAAGAATGGGGAAAAAGTTGCCATCTATCCCGAAGGCACCCGCAACAGGGAGAACTGCGAGATACGGCCCTTCCACGGCGGAGCGGCAATGCTTGCCATCAAGGCCAAAGTTCCCGTGGTGCCCGTCGTCGTCTGCAATAAACCGCGCTTTCTGCATATGACGCACGTCTACGTCGGGGAGCCCTTCGAGCTCTCCGAGTACTACGATAGAAAGCTGACGCAGGAGGAATACGCCTCCGCAGACGAAGCGCTCCGCCAAACGCTCATAACGCTTCGCGAAACCTTCCTCGCATCCCGTAAAAAGAGATGAAAGTATTCGTAGCAAAGAACCTCGGATTCTGCGGCGGGGTGCGCCGTGCCGTGGAGACGGCGATGTCGTGTGACGCGCAGAATACCTTCGTCCTCGGGGAACTCATTCACAGCCGTGAGGTGGTGGAGCGCGTAGCGGCCCGCGGAATTCAAACGGTTCAGAGCCCTTCCGAAGTTCCCGAGGGGGGGACCCTTCTCATCCGCTCCCACGGCGTAGGGAGGGCGGTGTATGAGGAATGTGAAAGGCGCAACATCAAGGTAATCGACTGCACCTGCCCCTTCGTCAAAAAGACGCAGGAGATCGTATGCCGTGAAAGTGCGAAGGGAAAGGTAATTGTGATCGCGGGGCACCGCGGGCATGCCGAAGTGGAGGGGCTTGTCGGTTGGTGCGAGGGAGAGGCCTTCGTCGTCTCTTCGGAAGAGGAACTGCCCGAGTTTGGGGCAGAGCAAGTGGTTTTGGTGGCGCAAACTACCTTTTCGGAGAAAGTTTTTTGCAAAATCGGCGAAATTTTGCGCAAACGGAGCCCCAAAACAGTTGAGATTTTCTCCACAATTTGTTATACTACTGCTGTAAGGCAAAATGAGGCAGAGCAAATCGCCCGCATGTGCGATGCCGTGCTCGTCCTCGGAGACCTTACAAGCAGCAATACCAACAGGCTCGGCGAGATTGCGTCGGCGCACTGCAAGCATGTTTATCGCATTGCACGGGCTGACAATTTCGAATATGACAAAATTCTTTTTTATGGTAAGGTCGGCGTCGTCGCGGGGGCGAGTGCACCCGATTGGCTGACTCAGGAGGTTCTAAGCAAGATGGTTGACAACAACGCGGAAGTACAAGAGACTGAAATTCCCGCACAGACGGAGGAGGCAGTTGCCCCCGAAGTGAAGGAAGCCGCCGTGGAAGCCCCCGCGGCACAGGTCGAGGCGCCCGTAGCGCCCAAGTCGGCTATGGAACAGGCGATGGAAGAGGCCAACGAGAAGCAGCCCTACAAGAAGGGCTCCATCATCAAGGTCACTATCGTACAGGCGGGGGACGATAAGATCTTCGTCTCCGGCGACGGAAAGGTCGAAAACGACATCGCCAAGGAAGAGCTCGACTGCGAAGAGTACAGCCGCGAAGCCTACAAGGCGAGGATCGGCCAGGAGATCGAGGTCATGGTAACCGAAGTCCGTCCGAAGGTCGTTCTCTCCGAAAAGCAGGTAAAGAAGATAAAAGAGGACGAAGCGGTCCTTGCCGAGGTCGCAGACGGCAAGGAATTCACCGTCGTCTGCAAGGGAACCAACAAGGGCGGCCTCACCGCAGAGCTCGGCAGCTATCCCGTATTCGTTCCCCGCAGTGAGATCCGCATCGGGTACGTTGCAGACCTTGAAAAGTACGTCGGCAAGACGCTCCGCCTCAAGGTGCAGAAGCCCGAGGATATCCGCAGGACGGGCAGGAAGGAGATCATCGCTTCCCAACGCGTCATTCTCGAAGCAGAGCGCGCCGCCCGCGAAGCCGCCAAAGCCGAGAAGGAAGAGATCTTCTTCTCCAACATCGCGGTAGGCGATATCGTGGAAGGCAAGGTAGAGCGCGTCACCTCCTTCGGCGCATTCGTCTCCGTCGGCGGGTTTGATTGCCTCGCACACATCTCCGATCTCTCTTGGACGGGCGTGAAGGAAGTCACCGACGTCCTCACGATCGGCAAGAAGTATGAATTCAAGGTGTTGAAGGTAGACCGTGCCAACAAGAAGGTCTCCATCGGATACAAGCAGCTCCAGCCTCAGCCTTGGGATTTAGCTGCAGAGAAGTACGCCGAGGGCGACACCGTCCACGGTACCGTCGTCCGCATCGTTCCCTTCGGTGCATTCGTCGAACTCGAGAAGGGCATCGACGGCCTCGTGCACGTCTCCCAAATCA
Organism: uncultured Clostridia bacterium; assembly: GCA_947625025.1. Classification (GTDB taxonomy): domain Bacteria; phylum Bacillota; class Clostridia; order Christensenellales; family Borkfalkiaceae; genus Gallimonas. Next base: position 16,046 of record CANQMQ010000001.1, read on the forward strand.
CCCATGAGTGGCTCGACGACCCGACGAAGGCGCTCACCATCGGGCAGGAAGTGGATGCAAAGGTAATTGCATTCAACCCCGCGGAGAAGAAGATCACCCTCTCCATCAAGGCCCTTCAGCCGAGAGAGAACTTCGAGCCCCGCCCCGAGCGTGAACCCCGCGAAGAGGGCTCGGGCAGGCAGCGCGGCCGCAAGAACAACAGGAAGAATGCGCAGTCCTATTCTGAGGATGAAGAGTACAGAGAATGGTCGGATAGCTCCGATTTCGGCGCTTCCATCTCCGAGCTCCTTCACCTCGACGATAACGACAACGGCGAAAACTAACTGCATGGATTCCGCCCCTTCGGGGGCGGTTTTTTTTGCTTTTTTGGGGTACGGCGTTTGGCGGCGCCCCATTGCGGTTATATAGATAAGGAACGAACAACAGGAGATAAGCAACATGGAAAGACAGGGCAATATCAAAATTTCAAGTGAAAACATGATGCCGATCATCAAGAAGTGGCTGTATTCCGAAAAGGACATCTTCTTGCGCGAGATCGTAGCTAACGCTTCGGACGCCATCACCAAGCTCAAAAAGCTCGTGGATATGGGGGAAGCGAAGGAGGAAGGGGCATACCGCATCACCGTCACCACGGATAGCAAGGCAGGCACCGTCACCGTGGAGGACAACGGCATCGGCATGACGGAGGAAGAGGTCGAAAAGTACATCACCCAAATCGCCTTCTCGGGCGCCGCGGATTTCCTCGAAAAGTATGAAAAGGCGGGCGGCATCATCGGGCACTTCGGCCTCGGGTTCTATTCCGCTTACATGGTCTCCGACGACATTGAAATTTTCACGAAATCTTACCGTGAAGATGCCCCTGCCGTGCATTGGGAATCGGATGGAGAGGCGACGTACACCATCGGCGACTGCGAGAAACCGACGCGGGGCACCAAGGTCGTGATGCACCTTGCAAAGGAGGAGAAGGAATTCCTGAAGGAGAGCGAGATCAGAAACCTGCTCGCCAAGTACTGCTCCTTCATGCCCTATGAGATCTATCTCAACCCCAAGGAAGATTCCAAACCCGTCAACACCGTGAGCCCGCTCTACCTCAAATCGCCCAAGGAGTGCACGGAGGAGGAATACAAGAACTTCTACCGGGATACCTTTGCCGATTTCAACGAGCCCCTCTTCTGGATCCACCTCAACATGGATTACCCCTTCCGCCTGAAGGGGATCCTGTACTTCCCCAAGGTCAGAAAGCAGGTGGAGCTCGAGCGCGGGCAGGTGAAACTGTACTGCAACCAAGTGTTCGTGGCGGACAACATCAAGGAAGTCATTCCCGAATTCTTGCTCCTTCTGAACGGCATCATCGATTGCCCCGATATCCCGCTCAATGTCTCCCGCTCCTTCCTGCAAAACGACAGGCAGGTGCAGAAGATCGCGGCACATATCGTAAAGAAAGTGGCGGATAAGCTGTGCGCCCTCTACCGTGACGACCGCGAACGCTACGAACGTTGTTGGGACGACCTCAAAAACTTCGTGAAGTTCGGCTGTATCAAGGACGACAACTTCTATAAAAAGGTAAAGGATATTATCATCTACAAGAACCTTGCAGGGGAGTATCGTCCCCTCGAGAGCTTCTTCGGGGAGGAAGTGCCCGAAGAGGAGGCAAAGGAGGGCAAGGAGCCGCAGACGACCTATTATGTCTCCGATGAGAACAAGCAAGCGCAGTACGTACAGCTCTTCAAGGATGCAGGGCTGGATGCGATCGTATGCGATAACTACGTAGACCCGCACTTCATCAGCTATGTGGAATATAAGAATCCCACGCGGGTACGCTTCATGCGCATCGATTCGGACGTTGCGGGCGCCCTCAAAGAGGAGGGGGAAGAGGATAAGGAACTCGCAGAGCTCTTCAAGGGCGTACTCGAAGGCAAGTGTGCGGAAGTCAGGGCGGAGCGCCTCAAGGATGTTACCGTGCCCGCCATCGTAAACGTAGCCGAATTCTCCCGCAGAATGGCGGAGATGAACAGCTTCTATCAAATGGGAGAGATGCCGCAGCAGATTACCCTCGTCGTCAATGCCGCAAACGAGACCGTCCAAAGCCTCAAAACGGCAGGGGAAGAGGAAAAGAAGGCCGCGGCGGAGTACATTTGGTACCTCGCCCTCATGAGCTACCGCGCCCTCACGCCCGAAGAGCTCAAGGCGTTTACGGAAACAGGGATGCGATTCATTGGAAAATATTTGAAAAATGCCTGACTTTTTTCGGTACAGGTATTGACAAGCCCCCGCCGCCTTGGTATAATAATGGTTGTGTTGATAAGAACGGTCTATCCGCTTGGAACACGACAGGAGGTAACATTGTGAACGGAACTGTAAAATGGTTCAATGACGGAAAGGGTTACGGCTTTATTTCCAACGACGAAGGCGGGGACGATATCTTTGTTCATTTTTCCGCCATTCAGACGGAGGGGTTCCGCACGCTGAAAGAAGGTCAGAAGGTCACGTTTGAGACCGAGCCCGACCCCAAGGACAGCGGCAAACTTCGTGCCGTAAACGTCGTGCCCGTTTCGTAAGCCAAAGGGAACGAAAAGAAGTACGAAAAAAGGCGCACCGAACAGGTGCGCCTTTTACGTTTCGTTCCGGTTTAGCCGCGGGTGATTTCCTCATACGCCGCAAGGACGGCATTCGAGATCATGTCGCGCGTCTCCGTATTGATGGGGTGCGCGACGTCTTTATATTCACCTTCCGATGTCTTGCGGCTCGGCATCGCGATAAAGCTCTTGCCTTCACGCTCGAAAATCTTGATGTCATGAATGACGAAGCAATCGTCGATCGTAAAGGATGCGACGGCGCGAAGGAAGCCGTCTGTCTTTTGTACTAACCGAATTCGTATGTCGCTTATTTTCATATGCGTTCTCTCCATGTTTTCTTTTTATTGTAATATAAAGTTTTTTTAATTGCAAGCGATTTTATTGAAAAAAGGCAAAACAGTTAAAATATTTCACAAAACTATCACAAAAACCCGTTCTCATGGCATATTATGGAGTATGTTTTCCGAACGTACGGCAGGAGAGAGTTATTATTTTATCGGGATCGGGGGCGTCAGCATGAGTGCGCTTGCCCTGTATCTCAAGGAGCAGGGCCACGCGGTGCGGGGGAGCGATGCCGTATCGGGCGATAAAATTGCACGGCTCAGAGCGGCAGGCATCCCCGTCTCCATCGGGGAATCCGAGGAAATTACGGAAAGTACCGTCGTCTATACGGGTGCGGTGGAGAAAACCCACCCGCAACTTTCCGCGGCCATCAGGGCGGGAAAACGCCTTGTGACGCGGGCGGAACTGCTCGGAAGGATCGCGGAGGAATTTCCGCACGTCCTTTCGGTTGCGGGGTGCCACGGCAAGACGACGGCTTCTTGCATGCTCTCCCACATCTTCTACCGCAGCGGGCGGCAGTTTACCTCCCACATCGGCGGGGACGACCTTCTCCTCGGCAACTACTTTTCAAGGGGGAGAGAGTACTTCATTACGGAGGCCTGTGAATTCAAGCGCAGCTTCCTTGCCCTGCACAGCGAGATCGCCGTCATTTTGAACTGCGACCTCGACCATACCGATTGCTATAAGAGCGGGGAGGAGCTCTTCTCCGCATACACTGCCTTTGCGGAGCAGGCGGAGCGCGTCGTCGTCAATTCGGATGATTTACGCGCAAGGCGCATTCCGCATGCGCTCGACTTCGGATTGTATTCGGGGGAGATACGCGCCGCCGATATCCGTGCGTTCGGAGAGCGCTACGCCTTCACGGTGACGGAGGGCGATATGCCCGTGGTGCGGGTAACCCTCAACGTACCCGGGAAGGTACACATCTACAACGCGCTTGCGGCGTATGCCGCGGCGCGCCTCTGCGGATTTTCGGGGGAGGAGATGAAGGAGGGGCTCGAAAGCTTTCAGGGGGTACGCCGCCGCTTCGAACGGGTGGGGGAGCTCAATGGCGTTCCCGTCATTTGCGACTACGCCCACCATCCGCGGGAGATCGCCGCCGCCCTCGAGACGGCAAGGAAGCTGTGCACGGGGACGGTGCGCGTCGTCTTTCAGCCGCACACCTATACCCGTACCCGAGATCTTCTTCAAGATTTCGTAGCCGTCCTCCGCCGTGCCGAGCGGCCCATCCTGTACAAGACGTATTCGGCACGGGAGAAATTCGACCTCGCGGGTAGCGCCGTGCAAATTTCGGGGAGGATCGAGGGGGCGACCTACGTCCAGAGCCCCGAGCAGTTGAAGCGGGCCCTCGGGGAAGCCGCAAAGGGCGATCTCATCCTCGTGCTCGGGGCGGGGGATATCTACGATATCGTGAGATCTATTTTATAGAGACACAATATGTTGGGTTCTCCGCATTTTTGCGGAGAATTTTCGTTTCGGTAAAATTTTTCCCAAAAGAAACGAAAAAATTAAAATTGGGTATTGAAAGTCGCCGCGAAATATAGTATAATAAGATAGGTTAAAAGCGGGATACGGAAATGCTTGCCCGTGCCGCAAAGGAGGGAAGCCGCAAGGCGATACAACTATGGGACACAATGACGGCCACAACAGCGATACCGATTTCCCGCTCTATCTCTATCATCAGGGAAAGAACGATAGGATCTATGAACTCCTCGGGGCACATGCCCATGAAGAGGACGGGGTGCAGGGGTACATCTTCCGCGTCTGGGCGCCGCATGCCAAGAGCGTCTCCGTCGTCGGTGAATTCAACGGATGGGACGAGGGGAAGCATGTGATGCACCGCATGATCGACGGGGAGACCTTCGAATGCTTTGTCCCCGGGGTCAAGCAGTACGATACCTATAAATATTGTATTACGACGCAGGACAACAGAAGGCTGATGAAGGCGGACCCCGTTGCCTTCCACACCGAGACGCCGCCCCGCAATGCCTCCAAGCTCTATGAACTCGAGGGCTTCCGTTGGACGGATACCGCCTATTGCAGGGAGCGGGATAAGAGGAATGTATACGCCTCTCCCATGAACATCTATGAAGTCAACCTGCTTTCGTGGAAGAAGCATGAGGACGGCAACTATCTTTCATACAACGACCTCGCCGAGGAGCTTGTGCCCTACGTCAAGGAGATGGGGTACACCCACGTCGAATTCATGCCCGTCACCGAATTTCCCTTCGATGGTTCATGGGGATACCAGGTCACGGGGTACTTTGCCGTCACCTCCCGCCTTGGCACCCCCCACGATTTCATGCACCTCGTCGATAGCTTCCATAAGGCGGGCATCGGGGTCATTCTCGATTGGGTGCCCGCACATTTCCCCAAGGATGCGTACGGGCTGTATGAATTTGACGGACAACCTCTCTATGAGAGCAGCCAGTGGGATCGGATGGAGCACAAGAGTTGGGGGACGAGGCGGTTCGATTTCGGAAGAAACGAAGTGCTCTCCTTCCTCATTTCAAGCGCCTCGCTTTTCTTCGATAAATTCCACATCGACGGGCTCCGCGTAGACGCAGTCGCCTCCATGCTCTACCTCGATTACGATAAGCAGCCGGGGGAATGGGTACCCAACATCTATGGGGAAAATAAGAATTTAGAGGCCATTTCCTTCCTCAGAAAGCTCAATGAGGCGGTGTTCCTCCGCTTCCCGTATGCTTTGATGATCGCAGAGGAATCGACGGCGTGGGGGCTCGTCACAAAGCCCGGCTCCGTGGGCGGCCTCGGCTTCAACTTCAAGTGGAATATGGGTTGGATGAACGACATGCTCTCCTATCTGAAGCTCGACCCCTACTTCCGCATGAACAACCACAACAAGCTCACCTTCTCCATGATGTATGCCTTCTCGGAGAACTTCGTGCTTCCCATCTCGCATGACGAAGTCGTATACGGAAAGGGCTCCCTCATCGGAAAGATGCCGGGGACGTATGAGGAGAAATTTGCGGGAGTTCGGTGCTTCCTCGGTTACATGATGGCGCACCCCGGCAAGAAGCTCAATTTCATGGGCTACGAATACGGCCAATTCAAGGAATGGGATTATAGGGAGGGCCTCGAATTCTTCCTGCGGGATGAATATGAGATGCATGGCAAGCTCTCCGAATACGTGAAGGCGCTCAACGAATACTATAAGGCTACGCCTGCCTTCTATGAAGTGGAGGATTCGTGGGACGGCTTCGAATGGCTTGCCGCCGACGATGCGGACCGCAACATCGTCTCCTTTATCCGTCGGGACAAGTCGGGCAATGAAATCATCGCGCTTACAAGTTTTTCGGGCGCCGATGCCGAAGATTACCTGCTCGGCGTCAATAGGCGGGGGAAGTATAAGATCCTCTTCTGTTCGGACGATAAGAAGTACGGGGGAGAGGGGAAACTCACCCATAAGACGCTCCATACCGTAAGGCATCCGAGCCATGGGAAGGCGTATTCGCTTGCCATTCCCGTGCCCAAACTCACCACGCTGTACCTCGCCTATGTGCCCGAACAGCCCAAAAAGAAATAAACGGCAATACCGTAAATCATAACTTGAAAAACAGGGGGTACTTTTCATGCTCAAAAAGAAAGAATGCGTTGCAATGCTTTTGGCGGGCGGACAGGGCTCACGGCTCTATGCGCTCACGAATAAGATTGCAAAACCCGCGGTTGCCTTCGGCGCGAAGTATCGCATCATCGACTTCCCGCTCTCCAACTGCATCAACTCGGGGATCGATACGGTGGGCGTCCTCACCCAATATGAGCCCCTCGAACTCAATGAATATATCGGCAACGGCCAGCCTTGGGACCTCGACCGTGCCTACGGCGGCGTACACATCCTCTCGCCCTATCAGGCCAAGAAGAAGCAATCTTGGTTTGAGGGCACCGCGAACGCCATCTACCAGAACATGTCCTTCATGAAGCGGTACGACCCCGAATATGTGCTCATCCTCTCGGGTGACCATATCTATAAGATGGATTATGCCGCCATGCTCCGTGCCCACAAGGCGACGGGTGCGGACTGCACGATCGCCGCCATCGAAGTGCCCTTAAAGGAGGCCTCCCGTTTCGGCGTACTCAATTGCAATCCCGATGGCTCCATCTATGAATTCGAGGAGAAGCCCAAGGTACCCAAGAGCAATCTCGCCTCCATGGGCATCTATATCTTCACAGCCTCCAAGCTCTTCAAGTACCTCGAAGAGGACGATGCCAACCCCAATTCCTCCAAGGACTTCGGCAAAGACGTGCTTCCCGCCATGCTCCATGCCGGGGAGAAGATGTTCTCCTACCGCTTCAAGGGGTATTGGAAGGACGTGGGCACCATCTCCTCGCTCTGGGAATCCAACATGGACCTGCTCGGGCCGGCCCCCGCCTTCGACGTGGGCGACTCCGATTGGAAGATCCACTCCCGTAACCCGCTCGCCCCGCCCGAATATATCGGAGATAAGGCACAGGTGGGCAACTCCCTCGTGGCGCTCGGCTGTGAGATCGAGGGCACGGTGGAGCACTCCGTGCTCGCGGCAAGCGTCGTCGTCGAAGAGGGGGCTACCGTAAGGGATAGCGTTCTCATGGCGGGCACCGTCGTAAAGCGGGGCGCCGTCGTCGAATATTCCATCATCGATGCGAACGTCGTCGTCGAAGAGGATGCAAGGGTAGGCGCGCCCAAGGAAGAGGGCGCGGGCATTGCCGTACTCGGCAGAAATATCAGGATCGCGCGCGGCGCTTCGGTTGCGGGCGGACAAATTCTCGATAAGGATTACAAGGGGGAATAAGAAGATGGCACATTCTACGGTTGGCGTGATTTTTTCCAACGTTCACGATGAAAACATACCCGAGCTCTCCCGTCACCGCACCATGGCTTCGGTGCCCTTCGGGGGAAGATACCGCCTCATCGATTTCCCGCTCTCCAATATGGTGAATTCGGGAATTACGACGGTGGGGATCGTAACCAAAAACAACTATCAATCGCTCATTGACCACCTCGGGAGCGGCAAGGATTGGGATCTCGCAAGAAAGGATGGGGGCATCATCCTGCTTCCGCCCTATTCGGATGAGACGGATAAGCCGTATACGACCCGCCTCGAAGCCCTCATGGGCATCACGGGATTTCTGACGCACCGCAGTGAGGAGTACGTCGTCATTTCCGATTGTGACGGCATCGCCCACCTCGACATCGCAGACATCGTCCGCTTCCATGCGGAGAAGAATGCGGATATCACGATGGTGTACCATGAGGAGACCGTACCGAGCGAATCCTCCTACTTCATCACCTTGCAGCCCGCAAGCGACGGCAGGATCAAGGGGCTCAAAATTAACCCCAAGCTGAAGGGCAACGAGAAGTATCATCTCTACGTCAACGTGATGGTGATGAGCCGTGAATTCCTCATCAACACCATTCAGGATGCCGTAACGCGCGGGTTCTCGAGCTTCGGGCGGGATATCCTCACCAAGAATGTGGATACCCTGCGCATCTATGGCTACGAATTCAAGGGATACTACGCGGGCGTCAACTCCATTCAGGATTATTTCAAGCACAGCATGGAGCTCTTAGACCGCTCCGTCCGCGATGAGCTCTTCGGTGCCCGCGATGTCTACACGAAGGTGCGCGATTCGGCGCCCTCCAAGTATTTTGACGGCGCAACCGTGAAGAATTCCCTCGTCTCGGATGGGTGTATCATCGAAGGGACGGTGGAAAACAGCATTCTGTTCCGCGGCGTAAAAGTGGGGAAGGGCTGCGTCGTGAGAAATTCCATCGTCATGCAGGATACCGTGCTCGGCAACAACGTCCAACTCGACTGCGTGATCACCGATAAGAACGTCGTCGTACGGGACAACCGCAAACTCGCGGGCTGTGAGACGTTGCCGTACTTCATCGGCAAGGGCAGGATGCTGTAAACAAAATATGGGAAGGGAAGCGCCGCGAAGCGGTGCAAAAAATAAGGGGGAAAACTTTATGACACTCAAACAGGACAAGAAGGCGAAGAAAGCGGCGGAACCTGCACCCGAGCAGCTTCCCGCAGTTGAGGCCGTAGAGGCCGAAGCGCCCGCACAGCCCGAAGTTAAGGCTGAGCCCGAACTCGTAGTCGAGCCCAAGAAGAAAATTCTCTTCGTTGCCTCCGAAGCGGCGCCGTTCATCTCGACGGGCGGGCTTGCCGAAGTGGTGGGTTCACTCTCCAAGGCGATCGCGCTCGACAACCGCTTCGACGTGCGCGTGATCGTCCCGCTGTATCAGGACATCCGCAAGGAATACCGCAAGGATTTCAAGTTCATCGGGAACATCTTCGTGCCCCTGAGTTGGAGAAACCAATACTGCGGCATCTTCGAATACCGTGCGGACGGCGTTACGTATTACTTCGTAGACAACGAATATTACTTCAAACGCCCCGGTTGCTACGGCTACTACGACGACGGCGAACGCTTTGCGTTCTTCTGCAGAAGCGTGATGGAGATCCTCGGATTCATCGGCTTCTATCCCGATATCCTGCACTGCCACGATTGGCAGGCCGCGCTTGCCGCCCTCTATCTCAAGACCATTTACTGCTACCGCCCCGAATATCAGTTCATCCGTGCGGTATTCACAATTCATAACATCGAGTATCAGGGCAAGTATTCGCTCGACATCTTGGAAGATCTCTTCGGCATTTCCTACCGCTACCAGAATCTCGTGGAATACGACCGCTGCATCAACCTCATGAAGGGGGCAATCGAGTGCTGTGAACGGTTCTCTACGGTCTCCCCGACGTATGCGGGCGAAATCAAGAATCCGTATTACTCGCACGGGTTGGATCCCATCATCCGCCGCAATGAGTTCAAGCTGTGCGGCATTTTGAACGGCATCGACCCCGATTACTACAATCCCGAAACGGATAAGGCGCTCTTTGCCAACTACAGCGCGGAGCATCCCGAAAACAAGGCCGTCTGCAAGGAAGAGCTTCAGAAGATGTTGGGGCTTCCCGTAAAACCCGATACGCCGCTCATCGCAATGATCTCCCGCCTCGTCGGCCACAAGGGCTTCGATCTCGTGCGCGAAGTCATTGAGCAGGTGCTCCATCAGGATGTGCAGTTCGTGCTGCTCGGAACGGGGGAATCGGGGTATGAAAACTTCTTCACCGACCTCGCAAGGCGGTATCCCCGCAAGGTGGTATCCGTGATCTCCTTCAATTCCGACCTCTCCCGCAAGATCTATTCCGCGGCAGACCTCTTCCTGATGCCCTCCAAGAGTGAGCCCTGCGGCCTCTCGCAAATGATCGCTTCCCGTTACGGGGCTGTGGCCCTCGTCCGCGAAACGGGGGGGCTTCGGGATAGCATTACGCCGTACGGCGCGGGCGGAAACGGTTTCACCTTTGCCAATTACGATGCCTACGATATGCTGTACGTCATCAATGAGGCCTTGGGCGTCTACCGCATGAAGGATGAATGGGCAAAACTCGTGCACAAGGCAATGACGACGGACTTCTCGTGGTCTACGTCGGCCAAGTATTACGAGGGTCTGTATATCGGAATGCTCAATTAAGATAGTACTACGTCAGACATAATAATAACCTTTTGGAGGCAACATGGGCAAGCTCACCGAACAGGAAGCCGGGCGCCTTATCGAAGGGAAACTGACCCGTTATTTCGGCGTCAATTCCAAAGAGGCGTCCCGCGAGCAAATCTACAAGGCGGTCGTCATGAGCGTCCGCGATATCATGCTTGAAAAGCGGCAGAAGTTCCATTTGAAGATGAAACAGGCGCGGGCAAAGCGTGTGTACTACCTGTGTATGGAATTTCTGATGGGCCGTTCGCTCAAGAACAGCATCTACAATCTCGGCATCAAATCCGCCATCGAGGGCGCCTTGAAGCCCTACAAGCTGACGCTCGACGACCTCTATGAAGAGGAACCCGATGCGGGCCTCGGCAACGGCGGCCTCGGGCGGCTTGCGGCATGCTTCCTGGATGCGCTCGCGACGCAGAATTACCCCGCAATGGGATTCTCCATTTGCTATCAGTACGGCCTCTTCAAGCAGAAGATCGTAGACGGGTGGCAAATCGAATTGCCCGATGTTTGGCTCCCGGGCGGGGAAGCGTGGCTCACCCAACGTACCGATAAGACGTTTATCGTCCGCTTCGACGGCGAACTCGAGGAGAAGTGGACGGATCACGGCATGGAGACCGTATACCACAACGCAAAGGAAGTGGAGGCCGTTGCCTACGACATGATGGTCTCGGGCGCCGATTCGCAGGCGGTGAGCGTACTCCGCCTTTGGCGTTCGAGGGCGGTGCAGAAGTTCGATATGCAGCTCTTCTCGCAGGGCAACTACGAGGCCGTCATGCGGGACGACAGCGATGCCCAGCTCATCTCCAAGGTGCTGTATCCTTCGGATAATCACAATGAGGGCAAGTCGCTCCGCCTCAAACAGCAGTACTTCCTCGTCTCCGCCTCCCTGCAGTGCATCGTCTCAGACCACAAGCGTCGCTACGGATCTCTTGCGCTCCTGCCGCAAATGGCGGCCATCCATATCAACGATACCCATCCCGCACTCGCCATTCCCGAACTCATGCGCATTCTCGTAGACGAGAACTACTTCTCGTGGGAAACTGCGTGGAATATTACGACGGCTACCTGTGCGTATACCAACCACACCGTCCTTGCAGAGGCTCTTGAAACGTGGGCGGAGGACCTTGTGGCGCGGAGATTACCTCGCATCCACGGCATTTTGAAGGAAATCAACCGCCGTTTCTGTGAGGACCTCTGGAACCGCTTCCCGGGCGATTGGAACAAGATCTCCCGCATGAGCATTCTCTCCCATAACCAGGTGCGCATGGCGAACTTGTGCGTGCTCGGCTCCTCGAGCGTAAACGGCGTCTCCGAACTGCACAGCAGGATCATCAAGGAGAGCATTTTCCGCGATTTCTACGATTACTCGCCCGATAAATTCACCAATGTCACCAACGGCATCGCACACAGGCGCTGGCTCAACCAATCCAACCCTGAGCTCTGTGCGCTCCTCGATGAATGCATCGGAGAGGGGTACGCGAAGGATGCCTCCAAATTGGAAGAATTCAAGAAGTTTGAGCACGACGTGAGCGTGCTTGACCGTCTCGGGGAAATCAAGCGGGTGAAGAAGGAGCAGTTTGCGGCCTACGCCAAGCGGACGCAGGGCATTCTCGTGGACCCTTCCACGCTCTTCGACGTACAGGCAAAGCGCATGCATGAGTACAAGCGTCAGCTCCTCAATGCCCTGCATATCATCGGGGAATACAACGCCCTCCGTGAAAATCCCGATCTCGACGTCGTACCCAAGACCTACATCTTCGGGGCCAAGGCGGCCGCGGGATACGATATGGCAAAGCAGATCATGCGCCTCATTTGCTATCTCTCGGAGGACATCAAGAAGAATCCCAAGATCAGGGAAAAGCTCAACGTCGTATACATGGAAAATTACAATGTTACCATGTCTGAGACGCTGATGCCCGCCTCCGAAATTTCAGAGCAAATTTCCCTTGCGGGGAAGGAAGCGAGCGGCACGGGGAACATGAAGTTCATGATCAACGGCGCCCTCACCATCGGCACCCTCGACGGCGCCAACATCGAGATGGCAGAGCAGGTGGGAGAGGACAATATCTTCATCTTCGGGCTCAAGGCCGATGAAGTTGCCGAAATCTGGAACCGCGGCTACAATTCGAGCGAGTACTACAATTCGGATCTGCAGCTCCGCAGGATCATCGAATCGCTCATCGTGGGCTTCAACGGCTATTCCTTTGCCGATATTGCAAATTACCTTCTGCGCAACGGGCGGATCGCAGACCCGTACATGTGCCTTGCGGACTACGAATCGTATACGCAGACGCAGAATGCCGTATCCAAGCTCTACAGGGAGAACAAGCGGGAATGGAACCGCAAATCCCTCATGAACATCGCCTCGGCGGGGTACTTCAGCGCAGACCGCAGTATCCGTGAATACGCAAACCGCATTTGGCACTTAAAACCCATCAACAAGTAAACAAATTACTACGCTATGACGCTCTACTACGATCCGCTCAACAGGGCGTGTAAATCGCAGACAGGCGCGGTTGCACGCGGGAGCGAAATCCAATTTACCGTATACGAACGCGAAGGCGGAGAAGAGGGCTTCTCCGCCGATGCTTGTACGCTCGTTTTCTGGCAGGACAGCGGGGCAGTTTTCTCCTTCCCGATGAAGCGGGAGGAAAGTAGGTTTACGGCTACCGTCCGTTTCCATAAGATAGGCCTGTATTTCTACTATTTTTCTCTCGGAGACAGGGGTTGCATCGGCCGTGGAAAGCTGAGAAGGGGGGAAGTGACCCATCACCCCGAAAGTTGGCAGGTGACCGTATTCCGAGAGGACTATGAGACGCCGACTTGGCTCAAGGGCGGCGTGATGTATCAAATCTTTCCCGACCGCTTCTGCAAGGTGGGCGACCTCGCCCCCAAGCCCTACCAATCGCTCCGCCCCGATTGGGGCGGCCAGCCCTCCTTCCGTCCCAATGAGTTTGGAAAGGTCTTAAACCGTGACTTTTTCGGGGGCAATTTGGAGGGGATACGTTCCAAGCTCGGCTATCTTGAAGGGCTCGGCGTCACCGTGATCTACCTCAATCCCATCTTTGAAGCATACTCCAACCACCGCTATGATACGGGAGATTACCTCAGAGTGGACGGACTGCTCGGCACAGCAGAGGACCTCGAGGCACTCACTTCAGAGGCAAAGAAGCGGGGCATCCGCATCGTGTTGGACGGCGTATTCAACCATACGGGGGACGACAGCCGTTACTTCAACAAGTTCGGGCGGTATGATTCGCTCGGCGCCTACCAATCTCCCGATTCTCCGTACGCCGATTGGTACAACTTCAACCATTTCCCCGATTCCTATGACAGTTGGTGGGGGATAGAGACGTTGCCCGCCGTAAACGAACAATCCAAATCCTATCAGGATTTCATCTTCGGCGAGGGCGGGGTGCTCAAGACGTGGCTCCGCCGCGGCATCTCGGGGTGGAGGCTCGACGTCGCCGATGAACTCCCCGATTTCTTCCTCAAAAAACTCCGCAGGGCCGTCAAGGAAGAAAACCCTGAAGCGTTGGTGCTCGGCGAAGTTTGGGAGGATGCCTCCAATAAGATCTCTTACGGGGTCCGCCGTGAATATTTGCAGGGGGATGAGCTCGATTCCGTCATGGATTATCCCCTCAAAGACGGCATCGTGCACTACCTCCTTACGGGCAATACGGCGCTCCTCCGGGAGACGCTCGCGATGCTCCTCGATAATTACCCGAAGCAATCCCTCGATACGCTGATGAACAGCCTCGGGACGCATGATACGCCCCGCATTCTCACCGTACTTGGCGGAAAACACTGCGAAAATAAGGAAGAAATGGCGGTGACACGCCTCTCGGAGGAGCAGAAAGTGCGCGCCAAGCGGCTTCTCCGCATGGGCGCCGTGCTGCAGTTTACGCTCCCCGGGGTGCCGTGCATCTACTACGGCGACGAAGCAGGCATGGAAGGCTATATGGACCCGTTCTGCCGCGGTTGCTTCCCGTGGGACAACATCGATGAACAGCTGCTCTCCTTCTACAAGACCCTCGCAAATATCCGCACAAGGCGGCTCGGCGACGTGTTTGCGGACGGCAAATACCGTGAGATCTTCTCCGAAGAGGCCTGCATCGTCTACGCACGCGAAAAGGATGAGAAACGGGTATATGTCTACTGCAACAATTCCACACAGACGTATAACGTAAAATTCAAGGGAAGTTTTCTTGAGCTCATTACGGGAGAGGCATTTGAAAACCACCTTACGATTCCGCCGTATTCCTATGGAATTCTCGCGCGGAAGTAAGGTCCTATGTCAGACATAATATACTACGTGTGACATAGTACCAAGGATAAAAAATCGTAGAAAGACATCGGGCAGAATGCCGTAAAAAATCAGGCGAGAAACCTCGGACGAAAGTAAAATAAACCTTAATTGAAAAGAGAATCATTAAATCGGCCCGTCTCAAAAAGCGGCCCGATTTGATAGGAAGCATTCGGTTTATCCCCCTTTTTAGCCCTATACTATTCGTAAAACAATGATTTTGCGAAGAGTTTGATGTGTGTTGAAGTGAAGATTTTGCCGTCCCCCGTGCGGGACGGCTGTCTCTTTCTTCCATAAAATTTCGGTGAAACTCTTCGTAAAATTTGACTTTCTCCCCCCGCTGTGCTATACTGATCTCATGAAACCTTCGGATAATTACTATCAGGACCGCAATTTTAAGAATCTCGATAAAATAAACGAGCTCCTCGAGGAGCTCCCCTCTTTCTGTGAAGATTTTTTTCGCGGCGTCGAGACGCGCACGAGCACCCTCACCCGCCTCAACTATTGCTACGACCTGCGTATCTTCTTTGACTTCCTCGTGAAGCGCAAATTCCGCGGGAAGGAAGTCCGCGATCTGACGCTCGAGGATTTGGAGCAGGTTACGGATACCGACGTCGAGATCTTCCTCTCCTATCTCTCCCACTATGAGTATGCGGGCAAGCAACTCTCCTGCGATGAGCGCGCCAAGGCACGCAAGCTCTCCACTGTCCGCTCCCTCTTCAAGTACTTCTTCAACAAGGGCCTCATCGAAGTCAACAACACTACAAAGGTTGCTACGCCAAAGCTCCACGAGAAGGAAATTATTCGCCTCGAGAAGAATGAGGTGACAGAACTCATCGATACGGCCGAGTGCGGGAGCGGCATCACCCGCCACATGGAAGGCTACCATGAAAAGACGAAGGTGCGGGATACCGCCATTCTGACCCTCTTTTTGGGCACGGGCATCCGTATTTCAGAGCTCGTCGGGCTCAACAATGAGAGCATCGACTTTGCGACCAACTCCTTCGTCGTCACCCGCAAGGGCGGGAACAAGGCCATTTTGTACTTTTCGGATGAGGTCGCGGCGGCGCTCGAGGCCTATCTCGAGCAGAAGAACGGCGATCCGCGGGTCCCGCCCAACGAATCCGCCCTCTTCCTCTCCATGCAGTACAGGCGCATTACGGTGCGGGCAGTTGAAAATCTTGTTAAGAAATACGCAAAAATCGTGACCCCGCTCAAGAAGATCACCCCCCACAAGCTGCGGTCTACCTACGGCACCGCCCTCTACCGCGAGACGGGTGACATCTTTATCGTTGCCGATGTGCTTGGGCACAAGGACGTCAACACCACCCGCAAGCACTACGCCGCCATCACGGAGGACCGTAGAAAATCGGTTGCGGGCAAGGTAAAACTGCACCCGGAGGAGGATGAATGAGCGAACTTGTCTACATCATTCAGCCCTGCTTCGGGCAAAGGGATGAGGTGCTTCATGAGGAAGCCGTCTCCCTCATCGAGAGCGCGGGCGCGAGCTATGCGGGCACCATCTATCAAAACATCCGCGAAATCAATCCCGCCACCTTTGTGGGGGAAGGAAAGCTCCTCGAACTTCGAGACCGCCTCGAGGGGTTGGATGTCACCGTCCTCTTTAACGGGGACCTCTCCCCTTCCCAGACGCTGAACATCTCCGAAGCCTTGGGCGGGAGGAAGGTAATCGACCGCACCACCCTCATTCTCGATATCTTTGCCCTGCGTGCCGTAAGCAGCGAAGGCAAATTGCAGGTGGAACTCGCCCAGCTCCGCTATCTCTACCCCCGCCTGCGCGGCAAGGGCATCGAGCTCTCCCGCCTCGGGGGCGGCATCGGCACCCGTGGCCCCGGGGAGACACAGCTCGAGACGGACCGTAGGCATATCCGTGCACGGATCCGCTCCTTGGAGGCAAAACTCGCGGAGACGGAGAAGCGGAGAAGTCTGCAGGTGGAGCGGAGAAAGAAGGAGCGGGTAATGACGGTGGCCCTCGTCGGCTACACCAACACGGGTAAATCCACCCTCCTCAATGCGATGACGGGCGCGGATGTCCTTGTAAAAGACGCCCTCTTCGCCACCCTCGACCCCACCGCCCGTGCTTTTGAAGTAGAGGGCGTTCCCTTTCTGATGGTGGATACGGTGGGCTTTCTGCAATCCCTGCCCCACCACCTCATCGAGGCCTTCAAATCCACCCTCGAGAGTGCGGTGAACTGCGATTTGGCGCTCATCGTATGCGACGCTTCGGGCGATTACGAGATGCAGCTTACGACCACCCTCGATACCTTAAGTGGATTGGGGTTCTCCTCCCCCTACCTCGTCGTCCTGAACAAGTGCGACGTCGCCCCGAACGTGCGTGCTCCCAAGGATGCCGTGGAGATCTCCGCAAAGAGCGGTGCGGGCCTCGAAACCCTCAAAAAGCGCATCTTCTCCGCACTTTCTGAAAATTTTGTGCGGACTACCCTCTTTGTCCCCTATTCCCGCATGGGCGAATACGGCGCCCTGCGGCCCCTCCTCTTCGAGAAGAGCGTGGATTACACGGATGGCGGCGCAAAAATATCCGTCATTATCCCCACGATCTACGCGGGTAAGTTTACCGAATTCACTCATTCCGAGCTATAAAAATGTGCCCGTCGCAACTGCGACGGGCACTTCCTTATTCTTCATGATACTTTTTGGGGTCCGTGTAGACCTTATCGATGCGGATGGTGGCGTAATCCCTGATCTCGAGGCACTTGCCGCAGTTGTTACAGGGCTTGGAAGGATCGAGGTCGCACACCTCGCATTCCATGCAGCCATCACACTCCTTCTCTTCATCAAAGATACACATCTTGGTTTCCATATCTCTATTATACCGCACCCTCCCGAAAAAATCAACAAGAACGTAAAAATTTTTTTGAAAAATACAGAACAAAAGTTTGCAATTTCCAAAAGAATGTGTTATAATGGGAGACGGAGGTAGAGGGATGCTCGATAAGAACAAGCTGATGGACGTGCTCGCCTATATCAATCGCTACACGGAGGAGAACGGCTTCCCGCCCACCGTGCGGGATATGTGCCGCGATTTGGGGATCAAATCCACCGCGACGGCGTATGATTACCAGAACCGCTTGAAGGAGATGGGATATCTCGAGAAGGCGGAGAACAAGAAGCGCGCCGTTGCCGTGCGCAGTGAGGGCGCCGTGCGCGTTCCCCTGCTCGGTACGGTCACCGCCGGCCAACCCATCCTTGCAGTTGAGAATTTCGAGGGGTACTACCCCATTCCCTCCGCCGAATTCAAGGGAGACGAACTCTTCCTGCTCCGCGTCAAGGGAGACAGCATGATAGAGGCGGGCATCTTCGATGGAGATAAAGTCGTTGTCCATAAGCAGGAGACGGCAGAGAACGGCGAGATCGTGGTTGCCCTCTTCGACCCGGACGGCATCGGGCAGGGCGCAACCGTAAAGCGCTTCTTCCGCCGGGACGGCAAAGTCATTCTCCACCCCGAAAACGCAGCCCTCTCAGACTTCGTCCTCGATGCTGAGAGCGATCCGATGATCATCGGCAAAGTCGTGGGCCTCATCCGCAGTATTTAATGAAATTATGAAAGGGACGGATCATCCGTCCCTTTTTGTTACAAATTCTTTAAGTAAAAGACTTCCTCGGGGGTGAGCCTTCGGATGGCGCCGCGGTCGAGGCCCGCAAGGGTGAGCTCCCCGATGCGGATGCGCTTCAAGAAATCCACATGCAGCCCCACCACTTCGAACATGCGCCGTATCTCACGGTTCTTTCCCTCCGTGAGGACGACATGGAGCTTGGTAAATTTCTTATCGGTTTCGGTTACCGTCACCTTGCACTTCTTGGTAACGACCCCCTTTTCGATCTCGACGCCCGCACGCAGACGGCTGAGCTGGGCAGTCGAGACCGCCCCTTCCACCCGCACGAGGTAGGTCTTGGGGATTTCATTCTGCGGTGCGGTGAGGCGGTAGGCGAGATCCCCGTCGTTGGTCAAAATGAGCATGCCCTCGCTGGCGTAGTCCAATCTGCCCACGGGGTACACATGCCCCGCCCCCTGAGGAAGGAAATCCATCACCGTCTTTCGGGTGGTCTCCTTGTTTTCCTTCTTATCGTTTACGGTGCAGACGCAACCCTTGGGCTTGTTGAGAAGGTAGTATTCGTACTTCACCTTATGGGATAAGATCTTCCCATCGAGGGTTACGGTATCCTCGGGGCCCACTTCATCCCCCGCCTTAGCCACCTTTCCGTTGATGGAGACCCGCCCTTGGGCGACAATTTCATCGGCGCCCCGCCTTGAGGCAACGCCCTGTTCCGCAAGAAATTTGTTGATACGCATGCTTACATGATATACAAATTTTGCGAAAAAATCAAGTTATTTTGAAGGTATATCTTCATTTGCCCCGCAACTTCTCCCGAAACTTCGGGGATCGGGTCGTAGAGCTCTGTGGCGATCTGAATGCCGCGGAGCTCCAACTTTTTTAAGGGATACGCAAAGCCATATTCGATACGGAAGCCATCGTACCCCTGCGCTGTATCGCAGAAGGGGATCATTTGATATTCCGAATAGGCAGTATTGAGAAGCTCCTTGGAGCGCTCGTACATCTCGGGGCAGTTCAACACGACAGATACGAGCTCCATGCCGTTCTTTTTGGCGCTCGTCACGAGGCACCGCCCTGCGGCAGTGGTGAATCCCGTCTTGACGCCCGTGGCCTCTTCGTACTCCGTAAGCATCTTATTCTTGTTCTTCCACCCGCGGGGTTCATAGTATTTACAGGAGACGATCTCGCGGAAGGTCTCGTTCTGAAGGGCATGGGCGGCGATGAAGGCGAGGTCCCGCGCCGTCGTATAGTGCAGGGCGTCGTGCAGGCCGTGGGGATTTTGGAACCTGCTCGAAGTGGCCCCCATGAGGACGGCACGGGCGTTCATCTCCGCCGCAAATGCCTCGATGCTCCCGCTGTGGTAGAGCGCGAGCGCCACGGCGCAGTCGTTGCCCGAGCGGAGCATCAGGCCGTAGAGAAGGTCTAAAACCGTATACTGCTCCCCCGCCTTCAAATAGACGCTCGAGCCCTCCACTCCCTCTGCCGCCTGCGGGATGGTAACTACTTCGTCGAGCGGGCAGTCCTCAATGAGAATGCAGGCGGTGAGCACCTTCGTGGTGCTCGCCATGGGGAGCCGGATTTCCGCATTCTTTTCATGCAGAATTCTGCGGGAGGAGACTTCCACCACGCACTCCGCCCTCGCTTCCGCGCCCGCAACCGTAATACCCTTCCCTATGGGGCACAGGAATACGGCAAGGCACAGGAATACGGGAAGCAGGACCGCCCACTTATTCTTCACTCTTGACATAGTTTGAGAGCAGTTCCCCCGCCTTTTCGATGAGCCCGTCGATGGGATCATCGGTGATGCGCACCACGCGGCACTCCTTGCCGTCGTCAACGAGGAACCCCGCGGGTTTGATGTTGACGACCGTCCCCGCGCCGCCCGCAAAGGGAAAGCATTCATCCTCCTTGAGGGCCTTGACCTCGCCGTATTCCCCGCCCCCCGAAAGGTAACCCATCGTTACCTTGGTGAAGGGAATGACCTGTGCCCCGCTCGCGGTGACCACGGGTTTTCCGATGACCGTGTTGACGTCCACGAGGCCCGTCAGTTGCTCCGCTGTCTTTTCCATGATGCCGTCAATTTTTTTCTTCTTATCCAATTTATCAATGCCTCCAATAATTTTTTGGTGAATGCCACCGTGAGGACGAGCCCGTTGAAAATGACGGCCGTCTCAAAGGTGACCTTGAGCCGCGCCCCCTCTGCGAGCAGGGTGCTGTTTTTGAGGGACACGAAGGGGTACTTCGTCCTGATATAGGAGAACGTTCCGCCTACGGCCGACTTGATTGCCGCCGCGAGCAGGACGGCGTATACACTGTCTGCCCCGCCCGTCTCGATAATTTGGTGGAATCTCCAGAGCTGAAACCCCTGCGTGAAATCGAATTTCTTCCGCGTATCCCCCATTTTATCGTAGCGGATGAGCGCCGCAAAGTTCTTGGTGAGGTGCACCGCAATGCCCTCCCGCCGAAGCTCCGCGTATCCCCCGAACAGCCGCAGGCGCCGGAACAGGCTCACGGCAAACCACGCCTTATTTTCCCCCACGTCGAGGTAGGTATCGGTATACAGGAACACGGGGAACAGAAAGAAGAGCAGGCCCAAAAAACTTGTGTACACCACCCATTCGCCCATACCCGTAATATGGGCGAAACCGCTGAAAATATTTACAAATTCCCCTTTTTGCTACAAAAAAACGCCCCCGAAGGAGCGTTTTCCGTATGTATTGATTTAAGAAATTTTTACGATATCCGTATCGTCGAGCCCGCGGAGGAAATCGGGGATCTCGTAGCCGCCCTCCACGACCTCTTCCCGCTTCTCCGCCCTGCGGTCTCCCGCGGTATCGGGTTCGGGCGGGGCGATGTATTCATCCCGCGAGTAGAGGTAGGTATCCCGCTCCTCATCCGGGCGGGCGATGGCCGCCATCAGTTCATCGTAATCGGGAAGATCCTCGAGGGAATTGAGCTTGAAGCGGCGCAAGAATTCATCGGTGGTGCCGTACATCACGGGGTGCCCTATCGCATCCTTCCTGCCGCACGGGTAGATGAGCCCGAGTTCGACGAGGGCGTTGACGCCGTAATCGCTGTTGACGCCGCGGAGCACCTCGATCTCCGTGCGGGTGATGGGCTGTTTATATGCCACGATCGCCGCACATTCCAAAATGACGCGGGTGAGTTCCTTCTCGCGGATGGGATTGAGCACGGCAGAGACGCCGTCCTTATAGGCGGGGTTGGTGGCAAGCTGCACCTTCTTGTTGAATTCGAGCAGCTGAATACCGCTCTCCTCCCCGAAGCGCTCCTTGAGCTCCCGTACGGCCTTGTTTACTTCCGCAAGCGTAGCTCCGAGTTTTTCTGCGATGTCTGCAAGCGGCACGGGTTTGCCCGAAGCAAAGAGCACCGCCTCAATCGTATTCGTCAATTTCTCCAAAATCTTCCTCCTTCGCGTCGGGGTTGCGCGTAATGAAAATTTGCCCGAATTCCCCTTCCTGCCGCACGAGCAGCATCTGATGCTTCAGCATCTCGAGCATTGCCTGGAAGGTGGTTACGATTTGCGCCTTCGAGGCATTTTTTGCAAATAATTGCTCAAAACGGACCTCTTTCACCGTCTCAAGCGCCTCGCGGATGAATACGATGCGGTCCCGAACGGTGTATTCATCCTGCGGGATCTCACGGAATTCCTGCGCTTCGAGGGAGCGTTCCCTTTTAATGAGGAGCGCTGAAAACGCCGCCACGAGGCCGTCGAGCGTCAAATTATCGAGGTTGAATACCGTTTTGGTCTCCCCGACGTCCTTATCGGGTTCCTTGAAGAAGTATCCTACCGTCTCAAGCGTCTTGAGCTTTTCGGCCTCCTCCTTGAGCATCCTGTATTCCTCGAGGGCGCGGATGAGTTCCGCCTTATCCTCCTCGACGTCGTCCTCCTCCCATTCGTATTCCTCAATGGCGGGTACGAGCGCCTGTGCCTTGATTTTGATGAGCGTTGCGGCGATGTTGAGGTAATCGGTCACCTTCTCCACATCGAGGTAGGGAAGCCCCTTCATGTAATCGAGGAACTGCTCGGTGACTTCGGAGACGAAGATATCCCGTATTTCGATTTCGGCACGGTTGACGAGGTAGAGAAGGAGATCGAGCGGGCCCTCGAAGTTGGAGAGCACCGTCGTATAGTCTACGTTGGATTCAAATTTTTTACGGATCGCCTCGAATCTATCCCCCGTTTTCTCCTTGGAAACGTTTTCTAAGGAGACCTCGTCGGGTGCCTCGGCGGGCGTATCCACAGCGTTCAATTTTTCATCTACCATGGAATCAACCCCCAGAGCGCCGTGATCGGATACCCGATGATGTTGACGGCGAAATTCATAAACCAACCCAAAATATCGAAATAACTCATGATCCCGACGCCGAAATCCACAAATCTCTGGCAGATGAAGCTCTCGACGATGAGCCCGAGCAAGATCCACTCCCCGTTTTCGCGGAGGAAGCGGAATACCTTGCCGCGCCGCCTGTTGAGGGCGTCCACGATGCGGAATCCGTCTAAGGGGTAGAGCGGAAGCAGGTTGAATACCGCAAAGGAGAGGCTGCGCACGAACATGAAGTAGAAGAAGAAATACACGAATTCATAGATGAAGGGCACCTGCGGCATGTAACAGCTCACCACCATCACGAGCGGATAGATGAGAAACGCCGTGATGAGGTTGGCGATAATGCCCGCACTTGCAGTGAGCCCCAGCCCCGTGCGATATTGCTTGAAGTTGTTCGGGTTGATGGGCACGGGCTTCGCCCAGCCGAAGCCTACGACGGCGAAGCAGATGAGCCCCAAAATATCGAAATGCTTGAGGGGATTTAAGGTGAGCCTTCCGTTCCACTTGGGCGTCGGGTCCCCGCACAGGTGGGCAACGTAGGCATGCGCAAACTCGTGGAGCGTCAGAATGACGACCACGGCAAGCGCCCCCGCAAGCAGTTGTATGAGATAGGTTACCATTTCACATTCCATTATAACGGAATGCACAGAAAAAAGCAAGCATTTTCAAAGATTTCCCCCTTCCTTCCTGCGTTCCCGTAAAAAGAAAGGCGCGGCAGAGCGGATATATCCAATACTCTGCCACGCATAGTACTTTGTAAAATGCTTACTGCCAATCCCTTGCCGTCTGGCGGAATGCCTCCCACCAGCTCATGCGCTCCGCATCCTCGAGGGTGACGAGCGACACGGAAGCAATTTCCACGCCCGCGCGGTACAGCCGCGCCGTGCCCACTTCTTCCCCCTTCTTTATGGGCGCTTTCAAATCGCTCCGCAGGGTAAATTCTAAGGTTACGTCCTCTTTTTCGCCTCGTTTTGCAAACACGTTGAGGGGCGCCTTCGCGGCATATGCTATTACGCCCTGCTTGCTTCCCGCAACGGGTACGCGCTCATTGCATGCCTCCCCTGCCTCCAATATGGTACGCGTCTCATAGGCGCCGAAGGCGTAATCAAACATCCTGGAGACTGCCGAGAACCGCTCTTTGGAGTTTTCGGCCCCTATTACGACGGAGATGAGCCTCGTCCCATCGCGCTTGGCCGTCGCTGCAAGGCAGAAGCCCGCCTCATTCGTAAACCCCGTCTTTCCCCCGTCACAGCCCCTGTAGGTGCGGATGAGCTTATTGGTGTTGGTGATGGAGGTGGTGCGCCCATCGGGATGGGAGAAATCCTCCAGCCACACTTTACAGAGGTCGAAGTACTTCTCATGGGTGATGAGGGCGCGGAGCATGAGGGCGACATCCTTTGCACAGGAGTACTGCGGCTCCTTGGGAAGCCCCGTGCAGTTCGCAAAGAGGGTGTTTTCCGCACCGAGCTCCTTGGCCCGTGCATTCATTTTGGCGACAAACCCCTCTTCACTGCCCGCTACGCGTTCCGCAAGCGCCACGCAGGAATCGTTTGCCGAGCAGACGGCAACCGATTTGATGAGCTGCTCTGCGGGATAGCAAAGGCCGGTATCGAGGAATACCTGCGATCCGCCCATCGAAGAGGCGTTTTCGCTGACCGTAATGAGTTCATCGTAGGCAAGATTGCCCTCATCCACTGCCTCAAAGGTGAGAAGGAGCGTCATGATCTTGCACATGCTCGCGATGGGAAGCCGTTCACATTCCTTTCTCGCATAGACCTCTGTTCCCGTGGAGAAGTCGCATAGATACGCCGCCTTCCCCGCCGTAAACTCCTCTGCCCCTGCCCGCACCGCCGTCACGGGAAAGAGCAAACTGCCCGCGATGGCCGCGGCAAGTGGTAAAATTATTTTTTTCATACCCGTAGTGTGTGCAGGTTTTGAAAAAATACACTACACGTTGCCGATCGGGTGAAATACGGCAAGCAGGATGAGCGCTTCGAGGAGGCAGACTGCGAGGATGAGGAGAAAGAGTGCAAGGAAATCGAGGGCGAGTTCAAAGAAATCTTGCTTCGCAAAGCAAAACCGCCCCATTCTGCCGTAGGATATGGCCGATGCGAGGAGGAGTACGGCGTCGATAAGGAGGTGAAAGGGAAGCAGGAGCACGAATACGATGAGCGCCCCCGATACCCCGTACACCGTAAAAAATATGGCTACGCTTCCGCCGAGCGTGTAGGAGCGGAACACGAGGAGCACGGGCGGCAGAATGCACCCCGCATAGTGCATGCCCGCCGTAAGCATCAGAAGAAGCAGGAGCGCGCACCCCGCAGTCCGCTCTAAAAAGATCTCGAATATGCTTCGATCGGAGTAGCATACCCGCACGAGGAAGCGTTCACACCCCTTCACATGGAATTCATAGAAGGCGGGCGTTTGCGCAAAGCTGATCCCGAGGATAAAGCCGAGGAGCACCGTCCCGCCTAAGATGAGGAGCGTCCGCTTCCTCTCCCATGCCCGCCCGAGGCAGTCCGTAAAAAAGAAAAGGCTCATATTCCATGATATGAGCGCATATTCTTGAACATTCTGTCAGGTTCCCGTCATTTTCTCGATACCGATGCCGTAGCCGCGGGTGGGGTCGTTCAGAAAGACATGGGTGACGGCGCCGATGAGCTTCCCGTTCTGCAGAATGGGGCTGCCGCTCATGCCCTGCACGATGCCGCCCGTCTCTTCGATGAGCCGTTCATCGGTAACTTTTATGACGAAATTCTTGTTCTCGCGGTTGTTTTCATCCACCTTTGCAATCATAATTTCATATTGGCAGGGATACGAGCCGTCCACCGTAGAATACACCACCGCCTTGCCGATGGTGGCCTCCGCAAGCGGTGCGCTCTCGACGAGTTCACAGTGGGAGAGATCGTACTCCTCGGAGACCTTGCCGTAGAGCCCCGTCTCGCAGACCTTCTCCGCGGAGCCGAGGATGCTGTCGCTGAGGAAGAGGCCGCGCAGCTCCCCTGCCTTCCCCCGCATGCCGCGGCTGACTCCGATGACTGAGCACAGGTAAACTTTGGAATCTGAAATGGTGAGAAGATTCTTGTTTTCATCGCATACGGCATGCCCTAAGGCTCCGAACTTGCCCGTGCCTTTTTCGATATAGGTTACCGTTCCGATGCCGGCAAGCGTATCACGGATGAGAATGCCTATCTTATACGCCCCGCTCTTTTTATCCTTGGCGGGCGTGATCTCCACCTCAGCCGTCTCCCCGTGGCGGCGCAGCGTAAATTTTACGGAATGCCCCTTACTCCGCTCCAAGGCGGCATTGAGGTCTGAAATGGTTTGGATACGGATCCCGTCTGCGGCGAGAATGGTATCTCCTACGCGGATGCCCGCCTCCTCCGCAGGGCGATGGAGCCCATCCTCAGATACCACTTCGGAGAGCCCGATGACTTCCGCACCGCCCGCAGAGAGCATGAAGCCCGCCGTCATGCCCCCGATATAATATTGCTTCGTCTCGTCCGCCCATGCCGTTGTGGCGGGCTCGGGCACCCCCGTAAGGAGTACGGCGCCCGCGAGCGAAGCGGCTAAAATAAAATGCAGCTTACGCATAACACCTCCGTTTTGCAGAAGTTAATTTGCGTAAGCCGCCGATTTCTATTCCTGTTTTGATGGATAGCCTATTTTCTGACCTGTTTCTTGTACGCCTCCGCTTCCTCGAGGAGGGCCTGTGCGTGGCCGCGGACGTGTTCGCTCTCCCCGCCCACGAGCCTTGCGATTTCGTTGAGCCGTGCTTCCCCCTCCACCATTTTGATGGTGGTATACGTCTTTTCGCCGCGCTCCACCTTTTCGATGAGGAATTCACGGTCTGCAAAGCAGGCGATTTGGGCGAGATGGGTTACGGCAATCAGTTGGACGTCTTTGGATATCTTGACAAACTTCTCCGCAACGACCCGTGCCGTCTTGCCGCCGATCCCGGCATCGATCTCATCAAAGAGGTAGGTTCCGATACCGCCCGCAGAGCTGAGCTGGGCCTTGACTGCAAGCATGAAGCGGCTCATTTCGCCGCCGCTGATGATCTTGCCGAGCTCCTTTAAGGGCTCACCCGCATTGGGTGAGAACAGGAAGCACACCCTTCCGAGGCCCTCCGAAGTGGCCCTCGCCGTATCCGCTTCCCCGTACTCCTCGAAGGAGACCTCGAAGCGGGCGGAGGGAATGTTGAGCGTCTTGAGTTCGGCTACGACGCGGCCCGTGAAGTCGCTTGCCGCGGCCTTCCTTGCCTTCGTGAGGGTGACGCAGGCGGCGTACACCTCTTTCTCCAACTTCGAAAGCTCGGCGCTCAATGCCTCAAAGCGCTCCCCGCTCTCCGAGAGCAGGTCGTATTCCTCCTTTGCGGAGGTGTAAAACGCCTGAATGGCGGCATAATCGGCGCCGTACTTCTTCTTGAGAGCACGTATCTCATCGTATCGTGCCTCAATGCGCTCAGCCTCCCGCTCATCGACGGACATTTGGTCTGCAAGCGATTGCACGCTCTCCGCGATATCCGAAAGTTCTGCTTCTGCCGCCTCGAGCCGCTCTGCAAGTTCCCCGCAAGCGGGTTCGTATTTGGCTACGGAGAGCAGGGCACGGCGGGCGGTGCGGACGGCATCTACGCCGCTCCCATCCGAGATGAGGCCTTCCTCTGCCGCAGAGAGCCCGGATGCAATGCGCTCGGCATTTTGGAAACGGGTCCGAAGCGCTGCAATTTGCTCCTCTTCCCCCTCTTTGAGCCCTACCCGCTCGATCTCATCAATTTGATATTTGAGAATATCGAGCCTGCGGTTGCGTTCCCCCTCATCCCCGCCGAGCTTACCAAGGTCGGCGAGCACCCCCTTCCGCAGAGCGAGCACTTCCGAAAGGGCGGATTTTGCATCGGATACGGGTTTGCCCGCAACCGAATCGAGCAGTTTTAATTGATTGCTCTCCTTGAGGAGGAAGAAGTGTTCGCTTTGGCCGTGGACGTCTACGAGGAGGGAGGTGACGCGGCGGAGCATGGATGCGGAGACGCTGCACCCGTTGAGCTTCAACGAACTCCTGCCGTCTGCCGTAAGCCTGCGGGATATGACGACGGTCTCTTCGGGTTCGATGTCGAGCGCAACAAGCGTCTCCCTTACGGCGGGGCTCGCCGTCTCGAATTCGGCACGGACGAGGCATTCCTCCTCTCCCGTGCGCACCATCGTCTTATCCGCCTTTGCGCCGAGGACGAAGTCTATCGAATCGAGAATGACCGATTTGCCCGCACCCGTCTCCCCCGTGAGGACGTTGAGCCCCTCCGAGAATTCGAGCTCCGCTTCGCCGACGAGTGCGACGTTTTTGAGATACAGCCGCCTGAGCATATCACTCCTTGATGAGCAGTTCGAGTTTGCTGCAGACGACGCGCGCTTCCTCTTCGTTTTCGCAAATGACGAGGACGGTGTTGTCGCCCGAGACGGTGCCGATTACTTCCGGATAGTGCAATTCATCCACAATGACGCCCGCATTCGTACCGTTTCCGAGAAGCGTCAAGAGGACGATGAGGTTGCCCACCTGCCGTATGGATTGGACGCACGTCGTGAACATCGCCCTCATCTTATCTGGCAGTTCGTTGGAGCTTTCCCCCACGCACGTGTAGCGGAAGCGCTTCTTCGTCCCCTTCACCTTGAAGAGGCGGAGCTCCTTGATATCGCGGGAGACCGTCGCCTGCGTCACCGTATAATTGCATGCGGCGAGCTCCTTGCAGAGCTCTTCCTGTGTTTCGATTTCCTTTTCGGAAATGATCTCGAGAATTTTGTCGTGTCTTGCATTTCTCAGCATATCTTATTCCCTCTTTGTGCTTTTTAATTGATTTTCTGCGTCAGACGCAGGAAGAATTGATGTTTGTCCCGCGTCAAAAAGCGGGCACTGAGTTCTGATTTCTTGACGGAGAGCGAAGTCGTATCGCTTACCGTACCCAAGAATACGCCGTCACCGTACGCCATCAGCGTATCCCCCGCATGCACCCCGAAGGAGAGCTCGCCCGTATCGGGGAACACGATGGGCCTGCTCTTTAGGGAGAAGGCGCATACGGGCGTCAAGAGGAATACGGCGCAATCGGGCGTCAGGATACTGCCGCCCGCGGAGAGCGAATAGGCGGTGGAGCCCGTCGGCGTCGCCACGATGAGCCCGTCGGCAGTAAAATTCCCCGCAAGGGAACCATCTAAGGAGACCGAAATGTTCTCCACGCGGTTGGCGCGCTCGGGCGAGATGGCGCGGAGCAGGGAGAGTTCGTTGAGGCACACCGTTTTAGTGCCATCGAAGTTGACTTCGAGCATGGTCCGCTCTACGGCGGGGCAATTCTCATCCATCGCAAGGCGGGCGGCCTCTTCGTATTCCCCTCGCTCAAACTCCGTGAGAAATCCGAGCCGCCCGAAATTGACACCCACGAGCGGGATGTTGAGGCGGGAGGCATGCTTTGCGGCATGCAGAACGGTGCCGTCTCCTCCAAGTACGATAAGGCGGTCTACCCCACAGACCTCATCGGTCTCGGAAAAAATTTCGGCGCTTCCGCCGAGGCGGACGACCTCGTCTGAAAGCGCACGGGCAATGCTTTCGTCTGCCTTTGTAGGGTGGAAGAAAATCCCAATCTTCATCGGCAAGCATTATAGCATAATTACTGTATATTTGCAAGTATATTTTAATATTTTCAATGCCCGAATATCAAAAAATATTTTGGGCGCTCTGAAGGAATGCAAGGGCGGGAATGGCCGTACCCCCCTTCTCCAAAAAGACAATATATTCGATGTTCTTGCCCCGCTTTACGGGAGCGTTTACGATGCCGCGGGGCGCAAGGCCGAGCGCCACGCAGAAGGAATAGAAGTCTGAAAGCAGGTTTTTGTGGTATTTTTTATCCAAAATACCGCTTTTCGGGAGGCCCTTCCCTCCGCATTCGAATTGAG
The DNA here is from genome assembly GCA_947625025.1 of uncultured Clostridia bacterium. Classification (GTDB taxonomy): domain Bacteria; phylum Bacillota; class Clostridia; order Christensenellales; family Borkfalkiaceae; genus Gallimonas. The sequence continues at coordinate 45,702 of CANQMQ010000001.1, forward strand.
GTTTGAAGAGAACAAAGGCGCGGCCTCCCATTTGAAGCAGGCCGTAAATAGCGGGAAGCACCAACTTCAAGGAGATAAAACTTAAGTCCGAAGTGACGATATCGATGGGCTCCGGGAAGTCTGAAGGCTGCAAATATCTTGCATTGGTTTTATCCATTTTTACAACGCGGGGGTCGGCGGCAAGGCGGGGATCCAAGAGGCCCTCCCCGACGTCTACGCAGTAAACTTTGCTTGCGCCTCTTCTGAGGAGACAATCGCAAAACCCGCCCGTACTCGCCCCGAGGTCGCATACGACTTTCCCCTCCACGCTCTCGCTGAAATGGGAGAGGCCGCGTTCCAACTTCTGCCCGCCGTTGGAGACGAAGTCGTCCGCCTCCGCAATCAAAAAAAATCCGCCCTCCGAAACTTCATCGCTCGGAGAGAGAATTTTCCCGTTTTGGCTTATCCGCCCCGCCTCGAGCGCCGCCTTCGCCCGCGTTCGCGAGCCGAATTTTTCCGCAAAATATTTATCCGCGCGCATGGCATTCCTCGATGGCGGCGAAGATCTCATCGGCATCCAAGCCGTATTTTTGGGCGAGAGAGCGCACTTCCCCGTGCGGAATAAAGGCATCGCGCAGCCCGAAGGAGAGCACCTTCTTGGAATCCCCATAGAAGCGGCGCACCGCGTCTCCGAGCCCGCCGATCGCCACATTATCTTCTATGGTTACGACGTACTTGCCGCTGAGGGATAAGAGAAGCTCCGTATCGAGCGGTTTTAGAAAGCATGCGTTGACGAGAGTGAAGGAAAATCCCTTTTGCTCTGCACGGGCCAAAAGTTTTTGCGCAAGGCCGATGCAGCGCTCCCCCGCAGCAAGCACTGTTATGTCTGACATACTACTATGTAAAACTTCAAATTTCCCCATTTCGACGGGCGAAGTCTCCCCTTCCTCCCCCTCTTTGGGGTAGCGGATGGAGAGCGGGCCCCCGTAACCCGCACTCATACGGAGCATGGCGCGAAACTGTGCGATGTTTCGGGGAATGGCTACGGCGAGGTTGGGAATGGGTGAAAGATAGGAGAGATCGAATACACCCTGATGGGTCTCCCCGTCCGCCCCCACGATGCCGGCGCGGTCGATGCAGAAGGTGACGGGCAAATTCTGCCCTGCGACGTCGTGAATGACTTCGTCGTAGGCCCGCTGCAGGAAGGTGGAATAGATGGCATAGTAGGGCTTCATCCCCCCTGCCGCAAGGGATGCGGAGAGCACGCAGGCATGTTCCTCGCAAATGCCCACATCGAAGGCGCGGGAAGGGAACTTCTCGAAGAAGGGCCTGAGCCCCAAGCTATCCGTCATGGCGGCCGTTACGGCGACGATGCGTTCATCCTCCTCCGCCATGCGGCTGAGCTCTTCCCCGAGCGCCTGTGCGTACTCCCTATGGGCGGGGTGGGGCGAGAGGCCGTGCGTCTCGGTGGGTGCATTTTCGCTGAACGGGTATCCCTGACCCTTGCGGGTGGAGACGTGCAGGAGCACACTCTCCTCCTTTAGCCTCCCCTTTGCCTCTTCCAAGGCGGGGAGAAGGGCCGAAAGGTCGTTTCCGTTTACGGCTCCCATGTAGGAAAGCCCGAAGCGGGTGAAGAGGGCGGCATCGTCTGAGGCGCCGCCGCGGATCTCTTTGAGCAAATCGTGCATGCCCCCCTCGGTGGGTGAGATGGACATGCCGTTGTCGTTGAGGATCACGAGAATGTGCGTATTAAGGGTGCGGAGGCTGTTGAGCGCCTCGTATACGAGGCCGTTCTGGAAGCTCCCATCCCCCACGAGGGCTATGACTTCGTACTTCTCCCCCTTCAGATCACGGGCCTTGGCAAGCCCGATCGCGGCGGAGATCGCCGTGCCCGCATGGCCTGTATCGTAGCAATCGTATGCGCTCTCCTCCCGTTTGGGGAAGCCCGAAATGCCCCCCTCCTTCCTGAGGGTGCGGAAGAGTTCTGCCCTTCCCGAGAGCAGTTTATGGGTGTAACACTGGTGCCCCACGTCGAAGATGAGCTTATCCTGCGGAAAATCGAATACCCGATGCAGGGCTACGGTGAGTTCCACCGTCCCAAGGTTGGAGGCGAGGTGCCCTCCGCACTCGGAGACGGTGCGGAAGATCTCTTCTCTCAGCTCATCGGAGAGCGCTTTCAGTTGGGAAAGGGAAGCATTCTTTACTTCCCCGCGCGTGATATTTCTCATGGAAAGGGGCGCGTCGCCGCGCATACCTCTTATTTTATCAATTTTTACGGTTTAGTACGAGGTCTACGATGCCATCAAGGAACTCTGTATCCCCGGGAAGCTTTGTAAGAAGAGATTTACAGTAGGAGGCGGCCTCCCTCGCATCCCGCTCTACCTGCTCCCTTCCGTATACCTTTACCGCGTTCTGTGCCTCATCCTGCCCGTCATCCAATAAGTCGTCCGTGAGTTGGAAGAGGATGCCGAGCTCCATGCCGAACCGCTCAAAGGGGGTGGGATCGCACGCCGCAAGTTGGGCGGCCATCACGAGAGGGGCCGCGATCATACGCGCCGTCTTGTGCTCGTGGATGAAATGAAGGACGCCCGCATTGGGCTCCGCGTGTTCAAAGAAGAGGTCTGCCGATTGTCCCCCGACCATTCCGTCCGCCCCTGCGGCCTCTGCAAGGGTGAGCGCGGCGCGGCGGTGGGTCTCCCCGCGTTCGGCGGCCTTCAGAAGCAGAATGAGGGCGTGGGATAAAAGGGCATCCCCCGCAAGCACGGCGTTGGCCTCCCCAAACATTTTATGCGAGGAAGGCTTTCCGCGGCGCATATCGTCGTCGTCCATACAGGGTAAATCGTCATGGATGAGCGAATAGGTATGGATACATTCGATGGCCACGGCAAGGTCCGTCTCCACCTCGTAGGGAACATGAAGCCCGTCGAGGGCGGAGAGAAAGAGCACGGGGCGGATCCGCTTGCCGCCCGCATTCAGGGAATACCGCATGCTCTCCCCGAGAACGGCGGGAAAGGTGTGCATCCCCGCACAGGCCTCTTCGAGGGCGGACTCGAACGTTTGAAGATATGTCTTGTAGCGGTTGGAAAAATCTTTCATCTCTGCTCCGCCGCATCCAATGTATTTTTGAGAAGCATGGCAACCGTCATCGGCCCGACCCCGCCGGGTACGGGCGTGATGTAAGATGCCTTCTTGCTGACTTCTTCATAGGCAACGTCGCCGCACAGTTTCCCCTCTATGCGGTTCATGCCGACGTCTACGACGGCCGCCCCCTCCTTCACCATATCCGTGGTGATGAGGTGCGGCCTCCCGACTGCGGCAATTAAAATATCTGCACGGAGGCACTCGTCCTTCAAATTTTGGGTATACGAATGGCAGACGGTGACGGTGCAATCGGCGTTGAGCAGAAGGAGCGCCATCGGGCGCCCCACGATATTGCTCCGCCCCACGACGACGGCATGCTTCCCGCGGAGCACTACGCCATAGCGGGAGAGAAGCTCCATGATGCCCTGCGGCGTACATGCCGTAAGGCAGGGCTCCCGCCGTGCAAGTCTGCCCATATTTTGGGCGGAAATGCCGTCTACATCCTTTTTTGCGGGAATTTTTTCCAGGATACGCCCCGCATCGAGGGAGGCGGGAAGGGGCAGTTGCACGAGGATGCCGTCGATTGCTCGATCCTCCGCAAGCCGCAGTACGGCCTCTTCGGCATCGGCTTGTCCCACATCCTCGGGAAGGCGGATGAGGACGGAGCGGATCCCCACTTCCTCACATGCCCGCACCTTGTTTCTCACATAGATCCCGGAGGCGGGATCTTCCCCCACGAGAAGGACCGCAAGGCCCGCCTTTCTCCCCCGCTCCTCTTCAAAAGCGGCGGCGCGGACCGCAAGCTCTGAACGGATGGCGGCTGCCGTCTGCTTACCGTCGAGGCGGATCATTGGTTGATGATCCCCCCCAACACACCGTTGACGAAGTCTGCCGAATTCTCGGTGGAATACTTTCTCGCAAGGCCCGCGGCTTCGTTTACGGAGACGACGGGCGGGATATCTTCGAAGTACTCGATTTCCGCAAGCGCCAAAAGGAGAACGGCCTTATCGGCGGGATAGATCCTGTAATCGGCATACCGCACCACCGTCTCGGAGAGTTTTTGGGAGAACTCTTCGGTATGCGCCTCAACAACGGAAATAAGGCGTTCTGCGAACGCCTTTTCTTCCTCATTCAAATTTGCCTTTTTGTAAATCGCGTTACGGGCCGATTGCGGGCAATCCCCTCCCAAAATACGGGCGAAAATCACCTGAAACGCCGCTTCCCTCGCATCGCTTCTCATGTGTGCTCCTCATGCCCCATAAGGGAAGGGCTCATTTCTTTTCGGGGTCCTCTTCCGCCGCAGGTTCTGCCGCGGGCACAGCGCTCTTCTCTGCCTCGGCAGGTGCGGGAAAGACGACGCTCTGTACATGCACGTCCACCTTTGCGATCTTGTACTTCGTCATGGATTCCACCATCTGTTTGATGGTCTGCTGAATTCTGTACGCGATCTCGGGGACGCTGTAACCGTAGTGGGCTATAACGGAGATGTCCACGAATACGCCTTCGCGTTCGAAGCTTATCTTGATGCCCTTGCTCTTGGAGGGAATGAGTTCGATGCCCTCCGTCTCCTTGAGGCTCAGAACGACGATGCCGCTCACGATATCCGAATTGTAGGTGATCTTTCCCTTCTGACCGTTGGGATTATACTTGATACTTGCCATAATCGCTCCTTATTGGAACTATTATAACACATTCTTTCGGAATTTACTACTGTTTTTTCTCAACTTTCCGCATAAACAGGCATAATTATGATGTTTCCGTTGCGGATATTCTTCTCCACCTCGAGCGCATAGAACACTTTGGTTACCGTTTCCGCCGAAAGTTCGTTGGAATTGATGAAGATGTTGATGTTGTCGTTCTCCCCAATGACGACTGCGACATCCGAAAAACCGAGGGCCTTAATGACGGATTCGAGTACGAGTTCATCCTCCATGATCTCCACGAGTTCCTGCTTGCGGGCGACGGCGGCGGTGTATTCCTCGCTATCCTGCGCATAGGCCGCGATCACGCTGTCGAGCTGTACGAATTCCTCACTGCGCTTGGAGCTGCGCTCTGCACGGTGGGTGGTGAAGTAGTTGACTTCTACGCTCGCGCTTCCATCCACCTGCGAGGAGCGGGTGCCGGCAAGCACGAAGTTGAAGATTGCCGTAACTGCAAGCAGTAATACGAGCGTGGACATAAGTGCGATTTTCTTGGCGTTCGACATGGTTCTATCTCCTTACAATAAATTTTCAGTTGACGGGGTATATGCTCACCGCATTCTTCTGTAGGTTGAGGGCGGTGCAGGTGATCTCGAGGAGCTTGGAGCGAAGTAAAAATCCGTCCTTGCCCGTAAAGAGCACCACGGCCCCTATGGCGGCGCCGTCCTCTTCCGTGATCATCACCGAGACGTCCTCCACGCCCTCCACTTTCTCAAGGAGCTCGGAAAGCCTTGCCTCCTGCGAAGTCGGGGTGTATGTACTCGAATCGGGTTTGACAAAGACCTTGTATGAGACGAGAAGCAGGATGAGTGCCAAAATACATACAAGGACGATGCGGACGGTGCGATTTTGAAAGAATTCCCGCACACGGGAAAGGGAAACCGTCATGAGACCTCCACCTCCCCGCCGAATTTTTGCTGTACGCCCTCCTTGACGCGGGTCATGATATGTATACGCCCGTCCTCGCCGATTATGCCTGAAAGTGTGATACAAATTTTTTTACGGGGGAAGGTGGGCTCTGCGCCCCGCTCCACCCGGACTTCCCCCTCCACCCCGAACTGTTCCCGAAGATAGGCCTCGATTTCCCGCTCATCTTGCGTTGCAAGGAGCTCGGCACAGGCCATAAGGTAGCCCTCATCCTCCGAAATGGCGGCGTTTTCGGAAATTGCAGGCGGTTCCCCCTTCTTCACCCACCCGAAGAGCGGGGCGAGCATGACGGCAAGGATGAAGAGCCGCACCGTCCCCTTGATAAACTTGCCCGTCTTTCCCGAGGGCGCGATCACCGAAATGACGGCAGAGAGCAGAATGACGCCTGCGATACTTAAAATGTATGCCTTCATACAATTGCCCCCGTGGAGCACACGAGCAGAATGACGGTGAGGAAGTATAAAAAGGCGACGCAGAGGAGAGAAGCGAGGAAGTAGCCGCTGTCCGCGGCGAGTTTGGATAGAAAGGTGGAGATCTTGCCCCCGACGGGCTCCGTAACCGCCGCACTCAAGCGTAAAAAGAGCTGAAAGGCGGCAAAGAGCAGGAGCGGTTTTAACACGGTGCCGAGGAGCAGGATGAGGGCAAAGGAGCCGACGGCGTTCTTGATGAGGATGCTCCCCGCGACGACGAGGTCTACCCCGCCCGATAGAAATCCCCCCACGATGGGCACAGACCCCGAAATCACGTACTTTGCCGCACGGAGGGAGATGCCGTCGTACTGCGCCGAGGCGATGCCCTGCACCGTCAAAAACAGGCTGAAGAGCCCGAGCGTCAGCCCGATGAGCCACTTAGATACGCTCTTGAAGAGGTCTGCAAGTTTCTCCGTCCGCACGTCCTCCGTAAGATTCCCCACAAAGGTGAGCACAATGACGACGACGGTGGACGGCAGAACGACATCCGTAAACAGCGCACACACGCCCCCGCCGAGGAATGCGACCGCCGGGCGGTAGATGCCCACCGAGACCGTGCCCCCGCTCGCCGCCATCAGCGTGAGGAGTATGGGCATCAATAGCTCCATTTGGCGCTTCATGCTGTCGATGGCAGAAAACCCACATTGGAGCACCCCGATGAGTGCCGCAAGCACCACGGCCCCCACCGAAATGTAGGAGACGAAGTATATTATGTCTGACGTACTACTCTGCAAAATGCTGTTTTTTACAGAATTGAGGATTCCGCAGAGCAGGGTTACGGCGAGAATTACCGCAAATGCGGGGAGCATCGCCTTCCCCTCCTCCCACACGAAGCCGAGCACGGCATCGAAGAGGCTGCTGTACCCCACCGCAAAGTCTCCCGAAATGAGGGAGCGCAGTTTCTCCTTGACCGAGACCCCGCCGTATTCCTTCAGCCCATCCAAGAAGCTCTGAAGCTCCTCCGTATCGAGGGAATTCAGAAGTTCCTCCACCGTGACGTTGAGCTCCTCGAGCGCCTTCTCCTCCTCTTCGGTGTACGCCGCGGCCCGTTGGAACTTCGGGGCGGGCGTAAACAGCAGGGAAAGCAGGAACAGCACGGCAAGTAGCGGAAATATTTTACGGCAAAGCGGCTTCATAACAGCTCCAAAAGGCTCACGATGAGCCTCAAAACGCTCTCCAAAATGGGAATTGCGAGCACCAAGATGAGGATCTTGCCGCAGAATACGAGCTTGTCTGCGAGCGAATTCTGCCCGAAATCGGAGAGAATGCCCGCACTGAACTCCACGAGGTAGCCGATCCCCACCATTTTGAGAAGAATTTTTACGAGGGAGGAATCGATGCCCGTCGCCGTTGCGATCTCCCCGAAGATGGCGATGCTTCCCTTGAAGAGCTCGAAGGTGAAGAGAAGCAGGATGATGCTCCCCGCGATCGTAACGGCAAAGGCGAGTTCGGGCCTCGTCTCCTTCAGGAGAATGGCGGCGACGGCGGTAACGAAGGCGATCCCGACGAGCTGAAAGATGCCCATACGCTAATAGACCCCGAAGATTTCCTGCACGACCTTGAAGAGGTCCCCGATCATGGTGACGGCGATCGTAAGCACAATGACGAGACCTACGATGGAGACGACGGTTGCGATATCGTCTCTATCTGATTTTTTGAGGACCTGGCAGACAACCGTAATGATGATGCCGATTGCCGCAAGTTTGAAGATGATGGAAAGTTCACTCATACGATCAGTATCACGAAGGCAAGCCCCGCAAGCAGCCCGAGCTTTACATAGAGCTCCCCGCGCGCCTTCGCCTCCTCCTCCGCCTTCTTCTTTTTTTCTGCAAGCCAACCCTTCTTGGAAGAGAAATACGCCTCCTGCGAGGCGGTATCCCCCTTGCCGAGCATGGAAAAGTAGTTCTCCGTATCCCCCTGCTCCTCCTTCGTGAGGAAGCCGTGTGCGGGCAGTTCCCCCCTCTTTTGCAGGGCGGATATGAGCTTCTGGAAGTCTCCCGTATACGAATACTCCCTGAGAAACACCTCGAGCGGCTTTCTCGCATAGGCAAGTTCGGTGAGGTACCGCGCATTGAAGAGCTCGAATTGGGAGAAAAACTTCTTGCGGGAGCGGTATTTCTCTGCCGCGAGGTACCCAAGCGCCGTGCAGAAGGCGATCATCAGCCCGCAGAGAAGGAGCTTAATCCACATCCTCGCCCTCCGCATTCAGGATCTGTTTTACGTTCCCGAGCCCGTCGAGGAGAATGTACCGCTCAAAAATACGCTCCGTAACCCCCTCGAGGGAGGTGAGGTGGGCGGAGGCGAATACCTTGACGCCCGCCTCGATGGCACGGCGCACGGCGGGGTAATCGGAGGGAAGCAGTTCATCGGTCACAATGACGTCCGGCCGCATCGCACGGATGCCCGCCGTAAAGGCAGTGAGCTTGTCCGCAAACCGTATGACATCCGCCGTTGCCCCGAGGTCCCCTGCGGAGAGCTCCCCCCGCTCATCGCAAACGAGGAGGTTGCAGGCAGTCTTTGTTGAGACGAGGCGGCAGAGTTCACGCAGAATAGTCGTCTTGCCCTCCCCGGGCGGCGCCATAATGAGGAGGGATACGGGCCCCGCTTCGAGGCAGACCCTGTAAATTCGGTCCGCACAGCCGTGAATTTCATGCGGGATGCGGATACAGAGGGAGGTGACATCCCGCACCGTATGCACCCTTCCGCCCTCCGTAACGGCGGTGCCCGCCACGCCCACCCGCTCCCCGTACCGTGCGGTGACGAACCCGCTCCTCATTTGCTCTTCGACGGCGTAGACGGAGTAATCGCTTGCGGCAAACAGGGCCTCCTCCACCTCTTTCTTTGTGGGAATGAGCGCCCCGCTCTCCCCGCATATGCCCGACGGCCCGAGGTAGACATAGCGCCCGCCCACGTTTGCCCGCAGGGGCTTGCCCGCACGGATGCGGAGCTCGTAGAGCAGGTTGAGGTTGACATGCCGCACGGCATCCGCAAGGCGGGGCGGGAGGAAATTCAGCATCGGTTTACTATATGGGACAAGCGCAAAAAATATGATAGTTCGAATAGCCCGAAGGGCGTTCGGAACACAAAAAAACTTCCCGCCCGTATGGGGCAGGAAGAAATACAAATATTCCCGTTTTTGGCGGCTCATGGGCGCATTTTGTGGTATAATATTTGAAAGAGGCGAATATGATCATCAGCGTCGGCAACAGGACGGATCTCGTTACATATTACAGCGATTGGCTCTTCGAACGCTTTCGGGAGGGCATGGCGTATTCACGCAATCCCCTCTTCCCGAGCCGCATTTCCCAATTCCTTTTAACGCCAGAACTTGTAGACGGCGTCGTATTCTGTTCCAAAAATTATGCGCCCGTCCTTCCTCGCCTGCAGGAGATCTACGGCCGCTACCGTACCCTCTTCCACGTTACGATCAACGGGTACGGAGCCGATCTCGAACCCAACTCCCCGCCTGAACAAGAGAAGCTTGCAACCCTTTGCGACCTCGAAAAGCAGGTGGGCCGCGCACGCATCTATTGGCGGTACGACCCCATTCTCTGCACGAATGCCTATTCCAAGGCTTGGCACGTCCAAACATTCTCTGCCCTTGCGGAGAAAATTGCTCCCCATGTGGCGGGGTGCATCGTCAACTTCTGCGAACTCTCCATTGCAATACGGAAGCGCATTCCCGATATTCATGCCCTCATCCGCGCAGAGCGCACGGGGCTTCTCAATGCCTTCCATGAAATTGCAGGAAAGCACAAGATGCCCATCCGCCTCTGCTACAATACGGAGGGCGCCACGCCCATTGAGCGCAAGGGCTGCGTGACCCTTGAGGATATCGGAAGGGCAAACGGCTGCACCTTCCCCGAGATCAGGCATGAGGGCAACCGCAGGAGCTGCCTCTGCATCGTTTCCCGCGACCTCGGCGCCTACGATAGCTGCCCCGCGGGGTGCCTCTACTGTAATGCCAACCGCACCGATGCGCAGGTTCCCATCAATTTTGCCAAGCACGACGTCCACTCTCCCCTGCTCATCGGAAACGTCATGGAGGGTGATATCGTTCTCACGAGCAGGCAGGAGAGCTACCTTCCGAGAAACAATCGGCAAATTTCATTCTTCGACTAAAAGAGCGCCCGCTATCGAACGGGCGCATCCTCATTTCTTTTGCAGTTTTGCGACGAAGAAGCCTTCGTAGAGCGGAGACGGGCAGACGGTAACCGTCCCTTCGAGGGTAGGAAGTGTGGGGATCCCCTCAAACGGTTGGATGGGCACGAGTTCTGCGGGGGAAGTTTTCAACACCCTTTCCACGACGTTCCCGTTCTCTTCGGGGAATACCGAGCAGGTGGAATACACGAGCGTTCCTCCCTTTTTCAGGAGTTTTATGGCCTTTTGAAGCAGTTTCCCCTGCGAAATAGCGCACTTTTTCACAAAGTCCGAAGTAATTCTTGCTAAGAGATCGGTGCACGTTCCGCTTCCGCTGCAGGGAGCATCGAGCAAAATCTTGTCGAAGGAGAAGAACTCGCTGAGGGTGAGGGCATCCTGATGGAGGGCGGTAATGCGGGAAGCGCCCTGCCGTGCGAAGTTGAACTTCATCCGTTCAAAGCGTACCCCATCCCGTTCGCAGGCCGTAACGAGCGCCCTGCCCTCGGAGAGGGTGAAGAGTTCGAGCGTCTTTCCGCCCGGGGCGGCCGTCATATCGAGAACGCTCTCCCCCGCCTGCGGGTCTAAATACAGGGGCGGGAGCATGGAAGAGAGGCTCTGCAAATAAATTTTGCCCTCTTCATAGATGGGAAGCTTGCTTATCCTCTCCCCGCCCTCTTCAAGGATGAGGGCATCATCGTACCAATCTACGCTTCGGAAGGCGATGCCCGCTTCGGAGAGTACGGAAAACACCTCGGGGAGCGTCGTCCTCAAGGTGTTGATGCGCATTGTTACGGGGCGGCGCACGTAGCCGTCCGCAATTGTATCCGCAAGGCCGCCATACGCGGCCGTAAGGAGAGTTTTCAGTTCGTTCACGGGATGAGTTTGAGCCATTCCCTGATATCCGAATCGGGCGTCACCTGCATGTTGCCCGAGAAGAGCACGTTGAGAACGGGCGCAACATCCGCCCCGCGGAGCGCCTTGCGGAACTCACTCGGGGTGCGGCCGAGCGTCCCCTCGTTGGTGGCGAACGGGAACACTTTCATGTCCTTCCAGGATTTGCCCTGCATGAAGCTCTTCATCGCGGGAGAATAGGTAGACCACCAAACGGGCGTGCCGAGAATGACGGCATCGTATTTGGTGAAATCGATACGGTAGGGCTGGAGCTGGGGAAGATACCCCGTCTTGACCTCCTTCTGGCCAAGGCCCAAAAGGACGTCGCGGTCGTCGGGATATGCCTTCACCGTCTTGATCTCAAGCACGTCCGCCCTGAGGGCGCGCGCAATTTTACGGGCGACGGAGCGGGTATTCCCTCCGAGCGAATAGTAGACGACGAGTTTTTTCATGGCATTTTCCTCCGCACAGTGTTATTATAACACACTTGCGTGTAAATGTAAATATCCAAAAATAAATTTTTTCACAAATTTTTTGTAGATTTTTCGAGGTTGTCACTCAGAAGAAGGTGGCTACTTCCTGCTCGGGCGCCTCCGCATATTCGATTGCCGAGGCCTTGAGCACGGGCCCCTTCTGCCCGTAGACGGGATGGTAGGCGATGTCGATACGGGCCGTCACCATGATCCAATCCCGTGTGCGGAGGGGCAGGTTGGAGGCATGCAGGCAGACGAGGCCGCTGTATGTGATATCCGCCTCGCAACATGTCATGATGTGCCGCCCCACGACGATCGTCCCCTTCTTGAGCTTGCGGTCGATCGCCACCAGGCCCTTGAACCGCACCACTTTCCCGTCATACTTCTCGGTCTCCTCCACGAGGTCGCGGTAGAAGAAGGCGAAGTCGCCGTCTGCGATCTCCACAATGGGAGCCTCGATATCGAAGGGAAGGGGATCCTTGATGTCGTCGTACTCCGCCGAACCGTCGGGCGATTCATAAACGATCCCAGGCCTCCTCGAGACGGCACGGATGATTTTGTGAAATTCGAGCTTATCATAAGCGGGCTGAAAGCGGTTGAATACCACCATATCCGCAAACTGCACCTTATCAAAGACGAGTTGGCGCATGTTTTGGTTGTAGCTCAAAAAGCTCGAAGAATCGAAGAACGTCATAACTTGGGCCACCGCCCAGCCATCCGGCATCGCTTCAAAGAAATCGTTTACGGTGCGCATGCCGTTGTATTCCACGACGACGCGCTCGGGACGGTGCTGCTTTTGAAGGAGGGTGAGCGTCGCGAGGGACATTTGCTCCTGAGGGAGCACTTCTACCGCAAAATCCTGCACGGCGAAGCGGGAGGGATCGTATTCCTCCTCCCCCTCTTCCAAGACGAGAAGGAGGGTACGTTCCCTCCCCTCATCGAAGCGCGGGTCCTCAAAGGTCTCCTGAATGAACTTGGTCTTCCCCGCATCCAAAAATCCGAGGAAGAGATAGACGGGTATTTCTCTCATAACTTATTCCAAAAACAGGGCGCGGAGCTGCTTCTTCTTGAGTTCACAGCCAATGACGCACAGCCTGCCCGTGACGGCGGGGCTGCCGCTGCGGATATCGGCCTCGCCGGGGACGTAGTCGAAGTACAGCCACTCCTCTCCCCCGTTTACGATGCCCTTTGCACGGAGAATTTGCCCGTATTCGCCCGATTCGAGGGCGCGGAGCGCAGCCTCGAGCTTCTCCCTCTTGAGCACTACCGCGGTTTCGGTGCCCCAACTTGCGAATACTTCATCGGCATCGTGGTCGTGATGGTGATGATGGTGCTCATGCTCATGCTCGTGTTCATGCTCATCATCGTCCTCATCCTCTTCATCGTGATGATGGCAACATTCGTGCTCATCATCATCGTCCTCATCTTCATCATGGTGATGATGGTGACAACAGCATTCGTCCTCATCCTCATCTTCATCATGATGATGGTGGTGGTGGTGGTGATGATGTTCCTCCTCCGTCTCCGCAGAGAGGCGCTCGAGCTCCGCCTTCAGGCTATCCGTCTGCTGCATGGCGGCGAGAATTTCCTTGCCCGAAAGTGCATTCCAATCGGTGGTGACGATGGTCACCTGCGTATGCTCTTGAAGGAGTGCCACCGCCTCCGCAACTTTGGCGGGGTCAGCCGTATGCGAGAGCACGATACAGCTTGCATTCTGCACCTGATCGAGGAAGAATTCACCGAAATTCTTGAGGTAGACCTTGCACTTCTTGGCATCTACCACCGTGCAGAAGGCGTTGAGCGCAAAATCGGGAACGTCTGCACGGCGTACGGCCCGAATGACATCGGAGAGCTTGCCTACGCCCGAGGGCTCGATGAGGATGCGGTCGGGAGCAAAGCGGGATGCAACCTCCTTGAGGGCCTCGGAGAAGTCCCCCACGAGCGAACAGCAAATGCACCCCGAGTTCATCTCACGGATCTCGATGCCGGCATCCTGCAAGAAGCCGCCGTCCACGCCGATCTCGCCGAACTCATTTTCGATGAGTACGACCTTCTCCCCCGCATATGCTTCCTTGATGAGTTTCTTGATGAGAGTAGTCTTGCCCGCCCCCAAAAATCCCGAAAAGATATCGATTTTGATCATAGTTTGCCTCCACGGTTACAGGGTCCTCAGAATGCCCAATTCCCATCCTTGAAGATTTGGATGCGATCACCCGACTTGGTAATTCCAACGATATCGAGGTCCTTCGTGCCGATCATGAAATCCACATGGATGAGGCTATCGTTGATGCCTGCCGCCCTGAGTTCTTCGAGCGTCATATTCTCGTACCCGCGGACGCATTCGTTGAAGCCGCGGCCGAGGGCCAAGTGGCAGCTCGCATTCTCATCGAAGAGGGTGTTGTAGAAGAGGATACCCGCATTGTTGATGGGGCTATCAAAGGGAATGAGGGCGCATTCGCCGAGCATGCTTGCCCCTTCATCCATAGCAACCATCTTCTCGAGCAGGGCCTGGTTCTTCTCCGCTTTCACCTCGACCACTCTGCCGTTTTCGAAGCGGACGGAGAAGTTTTCGATGAGTTCTCCCTGATAGGAGAGCGGCTTGGAGGAATACACGATGCCCTCTGCCTCCCCCGCCTTCGGGGAGATGAAGATCTCTTCGGAAGGGATGTTGGGATTGAAGGGATAGCCCGCGATGGTCTCCTCCATGCCCCCGCAGAAGGAGCTGTTCTCGATGAGCCCTACGCGGAAATTTGTGCCGTTGGAGGCCTTGTATTCGAGTGCTACGAGTTTCATGCGGTTGAGCCGATCGCACCGCGCCCCGAGTTCATCGTTGTGGCGGTGCCATTCGCGTACGGGGTCGGGCCCGTCTGCACGGGAGGCCGTCAGGATAGCATCCCAAAGGGCGTCTACGCCCGTATTGCCGAGCTTCAGATCGGGGAATACCTTGCGCGCCCACGCCTTCCCGGGAACGGCGGCGATGCACCACTGGTACTTATTCTCCATTTGGTCGCGATAGGGCTTGATCACCTTGGTGCGGGCAGAGCGGACGGCCGTAAACTTCTCCTGGTCGATGCCCTTGAGCCCGTCGGGGTCCTCCGATTCGAGGTAGAGCATGGCGGGAAGTTCCTCTACGCGGTGCTCGAGCTTGGCGATCTCCCACTGTTCAAACTTTTCAAGCACCGCCTGCTTCTGATACTTGTAGTGAATGCCGAGAAGGTTCTGGTGCGACCATTCGACGGTGACTTTGCCCGCCCCCGCACGGTAGAGCTCTTCGACGACCATTTCCACGAATTCGGGCTGATCGAGTTCTGCCTGCACGATGACCCACTGCCCCTTCTTCACGTTGACGCCCGTCTTTGCGAGCAGTTTTGCGTATCTACGCAACTGTGTCTTATTCATTCTTGCCTCCGTATCCGCCCCATCGGGCGGGATTTGTTTATTTGAGATAGAGTACGGCATGCCCCGCCTTGAGGCTTGCCTGTACGTCGATCACGCGTTGGTTGGAAGAGCCGCGGAACTTCAAGCGGATGTCCTTGAGCGCTTCGATGAAGGGGCCATCTACGAGGACGTCTAAAAGGGAGATGAGCCTTCGCGTATGGGCGCAGTTGGCCTCATGCTCCATGAGCGCCCCGTCCTCGTAAGTATACCCCGTGTAGCACCATATGGTCTTATGGGGGAAGCGGGCCTTCACTTCCTCTACAAAGGGCAGCAGCCCCTCCTGATTGCTCGGTTCGAAGGGGTCTCCCCCCAAGAGGGAGAGCCCTGCTATGTAATCGGGTGCAAGCGCCTCAATAAGCTCTTCCTGCACCTTATTCGTGAACGGGTTTCCGTAAGAAAAATCCCATGCAACGCGGTTGAAACAGTTCTTGCAGTGCCGCGTACAACCCGAAACGAAGAGGGAAACGCGCACTCCCTCTCCGTTTGCAATATCATACTTTTTTATCTCGGCGTAGTTCATTCGGTGGATGGTTACGAGTTCTCGGGGAGCAGGCTAACTTATAGGTGCAAGACGCGGTCTTTGATCTCCTGCGTTCTGCCCTGGTTCCAATACTGCGTCCCGATGTATCCGCAGGTGCGGCGGGCAACGTTCATCTTGCTCTGATCGCGGTTATGGCAGAACGGGCACTCCCACAGGAGCTTGCCGTCCTCCTCTACAATCTGAATTTCCCCTTCCCAACCGCACACCTGGCAGTAATCGCTCTTGGTGTTGAGCTCGGCATACATGATGTTGTCGTAGATGTACTGCATGACGGCGAGCACGGCGGGAATGTTATCCTGCATGTTGGGCACTTCCACATAGGAGATGGCGCCGCCCGGGGAGAGCTGCTGGAATTCGCTCTCGAATTTGAGCTTGGTGAAGGCGTCTATCTTTTCGGTGACGTGGACGTGGTAACTGTTGGTGATGTAGTTCTTATCGGTGACGCCCGGGATGATGCCGAATCTCTTTTGGAGCGCCTTGGCAAATTTATACGTCGTGCTCTCGAGGGGGGTGCCGTACAGGGAGAAATCGATGTTGTGCATCGCCTTCCATTCCTTGCACTTATCGTTCATGTGCTTCATCACGGCAAGCGCAAACGGCTTGGCCTCCTCATTGGTATGCGATTCGCCCGTCATGAATTTGACGCATTCGTACAGCCCCGCGTAGCCCAGGGAGATGGTGGAATACCCGCCGTAGAGCAGTTTATCGATGGTCTCCCCCTTCTTGAGGCGGGCGAGGGCCCCGTACTGCCAAAGGATGGGCGCGGCATCCGAAAGGGTGCCCTTTAAGCGGTTGTGGCGCTCCATCAGGGCGCGGTGGCACAATTCGAGCCGCTCATCGAAGATCTTCCAGAATTCATCCATATCCCCCTTGGAAGAGAGGGCGACATCGGGAAGGTTGATGGTGACGACCCCTTGGTTGAACCTGCCGTAGTACTTCGGCTTGCCGTTCTCATCGACGTAGGGCGTTAAGAAGCTCCTGCAACCCATGCAGGTGTAGCAGTGCCCCTCCCCGTTCTTATCGACCTTGAACTCGAGCATCTTCTTTTCGGAGATGTAATCGGGCACCATGCGCTTTGCGGTGCACTTTGCGGCGAGCTCGGTGAGGTACCAATACTTGCTCCCCTCCCGCACGTTGTCCTCTTCGAGCACATAGATAAGTTTGGGGAAGGCGGGCGTGATCCATACCCCCATTTCATTTTTGACGCCTTGGATGCGCTGGTTGAGGGTCTCCTCGATGATCATCGCGAGGTCCCGCCGTTCCTCTTCGTTCCGCGCTTCGCCGAGGTACATGAATACGGTGACGAAGGGCGCCTGCCCGTTGGTGGTGAGGAGGGTGACGACCTGGTATTGAATGGTTTGAATGCCCTTTCTGATCTCCTCCTTGAGGCGCTTCTCCGCGATGCGGTTGACGTGTTCGGTATCCGAAATACCCACTTCGGCGAGCTCTTCCGCAACTTCGGCGCGGATCTTCTTGCGGCTGATCTCCACGAAGGGCGCGAGATGGGTGAGCGAAATGCTCTGCCCGCCGTATTGGTTGGAGGCGACCTGCGCGATGATCTGGGTGGCGATATTGCAAGCCGTGGAGAAGGAATGCGGCTTCTCGATGAAGGTCCCCGAAATGACGGTGCCGTTCTGAAGCATGTCCTCCAAGTTCACGAGGTCGCAGTTGTGCATGTGTTGGGCAAAGTAATCGGCATCGTGGAAGTGGATGAGGCCCTCATCGTGCGCCTCCACGATCTCTGCGGGGAGCAAAATGCGGCGGGTGATGTCCTTGGAGACCTCCCCTGCCATGTAATCCCTCTGGACGGCGTTGACGGTGGGATTCTTGTTGGAATTCTCCTGCTTGACTTCCTCATTGTTGCATTCGATGAGGGTGAGAATTTGTGCGTCCGTCGTATTGCTCTGCCGCACGAGGGAACGGGTGTAGCGGTAGGTGATATACTTCCGTGCCACGGCGTAGGCCTTTGCCGCCATAATTTCGTTTTCGACGTAATCCTGGATCTCTTCCACGTTGACGGCACGGTTCAAATCCCCCGCAAGGGCGGTGACTTTATTTGCAATTTTATTGATCTGTGCCTCGGAGAGACGGTTGGATTCGCTGACTTCGTTGTTTGCCTTGCGGACTGCGTTCAAAATCTTCTCAATATCGAAAGGGACTTCCGCCCCGTTGCGTTTGATGATTTTCATGGGGATACCTCATTTGCTCGTGTAATTCCCCTGCGGAGAAAAGAAGCGTCCCCCGCCGGGAACGCTTTTTATTATACCAAAAGGGCGCCGCGCTGTCAATAGTTTTCCACAACATTTTGACAAAAATTTTTTGACGCACCACTACATCTTGTGGTTTTGTCGAATAACGGCATTTTTGAGCGTGAAACAAAAAGCGCAAAAGTTACACGGCACACGCTCTAAATCAGCTTGGTTCCGTTGATATCGAGGGAGAAGCGGCAGCCCAAAAATTCGGCGGCCTTTCTGCACAGCTGCATGCGGGCGAAGTAAATTTCAAAATAATCCATCACCGAGCAAATGGCGGTATCGATCTCGATGTTGAGGGCAATTACCGTCCTCTCCCGCTCGACCGTAATATAGGAACGCTCGGCGGCGAGGTTGACGCGGTCGTGGATGTCTGCCTTGAATACATTCTCGATGTTCTTATTGACGCGGCCCTTGTGCACATCCGCCTTATCCGCGATGATGAGGGCGCTCGAGATATCGGATACGGGCGTCCCGAACTTTTCATCGTGGTTGCCGATCGCCATCATGATCTCCGCCGCATGCCCCACATCGCACCCGAGGCGGGTGAGGATGCGGTAGGCGAGGATGGCACCGCTCTGGGCGTGGTCGGCACGGTTGACGCAGTTGCCGATGTCGTGCAGGTACCCTGCGATCTCGGCAAGCTGTACCCGCTCATCGGCGGCGCCGAGGTCGCGCAAGATATCCCGCGACCACCTGCTCACGATGCTTGCGTGGCGGGTGGAGTGCTCGGTAAAGCCGAGGGCGACGATTTGGCTTGCCGCCATCGACATGATGGCTTCAACTTCTTTATCCGCGCGGATGGTAGCAATATCGGGAATCATCTCAGAACTCCGTGACGGTGAGCCCGCCGTAAACTTCTTCGTACTTCTTCTTGGTGAAGGAGACGGTGCCGAAGGTGGTGACTGCCGCAGTTCCTGCGGCGACGCCTGCGCGGAGGATCTCGGGAAGAGATGCCCCCTGCTCCATCATGACTGCCGCCGCGGCGACCATGCCGTCCCCTGCGCCGACCGTGGAATTGACTGCCACGTTGATGCTCTTGCAGTAATAATTCTTGGAGCCGTCCGTGATGATGGCCCCGTCCCTTCCGAGGGACAAAAGCACCATGCGGGCGCCCCTGTCGAGGAGCTCACGGCACCCCGTAAGCATCTCATCGCGGGTGTTGAGTTCGCGCCCGAGCGTCTCCTCGAGCTCTTCGAGGTTGGGTTTTACGAGGTCGATGCCCGCCTCGAGCGCCGCAAAGAGCTTGGCGCCCTCGGTATCCGCGATGCGGAGGGATTTGGAATCGACGGCGCGGAAGATCTCGCGGTAGTAGCTCGCATCCACCCCCCGCGGAAGGCCGCCCGAAATGACGGTGACCTGCGAACGGGTGGAGAAGTTCTGAATGATCTGCATGAGCTCGACGAGCTTATCCGCCCGCACTTCCCCGCCGACGTCGTTGATCTCGGTGAGCATGGAGCGCTTATCGATGCACTTGTAGTTTTCACGGACCCTGCCGCTGTTCCATACGAAGGAGAAGGGTACCCCTTCCTTATCGAGGGCGCGTTCGAACATTGCCCCGTTTTCGTTATACATGAAGCCCGTAGCCGTTGCATCCGCACCGAGACGCGCCACGCCGATCGCCACGTTGATGGCCTTCCCCGTGAACGAGAGCGTCTTGCTCTTGACGACGTTCACCTTGCCCACGTTGAGCGAATCGAGTTCGATCGTAACGTCTACGCTCGGACTCATGCACACTGTTAAGATCATATTTCCCCCTTATTGCGGCCCAGACATGCCGCGAGAGCGGCCCATGCCGCTTACGGATTTTATTATATTGTCTTTCGCCCCCAAACTCAAGACGATTTCCCAAAATTTTCTCCGTGAACAAAATCTTTCACATGGAGATCATTTGAAGGGTCTCATACAGTTCGTAGTTGAACTTCTTCTTCATGGAGACGGCTTCGATGATATCCATATCGATGATCTCATTCTTATGGATGCCGACGACGCGGTTGCCGATTCCGTCCTTTAAGAGGCGCACGGCCTTGTTGCCGAACTGTGCGGCGAGCATGCGGTCTGCCATGGAGGGCGAGCCGCCCCGCTGGATGTGCCCGATGTTGGTGGCACGGACGGAGTACGTCGTCACTTCCTGAAGCTGTTTTGCGAACGCCTCCGCGCTCGTGGCGCCCTCTGCGACGACGATGATGTTGGAATGCTTGCCGTTCGCACGCGAGCGGTTGATGCGCATCACGATATCCTCCATGTCGTAGGCGATCTCGGGGACGACGATCATCTCCGCACCCGAAGTGATGCCCGCATACAGGGCGATATCCCCGCAGTGCCTGCCCATGACTTCGACGACGGAAATGCGCTCGTGGGAGTTCATCGTATCCCGCAATTTATTGATGACTTCGAGGCAGGTGTTGACTGCCGTATCGAAGCCGAGCGTGTAATCGGTGTATTGGAGGTCGTTGTCGATGGTCCCCGGAATGCCGATGGTGGGAATGCCGTAGTTCTCCGTGAGGCACTTCGCCCCGCGGAAGGAACCGTCTCCCCCAATGACCACGAGCCCTTCGATGCCCCGCCGCTCGAGAGTGGCGACCGCTTGCTTTTGGCCGTCCACGGTGAGCATTTCAAGGCAGCGCGCCGTGCGGAGCTTGGTGCCGCCCCGCTGAACGATATCCGAAACGCTGCGCATCTCCATCGGCATCATAGTATCTTCGATGAGCCCCGCATAGCCGCGCTCGATGCCGTAGACCTCCATGCCGAAGTAGATCGCAGTGCGCACGACGGCGCGGATTGCCGCATTCATGCCGGGCGCATCGCCGCCGCTCGTAAGTAGACCGATCCGTTTCATAATTTGCCTCCGTATAATCCTCTTCCCCTTCATTATAGCAGGTTTGCATACAAATGAAAAGGGGTTTTGTGATTTTTTCACTTTCTTTTTTTCAGACAACTTTGACGCACTCGGGCGGAAGGAAGGTGCGGAGCTCCGCCATGAGGGCGCGGTTTAAGTTGACCGAGAATTCATACCGCTTTCCGCCGTGCAGGATCTTTGCCTTCGTCTTGCCCGCATACTCCGAGAGCGCCTCCAGGAGCTCTTCGGCATCCTCTTTGCCGAGGCCCCGTGCATCTACCCAAAGCACCTGCTCCTTCGGCTTCTCGGCGGCGGGTGGGCCCTGGGGAGATTCGGGTTCGGATTCGAAGCCCTCCAAGGAATCCAAAACAATGACGGGCAGCTTTTCGGGCTCGATATCGATCTTTCCCGAAAGGCTGACGACGCCGTCTATCCGAAGATAGGGCTTCGCCCTCTCGTACACCTTGGGGAAGGCAACGCACTCCACGCTGCCGTAGAGATCCTCCACCGTGATGAATGCCATGATGGCGCCCGCCTTCGTATTGATCTTCTTGACCGCGGAAACGATGCCGCCCATCGAGACGGTCTCGCCGTCCTTGATGCGCTGATAGACGCGATCCCCCGTCTCCTCGTCCTCCTCGTAGTCTGTGAGCATGCCGCAGTGGAAGGTGGCATTCTTGAAGTGCGGGGCGTAGATGGCGAAGGGATGCCCGCTGACGTAGACGCCGAGCACCGATTTCTCCTTGGAGAGAAGGTCGGGCGTGCTCCATTCGGGAAGATCGGGATACTCCGCCTTGGGAGCCTCCTCTTCCAAGATGTCCCCGAAGAGGGACATCTGCGCCCCGCCCCGCTGTTTATCCATGCCCGCAATGCGGCGCATCAGCTCCTCATAGACGGCGGCGTACTGCGAGCGGCGCTTGCCGAAGCTATCAAAGGCACCGCCGAAGATGAGCGCTTCCACCATGCGCTTGTTGACGAATTTAGTACAGCGCATCAGAAAGTCCGAAAAATCCTTGAAGGGGCCGTTTTTGGTGCGCTCTTCAATGACCGCCTCCATCGCCCCGATGCCGACGCCGCGCAGGGCGCACAGCCCGAAGCGGATCCCCTTGCCCTGCACGGAGAAGTATGCCTTGGAGGTGTTGACGTCGGGCGGGTACACCGCGATGTTCTTCTCCTTCATGTAGACGACGTACTTCGCGATCTCGTCTATCTTATCGATACGGTTGTTGAGCACCCCCGCCAAAAATTCTTTGGGGTAATACTTTTTAAGGTATGCCGTCTGATAGGTGACGACGGCATATGCCGCCGCATGCGATTTGTTGAAGGCGTAGGAGGCGAAGCTCTCCATCTGTGCAAACAGCTTTTCGGAGACTTCGGGCGGAATGCCGTGCGCCTGGCAGCCCGTGATGTTCCCTCCCTTATCGATGTCGCCGTAGATGAACTTATCCTTCTGCGCCATCAGCTCGGAGCGGTGCTTCTTGGCCATGGCGCGGCGCACGAGGTCTGCCTGGCCCAAGGAGTAGCCCGCAAGATTTTGGAAGATCTGCATGACTTGCTCCTGGTAGATAATGACGCCGTACGTCTTTTCGAGGATGGGCTTTAAGAGCGGGGTAAGATATACGATATGCTCGGGGTCTGCACGGTTTTTGAGGTAATCGGGAATGAAATCCATGGGCCCCGGACGGTAGAGGGAGATGCCCGCGATGAGATCTTCGAGGCAGGTGGGCTGGAGCTGTTTCATGAACCGCTTCATGCCGCCCTGCTCGAGTTGGAATACGGCGTCGCAGTCCCCTTCCGAGATGAGTTCGTAGGCCTTGGCGTCGTCGCATGCCTGATCGAATTCAATCGTCCTTCCCGTATCTTCCTTTATGTAATCGCACGCCTTCTTGATATCGGTGAGCGTGGTGAGGGCGAGGAAGTCCATCTTGAGCATGCCGATGGATTCCACTTCCTTCATATCGAATTGGGTGGTAACGTCCTCTCCGTTTCTCGAAAGCGGGACGTTGTCTGCAATCTTCTTCCTGCATATGACGACGCCCGCCGCGTGCATCGAGGTGTTCCTCGGCATGCCTTCGAGCTTTAACCCCATATCGATGACCCGCTTCAGCGTCTCATCGCTCTCGTAAATTTCGATGAACTCCGTATTCCGCTTGCTCTCCTGGTCTGCAAGTTTTTTTACGGCTTCGTCGTGCGCATCCTGCTGTTCGGGCTTGCCGTCCGTCTCCTCCACTGCCTTTCTCCACTTCTCGATGTTGAGCCCAAGCAGTTCGCAGATGGTGGATTTGCCGTCCATCAGCTTTGTGACGCGGTCTGTCTCCGCATACGGCACCCGCATGACGCGGCCCACGTCCTTAATGACGGCGCGGGAAGCGAGGGTACCGAAGGTGACGATTTGCGCCACGTTTTCGGGGTGATACCGCCTGCGGACGTATTCGATCGTCTCCCCCCGCCTTGCCGTGCAGAAATCGACGTCGAAGTCTGGCATGGAGACGCGGTCGGGATTGAGGAAGCGCTCGAAGAGCAGGTCGTAGCGGAGCGGGTCTACGTTGGTGATGCCGATGGCGTAGGCGACGATACTGCCCACGCCCGAGCCCCTCCCGGGGCCCACGGGAATATCGTTGAGGCGGGACCAATTGATGTAGTCCCAAACAATCAAATAGTAATCGGCAAAGCCCATCTTGATAATGACGCTGAGCTCATACTCCGTCCTTTGGCGAATTTCATCCGTAATGACGGGATAGCGGCCCGGAAGCCGCTCCCAGGTGAGGCGGGTGAGAAATTCGGGCGAGGGCGTCCCATCGTCCGCCGTATAGAGCGGAATGAGCGATTTATCGTAGACGGGGTCGCCGTTGTCCTTCAAATTGAAGGGAGTATCGGTATCCGAAACTTTATCGGCAATTCTTCTCGTGTTGGCAATGGCCTCGGGGTACGCCTTGAAGAGCTCCGCCATCTCATCGCCTGATTTCATATAGAACTCGTGCGTCTGCATCTTCATGCGGGAGGGATCGTCGAGGGTGCGCTTGGTCTGAATGCACATCAGCACATCCTGCATCTCCCAATCCTCTTTCTTCAGGTAGTGCACGTCGTTGGTGGCCACGAGCGGGATGCCCGTCTCGTGGGAGATCTTCACGATGAGCGGGAGCACCTGCCGCTGTTCGGGAATGCCGTGGTCCTGAATTTCGAGATAGAAATCATCGCCGAATGCCTCCCGCATCTCGAGGGCAAACGCCTTCGCCTTCTCGTATTCCCCCGCAAGCAGCAGCCGCGGGATGCGCCCCGCAAGGCATGCGGAGAGGCAAATCACCCCTTCCGTGTGCTCTTTGAGGACGGTGTAATCGATACGGGGGCGGTAGTAGTAGCCATCGACGAAGGCAAGCGAATCGAGCTGGACGAGGTTGATGTACCCCGCCCTGTTCTTGGCAAGCAAGATGAGGTGATCGGCCTTCTGGTCGATGCGGGATCTATAATCATCCACCACATAGAATTCGCACCCGATAATTGCCTTGATGTGATTCTTCTTGCACCGCTCCGCAAATTTGAGGGAGGAATACATATTGCCGTGGTCGGTGACGGCTACGGTATCGATGTGGTTCTGCACGCAGTGCTTGACGAGCTCGTCCACCTTGACGGCGCCGTCCAACAGGCTGTATTCGGTGTGCAGGTGAAGGTGTACGAAATCGGTCATGCGTGTTTCTCCGAGGCGATTTGGATAAGTTTACGAAGGCGGTGGTTGATACAGCTCTTGGAAATTCCGAGGGAGGCCGCGAGTTCCCCGAGCGAGCAGGCGGGATTTTCAAGCCGCGCGAGGGCGACCTCCCTGAGGGGTTCGGGCAAGGTTTCCAAGACACCGCTTTCTTGAAGGGCTCTCAGCGCGACCACTTGCTTGACGGAGGCCGTAGCCGCCCGATCCGCATTGCCTGCAAGGCAGTTGATAGTGCGGTTTTCACGGTTACTCTCCTCACGGGCCGCCGAGAGCGCCTCGAAGGTCGCAAGCGAGGTGCGCGCTTCGAATACGCCCAATAGGTCACTGATGCTCTCACGGCTCTTGAGGTAGACAAGATATTTTTCTCCGCGGGGAACACAGCCCGCAATGAGCTGAACGCGGTCCAAAAGTTCCAAAAAATCTTCGGCTTCCCGCTCCCCCCGCACGATGAATTCCAAGTGATACCCCGTCTTTGTGCCCGTTTGGGGAAGGGTACAGCTCCCGCCTCCCAAGAAGGCGCCCTTGAGGTAGGAGACGGCACAGCAATCGGTGAGGGTTGCGGGGTCTGCCCGCATGAGCGTATCCACGATGTCCTTCGCCGCCCTCCCCGAATAGGAGAAGGTGAGCTTGTCCATGCCGTGTTTGGGATCCTTTACCGCCTCCGTCACCGTCATGCGGACGCCGAAGAGTCCCTCCACCGTTTCGAGGAGGTATTCGGCGACGTCCTCATGCTCACTTGTAAAGGAGAGTGCGGGGACGCCGAGGGCGCTATATCCGTATGACCCGCTCGTATCCAAAAAGGCGGAAAGCAGGGCGAGGCGGCAACAGCGCTTTTGGGGGGGATTTTTTAAGATGTCCCGCCGTATCTCACGCGTAAAATTTTCCAATGCCTCCCCCTTACATGTGCTTCTTGAACTCCGCAAAGCGGAAGTTGGGAAGTCTGCCGTCGATGTTGTCTATGAGGTCGAGGGAAAGCCCTACGCGGGCAATTTGCCCTTCTACGAGGGCGCAGTCCCCCACGCGGTCTGCCGTATGCGCATCCGAATCCACGATGAAGTGCACCCCCGTTGCGGCAACCTCTGCGAGTTGCTCATCGGTGAGGTGCTCCTTCTTGGCATTGAGTTCGATATAGGTGCCGTAATCACGGCAACACTTGGCGACCTCTACGGGGTCCGCAAAGGCGAGGAAGTTGAGGTGGGAGATGGCGTCGAGCGGGTTCTTCTCGACGGCATTGATGTACGCCCGCGTCGTATCCCGAATGAGGGATTGGGAGGGCTTCAAATGGAGATTGCGCAGGTGCCAACCCCGCCAGCCCAATTTGCGGTCTGAAAAGTGCTCGTAATGCACCACGATGTGGATGCCTGCGAGGTAGACATCGAAGTTCTCATAATCGGCTTTTTCGAGGTCGCACAGCCCCGAAATGCCGCGGATGTTGCTCTCGATGCCCACGAGTACGTCAACCCCCGTCTCCTTCGAAGCTTCCCTGCATTCCCGCACGAGGGAGGGAACTTCCTTTCTCTTGAGCCCGAGGTAGGTATGCGAGAAGCCGTGGTCGGTGATGGCGATTTGTTTGAGGCCAAGCTCGGCCGCACGGGTCGCGTTTTCAAGTACCGTGTTCTTGCCGTGTGAATACGGCGTATGCGTATGATAATCAGCCGTGAGTTTCATTGTTTTACCCTATGTAGATGGGGGGAGCCGCCTGATTTCTTCCCTTAAGAGGACCCCCGTCCGTTCGAATACTCTATTTTTTACGAGGCCGATGAGGGTTGAAATCTCCCCTGCCGTAGCCCCGCTGTTGATAATAAAATTGGCATGCCTTTGGGAGACATATGCCCCGCCCACGGAGAGCCCCTTGAGGCCGCAACCGTCGATGAGCGCCCCCGCCGATTTTCCTTCGGGGTTGACGAATACGCACCCCATGCTCCGCCCTTTGGGAAGGTGGGCGCGGCGGGCCGCGTAGTACGCCGTCCTCGCCTCGATTTCGCGGCGTTCCCGCCTCTCCAAGCGGAAGATAGCGCCCGTCACCGCAATTCCCTCGAGGAATACGCTCCGCTTTTCGGAAAAGTTACACTCCGAAAGTGAGAAGGCCTTGATGCGGAAGTCCCTTGTGACGCCCACTACTTCGGAGACACAATCGGAGATGTGCCTTCCGTTGACGCCCGCGTTCATCGCCACGGCGCCGCCCACGCTTGCGGGAATGCCCGTCAAAAATTCGAGGCCGCCAAGCCCCTCATTCCTTGCAAAGCGGCAGAGCGCACCTGCGGTGACGCCCGCACCCGCGTAGATGAAATCGCCCATCTTTTTGAGCTCCTTCATGCGGGAAAACCGCACCACGACGCCCGAATACGGCTCATCCCGCGGAAGGACGTTTGCCCCCACCCCCAAAAAGAGATAGGGAATGCCGTATCCATTGCATATTTGCAGGAGGGTTACGAGCTCGCTTTCATCCTTCGGCATGGCGGAGAGGCGGGCTTCTCCCCCGCAACCTATGGTGGTGTGGCGGGCAAAGGAGAAGGGCTCCTCAAGGGTGATGGAGGGCAGCTCCCGCGAAATGAGTGCAGAAACCGCCAAGTTACATTCTCCTGTTATTTTATCACGTTTCATTTCTTTTTTCAATGGTTTTGGGAAATTTTTGAAAACTTTTTCGGTGGCCCTTTTAAGGCCCCATGCCCCTCCCCATTCTATGCCGTTTTCTTATTTGAAGTACCCGCTCAGGTTACGATGAAGAGGGGCGCAATACTTAGCGCCCCTCCCGTCTCTTCAAAAGCAATTCTTCCGAAGAGACTTCTATTTACAAGCGGCAATGCCGCTGTAACCGTAATTTGCCCTATGATAAAATTTTTATACAAAAGGAGGGCGAAACCGCCCTCCCCTTTCTTACTTGCGCCTCTCGTAACTATCGCAACAGGTGCAGTGCTCGCAATCACAGGTGTTGCCCACATGGATCTTATCGAGCATGCAGTTCATGCCGTCGCGGTTAAACCTGCATTCGGTTACGCCGCAAGAAACGCCGCAATTCATATCCCGTTCCATATGCCCCTCCTTCTTTTTCAGTATTACCTTTTTCCCGAAAAATATCTTGACAAACGGCATGAAATCCTGTAAAATATTTCCAAAAGGAGGTTCCCCATGAAAGTTATATTGAAGGCAGACGTAAAAGGTACGGGTAAAAAGGGAGACATCGTAGACGTTTCGGATGGGTTTGCCAAAAACTTTCTCCTTCGCCGCGGCCTTGCAGAGATCGCTACCGCAAGCGGCGTCAACGAAATCGAGCAACAGAGAAGTGCAGACGCCTTCCACAAGGCAGAGACGGAGAAGGCCCTAAGAGAGCTTGCGGCACAGGTGAACGGGACGATGGTCACCGTCTCCATCCGCACGGGCAAGAACGGAAAGGTGTTCGGCTCCGTCACGAGTGAAAAGATAGCCTCCGCCCTCCTCGCGCTCGGCTATGAGGTCGATAAGAAGCGCATCGTCACGAAGGAAGCGTTGAAGGCGGTCGGCGTCTACGATGCCGAGGTCCGCTTCATGGAAGGCGTCGTCGCCAAAATTAAGGTGAACGTCGTCCCCGCAGAATAATTTGATTGTAACAAAAGGAGCGTCGCTATATGAGCGACGCTCTTCTTTCTGCTATTATTATGCGTGGCATAGTACTATTCAAACGGCCTTATTTCCCGTAATATGCCCTCAAATACATGTTCTTTATCTCGGAAATGAGCGGGTAACGGGGGTTGGCGCCCGTGCACTGGTCGTCGAAGGCGTCCTCAGACATTTGGTCGAGCCTTGCAAGGAACTCCTCTTCGGTAAACTTGCCTTCAAGCGCTTCTTGAATGGTTGCGGGAAGCCCTAACGTGCGCTGAAGTTCCTTGAGCTTTGCAATGAGTGCCTCCACGAGCGCCGCATCGTCCTTCCCCTTGCACCCCAAATAGCGGGCGGCATCGGCATATCTTGCCCGTGCCTGCGGGTAGGCATATTGCGGGAAAGTGCCCATCTTTGCGGGGGCCTCTGCACTGTTGAATCTTATCACCTCTTCGAGCAGGAGGGAATTTGCAACGCCGTGCGCGATGTGGAAATAGGAGCCGAGCTTGTGCGCCATCGAGTGGCAGACACCGAGGAAGGCATTGGCAAACGCCATGCCCGCCATCGTGGCTGCGTTTGCGACCCGTTCCCGTGCCTCCACATCGTGCCCCCCGTTCCGGTAGGCGCTCGGAAGGTAGGTAAAGAGAAGTTTGAGCGCTTCCTTCGCGATGCCGTTGGTAAAGTCGGTTGCCATGACGGAGGCAATTGCCTCGAGGCTGTGGGATACGGCATCGATCCCGGAGGCCGCCGTGAGCCCCTTGGGGATATCGAGCATGAGGTCGGCATCGACGATGGCGACGTCGGGCATGAGTTCGTAATCGGCGAGCGGGTACTTCGTGCCCGTGCTCTCATCGGTAATGACGGCAAACGGCGTCACCTCGCTCCCCGTGCCTGCCGTGGTGGGAATGGCGACAAAGAGCGCCTTTTCACCCATGTGCGGGAAATGGTAGACCCGCTTGCGGATATCCGAGAAGCGCATCGCCATATCTTCGAAGCTGACTTCTGGGTGTTCGTAGAGCACCCACATGATCTTTGCGGCATCCATCGGGGAACCGCCGCCCACCGCGATAATGACGTCGGGTGCGAATTCGCGCATCGCCTTCACCCCCTCGTTGGCACAGGCGAGCGTAGGATCGGGGGTTACATTGAAGAAGGTGGCATGCGTGATGCCCTGCTCATCGAGGATATTCGTGATTTTGCGGGCAAATCCGCTCTCGAAGAGGAATTTATCGGTGACGACAAACGCCTTCTTCTTGTGATACTCCGCCCCCAACTCCTTGAGCGCTACGGGCAGACAGCCGCGCTTGAAATAGACCTTTTCGGGTGCCCTGAACCAAAGCATGTTTTCCCTCCTCTCCGCAATCGTCTTGATATTCAAAAGGTGCTTTACGCCTACGTTTTCGGAAACCGAATTCCCCCCCCACGAGCCACAGCCGAGCGTGAGTGACGGCGTAAATTTGAAATTATAGAGGTCGCCGATGCCCCCATGCGAGGAGGGCGTGTTGACGACGATACGGCAGGTCTTCATCACACTGCGGAAGTATGCAAGGCGGTCTCTTCCCGTATCCGTATCAATATAGATGGAAGAGGTGTGCCCGAGGCCGCCGTCGCGGATGAGGCGGTCTGCCTTGGCTACGGCATCCTCAAAGCTCTCCGCACGGTACATCGCGAGCACGGGAGAGAGCTTTTCGTGGGCGAAGCCCTCCGAATAATCGACGCTCTCCACTTCCCCGACGAGCACCCTCGTCCCCTCGGGCGCCTTGAACCCCGCAAGCTCCGCAATGACGGAGGCGGGCTGGCCCACGATACGGGAATTGAGGGCGCCGTTGATGATCATCGTCTTTCTGAGCTTATCGGTCTCTTCGGGGGTGAGAATATATGCCCCGCGGAGCTTCATCTCCTCCTTGAAGGCATCGTAGACCTCCTTCATCACAATGACCGATTGCTCGGAGGCGCAGATCATGCCGTTATCGAACGTCTTGGAATGCAAGATGGAAGAGACGGCGAGGCGGATATCCGCGCTCTCATCAATGACTGCGGGGGTATTGCCCGCGCCCACACCCAGGGCGGGCTTGCCCGAGGAATACGCGGCCTTCACCATGCCGGGGCCGCCCGTTGCCAAGATCATATCCGCTTCCCGCATGATGATGCCGGAGAGCGGCACGGTGGGCTGATCGATCCAACCGATGATATCTTCGGGAGCACCTGCCTTGACCGCCGCTTCGAGGACGATCTTTGCCGCGGCGATCGTGCTCTTCTTGGCACGGGGATGCGGGGAGATGATGAGCCCGTTCCTTGTCTTGAGGCAGAGAAGGCACTTGAAGATGGCGGTCGAAGTGGGATTGGTCGTAGGAATGATGGCGGCAATGACGCCGATGGGCTCCGCGATGCGGGTGTAGCCGTAGCTCTCGTCGTGTTCAATGACGCCGCACGTCTTGGTATCCTTATAGGCGTTGTAAATATATTCGGAGGCGTACTGATTTTTAATGACCTTGTCCTCCACGACGCCCATCCCCGTCTCCTCCACCGCAAGTTTTGCGAGCGGGATACGGGCCTTGTTTGCCGCCATCGCGGCACGGTAGAAAATCTCATCTACCTGCTCCTGCGTATAGGTGGAAAACTTCTCCTGCGCCGCACGGACGCGGGCAAGCAGCTGATTGAGCGATTCCTCATCGCGGACCTCAAAGTCCTTCATGGCATTCCTCCCTTCGTTTCCTAATCAAATTATAGCGATTCTTCCGAAAAATGTCAACGGCCTTACGGCATTTTTTGAACAAAGGACGGCATAAATCAGCCGTCCTTCGATGGTTCAAAGCGATGCAAGTTGAAGCTCTAACTTTTGCTTCATTTCAAGGAACTTCTGTTTTTTGGCGCGCTCGTCCTCGACGAGCTTCTTGGGCGCCTTCATCACGAAGTTTGCATTGGAGAGCTTGCCCTCCGCACGGGCAATTTCCCCTTCCACTCGCTCGAGTTCCTTCCGGAGGCGGGCACGTTCCTCTTCGATGTTCACGAGTTCGCCGAGCGGCACAAAGATATGTGCGGCCTCAGTGACCTGCGAAACCGTCTTTTCCCCTGCCTCGGCGCCGCTCTCCACGAAGTCGATCTCGCTCGCACCCGCAAGGCGGAGGATGGCGCCCTTGTTTACGGTAAACAGCCGTTTGCTCTCCGTAACGAGGTAGAGGTGCACCTTCTTGGCGGGCGGACAGTTGACCGAAGTCTTGATGGCGCGCACCGCCTTGATGAGGTTTATGACGCCCTCAAACGACTTCGCCTCTTCCTTATAGGCAAGTTTGGAATCGTAACGGGGATAGTCCGCCGTAATAATTCTTCCCTCCACCCCGGGGAGATAGCCGTACAGTTCCTCCGTCACGAACGGAATGAACGGGTGCAGCAGTTTTAAGGTGTTGGAGAGCACATAGAGCAGCACACAGAGGGTGGATCTCTTCTTCTCGGGGTCGTTGCCGTACAGGGCGGGCTTGGAGAGCTCGATGTACCAATCGCAGAAATCATTCCACGTGAAGTCGCAAATTTTATCTGCGGCGATGCCCAAATCATATTTACGGAGGGCGAGCGTGGCTTCCTTGACGGTTGCCATCAGGCGGGAGATGATCCAACGGTCTGCGGGTTGCAGTTTGACCGCCTTCAAATCGGTGGGTACCTTGCTATCCCCCACATTCATGAGCACGAAGCGCGAGGCATTCCAAACTTTATTGATGAAGTTGCGGGAGGCCTCCACTTTTGCCTCCGAAAATCTCGTATCGTTGCCGGGTGCGACCCCCGTAATCAGGGAGAGCCTTAAGGAATCGGCGCCGTATTTTTCGATGATCTCCAAGGGGTCTACCCCGTTCCCGAGCGATTTAGACATCTTTCTGCCCTGCTCATCCCGCACGAGACCGTGGATAAGTACATCACGGAAGGGCACCTTGCCCGTATGGCGTATCCCCGAGAACATCATGCGCATGACCCAAAATGGAATGATATCGTACCCCGTCACGAGCACGTCCGTAGGATAGAAATAGTTGAATTCGGGGGTCTCCTCCGGCCAACCGAGGGTGGAAAACGGCCAAAGTGCGGAGGAGAACCACGTATCGAGGACGTCCTCGTCGCGGCGGATATGTTTACTCCCGCACTTCGGGCAGACTTCGAGATCTGTCCTCGAACAGCTCTCCGCACCGCAGTCGTCGCAGTACCACACGGGAATGCGGTGCCCCCACCAAAGTTGGCGGGAGATACACCAATCGCGGATATTTTCGAGCCAATTATAGTAAATCTTTGCAAAGCGGTCGGGGGTGAAACGGGTCTTGTTCTTCATCACGGCATCGATCGCGGGCTTCGCGAGGGGCGCCATGCGCACAAACCACTGCTTGGAGACGAGGGGCTCCACCGTGGCATGGCAACGGTAACAGTGCCCCACGTTATGGGTATGCGCCTCCACTTTGGCGAGGAGGCCGAGCTTTTCCATATCGGCTACGATGCGCTTTCTCGCCTCATAGCGGTCGAGCCCCGCGTAGACGCCGCCCTCTTCGTTTACGGTGCCGTCGTCGTTGAGAATGCGGATGACGGGCAGGTTGTGCCGAAGCCCCACTTCGAAGTCGTTGGGATCGTGGGCGGGCGTAATTTTTACGGCACCCGTCCCGAATGCGGGGTCCACATATTCATCGGCGACGACGGGAATTTTCCTCCCGACGAGAGGAAGGGTGAGTGTCTTGCCGACGAGGGAAGTGTAGCGGGCATCGTTGGGGTGCACGGCGACTGCCGTATCCCCGAGCATGGTCTCGGGGCGGGTGGTGGCGATGGTAATGTATTCCTCCGTCCCGTCTACGGGGTAACGGAAGTGCCAGAAGTGCCCTGCATCCTCCGAGTACTCCACTTCGGCATCCGAGAGGGCCGTCTTACAGCAGGGGCACCAATTGATGATGCGGCTCCCGCGGTAGATGAGCCCCTTTTCATAGAGGCGGGCAAACGCCTCCCGCACGGCACGGGAACACCGTTCATCCATCGTGAAGGCAAGCCTATCCCAATCGCAGGAGGAACCGAGCTTCTTGAGCTGGGAGACAATTCTTCCCCCATACTGTTCCTTCCACGCCCAGGCACGCTTTAAGAATTCCTCACGCCCGAGGTTTTCCTTGGTGAGCCCTTCTTCCTTCATCTTCTCGACGATTTTGACTTCGGTCGCGATGGAGGCGTGGTCGGTGCCCGGCATCCAGAGCACGCAGTACCCCTGCATGCGCTTGAAGCGGACGACGATATCCTGCATCGTCTCATCCATCGCATGCCCGAGGTGGAGCTGGCCCGTGATGTTGGGCGGGGGCATCATTACCGTAAACGGCACTTTGTTCTGATCGATCTCCGCGTGGAAGCACTTGTTTTGCTCCCAATCCGCGTAGATCCTATCCTCAAAGTCGCGTGGGTTATATGTTGTCTTGATCTCTTTCATGGTCTACCTTCGCCGTGCGCTCAGTCTTACATAAACGCACACTCTTAATTATAGACCTTTTTTGAACGGTTGTCAATAAATCCGCCCCGCTCATAAGATATATTATTCTAATTTTCACGGAGTGAATTATGAAAAAAATATTTGCAACCTTAGGAGCGCTCCTCTTTGCACTCCTTCCTCTCTCCGCCTGTGCGGAGGACGACGGCATGAAAACCATCCGTCTCAACGAAGTGACCCACTCCATCTTCTATGCTCCCCTCTACCTCGCCGATTCGCTCGGCTACTTCGAGGAGGAGAACATCAAAATCGAACTCACCAACGGCGGCGGTGCGGATGCCGTGATGGCGGCCGTGCTCTCGGGGGATGCGGACGTCGGCTTCTGCGGGCCCGAAGCAGCGCTCTACGTCGCCCTCGGCGGCATGCAGGATGTGCCCACCGTATTCGGCCAGCTCACCAAGCGAGACGGATCCTTCCTCGTCTCGAGAAAGGACGAGGCGGATACGTTTACGTGGGAGAGCCTCAAGGGCAAGGAAATTCTCGCGGGGCGGCGCGGCGGCGTACCCGCCATGACGTTTGAATACGTTCTCCGCGAACACGGCTTCACGGACGACGATATCCACCTCAACTTCGACGTCGCCTTCAACCTCATGACGGCGGCATTCGAGGAAGGCACTGCGGAATACTGCACGATGTTCGAACCCACCGCCTCCGAATACCAGGCTGCGGGCAAGGGATACATCGTGGCGGCCGTAGGAGAGGCGGGCGGCGAAGTACCCTACACCTCCTTCATCGCAAGGCGCTCGTGGATCGATAAGAACAAGGAGACCGTGCGCGGCTTCCTCCGTGCCATGCTGAAGGCCATCGACTACGCCCAAAAGGGAGACCCCGACGGGATGGCGGGATATCTTACCGACGCCTTCCCCTCCACCTCCCTCGATTCCCTCAAGACGAGCATCCGAAGCTATCAGCGCATCGATGCTTGGGTGACCGATATGGTACTCACCGAGCCGAGCTTCAACCGCCTGCAGGATATCATCGCATCGGCGGGCGAACTTCCCTCCCGTGCCGATTACGGCCTGTTCATCGACAACAGCATCGTGCGGGACGTCTACCAAAGTCTCAAATAACGGCGGCATCCCCGCAAAGGAAACTCATATGAAAAAGGAAATTCTCCGTTTTACGGATGTCGGGCTCATCTATCATACCGTCCACGGGGAGACGGTTGCGGCGGAGCACCTCTCCTTTTCGGTGCAAGAAGGGGAATTCGTTGCCATCATCGGCCCCTCGGGCTGTGGAAAAACTACCCTCCTCTCCCTTGCGGCGGGGCTCTTAAAGCCCTCTTCGGGGAAGGTGGAAAGCTGCGGAAGTTTCGGCTATATGCTCCAGAAGGATGAACTCTTCCCTTGGAGGACCATCCGTAAAAACGTATATCTCCCCCTTGAGATCAAGAAGCAGAACACGGCGGAGCACCGTGAGCGGGCCATCGGGCTCGCCGAAAAGTACGGCCTCGGGGAATTTTTGGAGAGCTATCCCTCCGAACTTTCGGGCGGCATGCGGCAACGGGCGGCGCTCATCCGCACCCTCGCCACCGACCCCGATATCCTCCTCCTCGATGAGCCCTTCTCCGCCCTCGATTATCAGACGAGGCTCAACGTTGCCGTAGACGTCTCCCAAATTATCCGGAGTGAGGGAAAGACTGCCCTTCTCATCACCCACGATATTTCGGAGGCCGTCTCCCTTGCGGATCGGGTGCTTGTCCTCACCAAGCGCCCCGCCCGCGTCTCCCATGAACATACCCTCGATTTTGATTCACCGAACCCGCTTAAGCGGCGGGAAATGCAGGGGTTTTCGGGTTGGTTTGAAATCCTCTGGAAGGAGTTGAACGGATGAAACACCAAAGCCAAACGTATTCCGAAGAGCACCTGCTCTTTCTAAAGAAGAGGCGGGGCCGCCTTGCCCTCATATGGATCCTCCGCCTCGGCCTGCTTGCCTTACTTTTCGGCATTTGGGAGCTTGTAACGAGCCTCGGTCTCGTGGATTCCTTCATCACGAGTTCGCCCTCCCGCATGCTTGCGACCATCGGGGGGCTCTACGAGGACGGCACCCTCTTCTACCACATCGGCACCACCCTCTGGGAGACCCTTGCGGGGTTCGCCATCTCAACGGTGCTCGGCTACGGCATTGCCCTCGCCCTCTGGTGGAGCGAGACGCTGCGGAGCGTATTGGAGCCCTACATCGTCGTGCTCAACGCCCTACCGAAGATCGCGCTCGGGCCCCTCATCATCGTGTGGTTCGGCACGGGGAGCAAGGCCATCCTCGTCATGACGGTGCTCGTGGGGCTCATCGTAGCCATTCTGCACATGCTCTCCGCCTTCATCGCAACGGATAAAAATAAGCTTCTCCTCCTGCGCTCGATGGGCGCAAGCAAGGTGCAAATTCTTACCAAGCTTGTCGTGCCCTCCTCCCTTCCCGCCTTTATCTCCATGCTCAAAGTCAATGTGGGAATGGCGTGGATCGGGTCCATTATGGGAGAGTACATCGTCTCGAAGGCGGGATTGGGGTACCTCATCGTGTACGGCGGGCAAGTGTTTAAGCTCGACCTCGTGATGAGCGCCACCCTCATCCTCTGCATCCTTGCGGCGGGCATGTACTTTTTGGTGGTACTTCTCGAAAAACTGCTCGTCAAGAATACAGAGCAGTGAAAAGGTAAGCCCGAGTATCCCCTCGATGGGGTAAAAGATCCCAACGATCCCCGAAAGACCCAAGCGTGAAAATCCAAACGCCGCAAGGAGAGTGATTCCCTTTGCGGCGTATCTCTTTGTTCTTTCCCGGAAGAGCCCTTCCGTGAGCGAGAGGAGCGGGTAGAGCGAGGAGGCGAGCGAAGTGAGAATGGCAAGCGCTACGGCTACAAAAAACAGCCTTTTGCCCTGCATCGCATAGAGAAAGGGCATCTCGGCCCCTACGGCCCCTTCCCCTTGCAGGCGGATCGCCCCGAGGATGGCAAGGGCGCCGATGGCAACGGCGGCTGCGGCGAGGAAGGCGGAGAGCGTGGGCCGCTTCATCTCCCTGCCCGCATCCATGAGGACGGGCGCCATCAGAAAGACGTTCATTCCCGCATACACCGCTCCGCCGAAGTAGTTTCCCCCTCCCGTAAGCGGCAAATCGGCAAGCCCCGCCCTGCCGTAAACAAGAACGAACCCCAAAAGGAGGGGCACGAGAACGGCATTGAGCAGGGAGATGCCCCGCGTTCCGCGGGTGAGGACGGCTGCGGATACAAAAAGCCCCATAAGGGATAGAAGGGGCGAAGCTGTTGGAAGAAGCAGATCAAGCCCCGCGAGCATGCCTGCACAGGGCACGAGGGAACACACCGCAAGCAGACCGCGTACAACTCCCGCCCCCTTCCCGAAGAGCGCCCGCATCGCTCCCTCATAGCCTCCCTTCCTTCTGCCGAGCCCCAAAAAGCAACAGGAGAGCACAAAAAATAGGGTTGCAGAGCACAACACGTTTAAGACATAATACTCTGTGTGAAAGAATCGCACGAGCTCCGCGCCCGTAATGAACCCCGCTCCTATCGCCCCGCCGATGAGAAACAGGGCGCCCCGCAACACTCCCATCGGGCTATTCTATGCAAAATTTCCCCGAAAAATGAAAAAAATTTTTTAGATTTATGTCAGACATATTACTTCAACTATTGACAAATGATTGCATATGTAGTATAATATGGGAAAACGAAGGAGGAAGATATGGACGAAGAACAGGTTACGGATGGCGTAAACGAAAACGCCGAAGGCGGCACCGAAAAGGAAGAAAAATCCATTTCTGCCGACCTCATCCGCGGTCACATCAATACGATCATTCTCCGTGCCCTCTACGACGGCGATAAGTATGGCTATGAGATCATTGCCGAGATCGAGCGCAAGAGCCACGGCCAGTATTCCCTCAAACAGCCCTCCCTGTACAGCGCACTCAAGCGCCTCGAAAAGGACGGCTTTGTCACCTCCTATTGGGGCGGCTCTGTGGCGGGAGGCAGGAGAAAGTACTTCTCCCTCACCGAAGCGGGCAAGGAAATTTCCGAACAGAATCAATCGGAATGGGAATATTCCCGCACCGTCATCGATTCCCTGATTTCGGATAAGGAATTCGATTTCAACAACCCCGCCCCCTCTGCCGTAAACATGCGGGTGCTCCGCTCCTCCACCTCCCGCGTCCCCTCCCGGGATGAGGACGGTGAGGACCTCGATTACGAGCCCGCCTTCGATAGCACGGCGGAGCGCGAACAGCTTGAAACGGAATACGAGGCACGGAGCGCCGCCCTCCTCCAAGAGTATGAGGAAAAATCCAAACAGCTCGAGGCGGAACGGGAGCAGTTCGAGGCCGAAAAGCAGGAGCTCTCCGCAAGGGATGCGGAGCGGGAAGCGCGTTTAAGCGAGCTCGAAAACGAGCGCACCGCCCTTGAGAATGACAGAAAGGCGCTTGAAGAGGAGTTTGCCGCCCGCAAATCGGCGTTTGAAAGCGAACGCGAATGGCGGGAGAAGGAGCTCGCCGCACGGGAAACCGCCTTGGAAGAGAAGCAGCGCGCCGATGAGAGTTACCGTGCCGAACAGCTCCGCCTCGAGGAGGCCCGCCTTGCAGAGGCGAAGGCCCTCCGTGAAGCGGATGAAGCACGGCTCGAAGAGAAGCTCCGCAAGTTAGAGGAGGACAATGCCGCCCTTCAGGCCCGCTATGCGGAGGAGGATGCAAGCCGTAAAAAGAACGCCGAGGAAGAATTCGCCGCCCGCAAGTTGGCGATGGATACCGAGGAAAACGAGCGCCGCCTCGCCCTCGAAGCCGAGGAATCTGAGCGCAGAAGGATCCTCGAGGAAGAGGAAGCGGCGAGCCGCCGCACGATGGAGGCCGAGCTCGAATCGAAGAGAAAGGCCTTCGAACAGGAAGAAACGGAACGCCGCAGGGTCCTCGAGGAACAGGAGGCAAAGAATCGGGAGTTTGAATCCCAAAACGCCGTCCTCCTCAAATACCGTGAAGAGGAAATGCAGCGCCGTGAAGCAGCCTACCTCAACGAGCGGGCGCAGTATACCGAGCTCCTCCGCCAGCGCGATGAGATCATCGAAAATGAGCGCCGCGCCCATGTGGAAGAACTCGAGCGGCAGCGCGTTCAAATCGAAGCCGAGCAGGCAGAACTCTTCCGCCGCAGGCAGGCCGAGCTCATCCATCAAAACTACATGGACCTCGTCAACACTCCCCCTACGCCCGTCGGGCCCCCGCCCGAAGTCGGCTATCCCGTTCCCGAATCCAACCCCGCCGATGCCGATTACCGCGTGAAGGTGCGCAGCATCTATGCGCCCACCGTGCAGCAGGTTGAGGCGGATGCCGAGGAGGAACCTGTGCGCACGATGCCACTCAACGGCACGGACTTTTCAGACCTCAGGACGCGTGCGGCACGGGAAGGGATACGGGTGACGACGGCGGGCAATACCACCGAAAAGAAGCAGGAGTCGGTGAGTACCGTCCACAAGGGCAGAGCGCTCTTCTTCTCCGCCCTCGTCGTATTCTTCCTCTGCCTCGTGGAGGGAAGCGTGGCGCTCGGCGTCGGGCAAACGGTAACCATTCCCCTCTTCTACCCCTACTTCATTTGGGGCTGCGGGATCGCCCTCTTGCTCGTGACGGGGCTTGCGTATGCCAACCACTACGGCGAACGCGCCATCCGCAAGAATGGCCCCGTCCTCATCAACGCTGCCGTCGGCTTCGTGCTATGCGTCATTGTAGACCTCATCGTGGCACTCGTCGTAAACATCAACTTTGCGGAGATCGGAAGCCTCACGACGTATGTGCTCCTCCCCTGCATGTTCTTCCTGTGTGTGCCCGTGTTCGGCGTAACATATTGGCTGTTGACGCGCCCCGCCCCGGGAAAGTAACAAAACTACATCAAAAAGGAGCCGCTCGGCTCCTTTTTCTGTTGAAAAAATTCAGTTCTTAAAGACGCGGATCCACTCGGGAAGCCTTGCGATGAAATCTGCATTGGACTTCGTGCGCCTGAGCATATCGAGGAGGCCCTGCATGTTATCGCACAGGCCCCTCTCCCGCATCTTGTATACGGCATCGAGCTCGGCTTGCGGCAGAAGCAATTCTTCCTTCCGCGTCCCCGAACGCCTGACATCGATCGCGGGGAATACCCTTCGCTCCGCAAGTTCACGGGAGAGGAAGATATCGGCATTGCCCGTCCCCTTGAATTCCTCATAGATGATGTCGTCCATGCGGCTTCCCGTATCCACGAGCGCGGTCGCGAGGATGGTGATGCTCCCCCCCTCTACGGTGTTGCGCGCGGCCCCGAAGAACCGCTTGGGCTCGGCGAGCGCCCCTGCATCGAGGCCGCCAGAGAGCGTCTTGCCCGTGCTCTCGACGGCGTAGTTATATGCCCGTGTGAGTTTGGTGAGCGAATCGAGCAGGATGAGCACGTGTTTGCCGTGCTCCGCAAGCCGCTTCGCATGGGCAAGGGTGAGGCTTGCCGCACGGATGTGGTGCTCGGCCCCCTCATCGAAGGTGGAATACACGACTTCGGCACGGGGTACGCTCGTACGAAAATCCGTCACTTCCTCCGGCCGCTCATCGATGAGGAGCACGATGAGGTGGATATCGGGATGATGTTCGGAGACCGAGCGGGCCACAGCCTTTAAGAGCGTGGTCTTGCCCGCCTTCGGAGGGGCGATAATGAGGGCGCGCTGCCCCTTCCCGATGGGGACAAAGAGGTCGAGAACGCGGAGCGACAGGTCGTCGCAGCCCTCGGAGAGGGCGATCTTCTCACACGGATACTTTGCGGTGAGCGAATCGAAGAAGGGCCTCCTCTCGTAATTGCCCACCATCAACCCGTTTACGGTCATGAGCTGCGCCATCGCGGGCGAATCCGTCTTGGTGCGGGGATGGACGGAGCACGAAATGACGTCCCCCTCCCGAAGTTTTAAGTTGTGGATGGCGGAGGAAGGCAAAAAGACATCTCCCTCGACGGAGGGCTGGCAGTTGTGGGCACGAAGAAACCCATAGCCGCCCGAAGTGATCTCAAGGATGCCGCGGCGGATCGTACTCTGATAGGTGATGGTCTCCTCGGGCCCTTCCGCATCGGGCTGATGTACTTCGAGGGAACCGTGAAGATATCCCGCTTCAAACAGGATATCGTCGATCTTCCTAAGAATTACGGGATCTACGTAATCATTCTTGGGCGGAGCCCCCCGCTTGCTCTTGGGCTCGGGCTTCGTCTTGCCCGTCAAGAGGTCGATGATCCCGTTGATGAGCTCGTCCTTATTGCCCGAACTCGAATGGTTGAGCCCCTTCTTCCTGCCGACGACGCGGACGGTGATGAGAGGAAGGGTATCCAAATAGGCATAAAGTTCCTTTTTTGCAGTTTCATACATGATATCCATTATGCAAGCCGCTCCATAACAATGATTTTGGTATCCTGCTTTTGTTTTCCGCTGAGGGTAAGTTCGCTTGCGTGTTGTATGCGCTCCATGGGAAACAGGGATGTGAATTCCTCTACGCCCGCAATATCAACGGTGAGCCCTTCCACTTTATAGTGCATCGGAATGACGTAGGAGGGAGAGAGCGCATCGGCATAGTATTTCGCCTGCCGTGCGTTCACCGTATAGTGCCCGCCGACGGGAAGAAGGAGCACGTCTACCCTGCCGAGACTTGATACGAGGGCGGGGCTGAGTTCGCCGATATCCCCCATATGGCAGACGCGTACGCCGTCCACCGAAAAGGTAAACGCAAGGTTCTTTCCCCGCAGCCTGCCCGAAAGGCTATCGTGGAAGCAGGGGTGGGCCGTAAACACGAGGCCGCCCGCGAAATGCCTTCCCGCCCTATCGAGCACCTTGAATTCCCCGGAAACGCCCTCCGCATTCACGTGGTCGAAGTGGTTGTGGCTGACGGTTACGACGTCCGCTTCAAGGTGCGGCAAAGGAATGCCGACGTCGCCGTAAGGGTCGGTTACGATGCGGACGCCTGAGTCCGCAGTGACGAGAAAGCAGGAATGCCCCGCATACTGAATTTTCATTTTGCCTCCGTAAAATTGATGAAGATTTTTAACTGAAACTCCGTTGAAAAAGTTTCAAATTGAAACCGATATATAAGTTCGATCCGAATTGCTTCGGGGGCTGAAGCTACTTCATATTTGGACGTCTCGAGCGGGATGAGGCCCACCGTCTTCCCGAGTTGAAGGCGGGCGTACGTACGCTCCGCAGGGCAAAAACATATCGTAAGCGGCGTTTCCCCCTTGCGCTCCATGCAGAGCTCGCGCTCTTTTACGGTGAGCGCCACCTCGTCGCCCTCATAGGAATAGACGACGCGGGGCGGAA
The DNA here is from genome assembly GCA_947625025.1 of uncultured Clostridia bacterium. Lineage (GTDB taxonomy): Bacteria > Bacillota > Clostridia > Christensenellales > Borkfalkiaceae > Gallimonas. Next base: position 87,494 of record CANQMQ010000001.1, read on the forward strand.
TTTCAAGAAATACGCCCTTTGCGGAATAAATGCTCTTGTGGCCTTCCGAATTTGTGAGAATTCTCACACTGCAATTTTTCATAAACGCGGTCTAAAACCCGTGGCGTAGCAATTATTACGTCACGCATAGTACTTCGTAAAAGTGCTAATTACAGACATACAAGCGCCCAACGATAGGCATGAAGCTGTTTTCTCAAAAGGTTATAATTGGGTAAAATTCGCTCCACTTGCCTCCAAAAGGCAGCAGAGTGGTTCATCTCGAGGGTGTGGCAGAGCTCGTGCACGGCAACGTAGCGGGCGAGCGCATCGGGAAGAAATTCGGTGCGAAAGGGAAAGGAAATGTGCTTTTTTGCATTGCAGGAGCCCCATCTCCCCCGCGCGGAGGTTATCGTGAGCCCCGTATAGGTGAAGCCGTACTGCTTGCAAATCTCATCGAGCAACGCCTCCATGCGGATACGGGTGCGGCGCTTCAGAAGGGCAATGAGCGCCTCCTCTCTCCCCTCTGAGGGAAGAAACAGCGTTCCTTTCTTGATGGCTGCCGCCCTTCCCGTTGTAATTACATAAGAAATCCCTTCGATTTGGATGCGCTCTCCATCTTGAAAGGCAGGTGGCGGGGTGCGCTCGGAGAGTTTCTTCTCCGCCCAATCGCCGTGCCGCAAAACAAACTTTTGAATTTCCTCTTCCTTTACGCCGAAGGGCGCCCTCACGACGATGCTTCCGTCCCTCTTGATTTGCATGCAGAGCGTCTTGCGCTTGCTTCGGACAACCGTATATTCCATTTTATCGCATCACCTTCCTGATTATACCACACTCTTCGCGATTTTTCAAGATTTCCTTGACATTTTGTTTGGATAAAGTTATACTATTTTTATGGAATTTTGTCGTGTCGGGAAATATACGGGGAGCGGATTCGAAGTCGAAGTCCCCGCTTCCAAGAGCATCCTTGCGCGGGCGCTCCTCCTTTCCGCCTTCACGGAGGGGGATACGCTGCTCACCGCAAAAAAGTTCGGGGAGGATTCCCGCACCATGCTCTCCTGCCTCCATGCGCTCGGGATCCAAACGGAGCCGAATGAGAACGGCCTCCTCGTGCATGGGAGAAGTTGCGTAAAAGACGGCATTTCCCTCCATGTGGGCAGTGCGGGAACGGTGGCCCGCTTTCTCACGGCGATGCTCGCCTTCCGCGGCGGGAGCTATTCGTTTACGGCCTCTCCCCAAATGGAGCGCCGCCCGATGGAGCTGCTTACGGCACTCGAGAAGGCGGGCGTAACCATCGTATACGGGGGGCAATGCGGCCACTTCCCCTTCCAAATGTATTCCAAAGGGCTCTCAAACATGGGAAGCAGCCGAATTGAGGCGGCGACGAGTACGCAGTACGCAAGCGGGCTGATGTTGGCGGCCGCGACGTCGAACGTACCCTTCCGAATTCAACTTTCAGATTACGGCAGGGTCTCCTACCTCGATATGACGGCTGAACTCATCCGCGCCTTCGGTGGCGGGTGCACACGGGAAGGTGGGGAAATTTTGGTTACCCCCATCCTCCGTAAACCTGAGCTCTACAGGGTGGAGCCGGACGTCTCCGCGGCATGCTACTTCTATGCAGCATCTCTCCTGCTCCATACGCGCATCCTCATCAAAGGCATGAAGATGGCGACCATTCAGGGCGATATCCGCTTTATGGAACGGATGCGGGCGTGCGGCGTTACCTTTACGGAGACGCCCGAAGGGCTCCTTGCGGATGGGACAAAGGCAGGCCACTTTGAAGGGTTTGTAGGAGACGTCTCCGCCTTTTCGGACCAAGCGCTCACCCTCGCCGCCCTTGCGCCCTTTGCCGTAACCCCCACCCATATGACGGGCATCCGCCATATCCGCAATCAGGAATGCGACCGCGTCAGGGCGATCTATGAGGCGCTCACCGCCCTCGGGGTTCCCTGCACAACATCCGAAGATGAAATCATTATTACGCCCGCCCCCGTACACGATGCCGTCATTGAGACGTACGGAGACCACCGCGTTGCCATGGCATTCGCCCTCGTGGGGCTGAAGAGCGGCCTCGTTACGATAAAGGACCCCGATTGCACCCAAAAGACCTTCGATGATTACTTCGAGATCCTCTCCCGCATCACGAAAAATGAGTGAAAGGTTGGAAGGCCCTTCCGTCAGTTTGTTTCAAAATTCGCGTTTTCGTAACAAATGGGCATGACAACAGTTAACTAACTGAATAAAGCGAAAAAATTTTCAAAAAAATTTGCAAAAATATACGCATTTTCCCTCAAAAAACTCTTGCAAATTATACGCAAATTTAGTATAATGGGAGCATGAAAGTATTTGCAGAACGTCTCATGGAGTTGAGAAAGGAAAGAGGCCTGTCACAGGCAACGGTTGCTAAGGATTTGAGCGTCAGCTTGGGTATCGTGTGCTATTGGGAAACCAATAAGAGCGACCCTACCGCTTCCAACATCGCGAAGGTCGCAAGGTATTTCAACGTATCCTCAGATTATCTCCTTGGTCTGAGCGATTGAGTTGGCCTTTCTACAACTTCATACTCTCTCTTGAAGCGCGCGTCCGCTTCCTTTCGTTTTAACGAAGTTTTTCATTTCCAAAAGAGAATTTTCAATCTACCTACGGGTAGATTTTTTTTACTTCTGCGGAGCCGAGAGCGTCTCCTCGAGGGCGTTTACGCCCGCAAGCGGAGAAGGCTTCTTCACGAACTCCCCCCCACCGAAGCATACGCTATACCGCTCAAGTTCCTCCCGAAGCTCTTCGGAGGGCTCTTCGAGTTCACGAAGCTTTCCATAAATCTCATGCGCCCTTTCCGTATCCCCGCGGAAGAGGTAGGTCTGCATCTCGATGAACTTGAGTGAAGCGAGGGCGGCAAGGTCCTCCCGCACCACGGGCACGCGGAAGAGCCCGAGCGGGATCTCCGCAAAGCTTCCATCCTTCAAAAGCCCCTCGGCCGTGAGGACGCGGAGCATCACTTCCTCCTCCGCATCACGGCGCAGCAGCCCGAGCGCGACCCTGCCATCCGTCTTTCCCGCAGAGAGGTCTACGGGAAGCAGTGCGCTCACGGCCTCTACTAAGGAAGAGGGTGCAAACAGTTCGAAGAACAAGAGGGCGGGATGGCGGGAGATAAAGTACAGCGTAAAGAAAATGATAAAATAGATGAGGTTGCATACGGCCCCGCCGAGGGCAGTCAAAATCATGCGGCGGCGCATATTCCTTGCATGGGCGGGATAGAAGGCAGTGACCCCGAGCACCCCTTCTGGCGGTTCAAAGGATAGGTACAATTTCCCATTATTACGGGAGAGCCTGAAGTTGCCCACCTGTACGGAGACAAACTTCATGCCCTGCGCCCCGCCGAAGGCGAGGTGCCCCATCTCGTGTACGATGATGTGGATGGGCAGGAGGACGTAAACCGCCGCAACCCCCAAGAGAAGGTAGCCCGTAACGCCCGAAAAGTACCACATCAGAATGATGCTTGCGATGGATGCGAGGAGCAGAACAACGGTGGTTACGGTATATAAAATGCGCTTATTCCGCCCGCTCATTTGAGCCCCCGATAGACGGCGTACCCCTCAAGGTTGTCCCCGTCCGAAAAGCGAACCTCGTTCGCCCCCACTCTCTGCAGGATATGCGTAAGCAGCAGGGTACCGCCCCCCAAGATGTCTGCACGGGTTACGTCCATCCCCCTGATGCGCTTTCTGTCCTCGAGGGGCGCGGAGAGCAAATAGTTGGCCATACATTTGAGCCAATTACGGGAAAGAATTGCATTTTGAAGCGCTGCACCGTCGTATTGCTTCAAACCGAGCCGCACGGAGGCGAGGGTGGAAGCGGTGCCGCCGACCGCGTAGAGCGGAAGTTCGATGGCGGGAAGCGGCGAAATTGCCTGTTCAATTACGGAAGTGAGTAGTGTAACATCCTCCCCGCAGGCATCGTGAAGGCGTACACAGCCGACGGGCAGACTTACCGAGTACACCACCTTGCCCTCTCTTTGCAGGCAGACTTCGGTGCTCGCCCCGCCGATATCGATGATGCCGCCATCCCGCATGCCGAGGGCGCCGCGCAGCCCGAGCAGGGCCTCTGCCTCCCCCGAAACGACGTCTATATCTACACCGCACTCCCTCTTGACTGCGGATACGAATTCAGGGCCGTTACGGGCGCCCCGCACCGCGGCAGTTGCAAATGCCAAAACCTCGGCATCCTCCCCTTTCGCACGGCCGAGGAGCGTAACGATCGCAGGAATCGTCCTCTTCTCGGCGGCATCCGAAATCAGGCCGCTTGCGGAGAGCCCCTCCCCGAGGCGGGTGGTGAGGACCTCCTTATATAAAGTTTTTCCGTCCGCCCAAAGCATGAGGCGGACGGAATTGGAACCAATGTCTAAAATTGCGTATTTCATGTTAACGTGCGCTCCAACCCTGTTCGAGGGCCTGATGATACATGCCGAGCTCAGATTCATAGTATTCGAGATCGGAGCTCTCCTTTTCGATGAGATCTTCGAACTGCTTCGTCTGCTCGTCGATCCGATCCATCGTCTTGCTGCGAACGGAAATTTGCACGATCTGGACGACGATGATCACCAATAAAAAGAGCACGAGAAGCACGCCGGCTACCGTAGCGCCGACTGCAATCTTTCTTGCTTTTTCTTCGGAGATGCGAGTTTGCTTTTCCGCCATGTCCTATCCTTCCGTGTTTCTTTAGTTCTATTATACACCATTTTTGTTATTATTGCAACAATTTTGCAAAAAAATTTTTTATAGAGCAAAATTCCGAGCAAAATTGCCGTAATCATATAGAGCCGAAGCCCCGAAAACCGCAAAGAGACGGACATGAAAACATAGAGCCCCGTCACCAAAATGCAGAAGAAAATATCGGTGAGATAGCGGACGGCGAGAATTTTGAAGGGCCTTCGGAGGAGGGTTACGAATTCATAGAGGAATCCTACGCCGATGCCGAAGAGGGCACAGACGGCAAAGCTGAAAAGCTGCTCTCTCACGATTTCAACAGCTTTTTCAGCCCACCGCCCCGCTCCCCGTACTTGACGGAGTGCACCTGACCGCTTGCGGCGAAGTTGCCGCTCCCCTCCGAGAAGGAGAGCACTTTGAGGCCCGTGCCCGCGATCTGCACCCGCTTGCCGTTCACCGCGAGCACAATCACGGTATCCGAGAAGCTATCCACTGCCCCTACGCCCGTCATGGAAATCTTATTTTGGTTCTCGATGGTAAGAACGCTCTGCTTTGTTTCCTGCATAGTATAGGCTATGCGCTCTTTTTGCGAGATATGAATTATCGGGGAAAATTACGGAAATTAGATGTATTTACGCGAATTTTGGGGCGGGAACGTAGCATTATGCCACGCATAGTACTTCGCAAAACAATTATTCGCCTGCCTTTTCCTTCGCCCTTGCCTTGGCGCGGAGCTCGCCATCCAGGATGCGCTTGCGGATACGGATGCTCTTCGGGGTGATCTCGAGGAGCTCATCGTCCCCGATGAATTCAAGCGCTTCCTCCAAGGAGAGCTTCTTCGGGGGGATCAGCCTGAGTGCGTCGTCTGAAGAGGAGGAGCGGGTATTTGTGAGGTGCTTCGTCTTGCAGACGTTGACGTTGATATCCCCCTCCTTCGGGGAGACGCCGACGACCATGCCCTCGTAGACGGAGGTGCCCGGGGTGATGAAGAGGATGCCCCGCCCCTGTGCATTGAAGAGCCCGTACGTCACGGCCTCCCCCGTTTCGTAGGCGACGAGGGAACCCGAAACCCTTCTCTGGATCTCTCCCTTGTAGGGCTGATATTCATAGAAAACAGAGCTCATCACGCCTTCGCCCTTGGTATCCGTCATGAAGGCGCTCTTGTAACCGAAGAGCCCGCGGGCGGGGATGAAGAATTCGAGGCGCATGCGGGAGCCCATTGCAGACATGTGCGCAAGCTCTCCCTTTCGGGTGCCCATGCTCTCAAAGACAACGCCCGTACTCGTTTCAGGCACATCGATGATGAGCCGCTCCACGGGCTCATACTTCACCCCATTGATCTCTTTATAGAGAACTTTGGGGGAGCTCACCTGAAATTCGTACCCCTCGCGGCGCATCGTCTCGATGAGGATGGAGAGGTGCATCTCTCCCCTGCCCGAAACGCGAAAACTATCCGTGCTGTCCGTATCCTCCACGCGGAGGGAGACGTCGCGCAAAAGCTCCCGATACAGCCTCTCGCGCAAGTGGCGGCTGGTGACAAATTTCCCTTCTTTGCCCGCAAAGGGAGAATCGTTGACGGAGAAGATCATCTCCACGGTGGGCTCTGAGATCTTGACAAAGGGAACGGGTTCTACGCAGTCCGTAGAGCAGACGGTATCCCCGATGTTGATCTTTTCGAGGCCCGAGAAGCACACGATGTCCCCCGCCTCGGCATGCTCACAGGGCACCCGCTCGAGCCCCTCGATTTCATAGAGGTTGACAAGTTTGCCCTTTACGTTGACATCCTTATGGTTATAGTTGCATACGGTGACTTCGGCGCCCTGCTTTGCGACGCCCCGCTCGATCCTTCCGATGCCGATCCTGCCCACATAATCGTTGTAATCGATGCTCGAAACGAGCAGCTGCAACGGCGCATTGGGCTCCATATCGAGGGGCGGGAAGTGCTTCAAAATGGTATCGAAGAGGGGCACGAGGTCTGTTCCCGGGGTATCCGCATCGAGGGAGGACGTGCCTTCCCTTCCCGAGCAGTACACAAAGGGGCTCTCGAGCTGTTCATCGGTGGCGTTGAGGTCCATCAGAAGCTCCAAGACCTCATCCTCCACCTCCTTGGTGCGGGCATCGGGCCGATCCACCTTGTTGACGACGATGATGAGGCGGTGCCCCATCTCGAGGGCCTTTTGGGTGACAAAGCGGGTCTGCGGCATGGGGCCTTCGGCGGCATCGACGAGCAGGAGGACGCCCGAAACCATCTTGAGGACGCGCTCGACCTCCCCCGAGAAATCGGCGTGGCCGGGCGTATCGACGATGTTGATCTTTACCCCGTGGTAGTGAATGGAAGTGTTCTTTGCAAGAATGGTGATCCCGCGCTCCCGTTCCAAATCGCCGCTATCCATCACGCGCTCTTCCACGACCTGATTCTCGCGGAAGGTGCCCGCCTGCTTCAGCATTTGGTCTACAAGCGTCGTCTTGCCGTGGTCTACATGGGCGATGATGGCAACGTTTCTCAAATCTTCTCTCAGCATAATTTCCTCACATTGAAAAATCCAAAGGTGATTATAATACTTTTGCCCGAAAAATACAACAAAAAAGGGGGCTTTTCGAAAAAATTCCCCCTTCTTTTATGGATTTTTAACGCTGTTGTTTTTGTAGGTACAGAAGCGGATGGTGTAGCCGCTGTCGAGAATGGGAGCGGTTTTGGAGATGAGTTCGAAGGCCTCCTCCTCATCGAGGTTGGGGGCGAATACGTCTGCCCCGCCCTCTGCATCCACCTTTGTAACGAGCGCTTCCTCGCAGTACGGCAGAAGCGCCCTGTATACGCTTGCCCCGCCGATAACATACACATCGTCTCTCGGATATTTCTTGACTTCCCCGAAGAGTTCTTCGAGGGAATGCACCGCAACGGCGCCCACCCCAACAACGGAGCCTTCTGCCTCCTCAGGGCAGAGCACGATGTTTACACGGCCCTTCAAGGGCCTTCCTTGGGGGAGGGAGCGGAGGGTGTTGTACCCCATGACAACGACTTTGCCCATCGTCGTCTCGCGGAAGAACTTCATATCCTTGGGCAGGGAGAACATGAGCCCCCCCTCTCTCCCGATGCCCCACTTGCTATCGGCATGGAAAATTGCTCTCATACATCTCCTCAAATGGCAACGGGAATTTTCTTCTCGAGCGGGGTAAATTCATACCCCTCGAGGCGGAAGCTATCTTTGGTAAAGGAATAGAAGTCGGTCACCGCAGGGTCTACATAGAACTTGGGGGCAGGCCGTTGGGGATTCTTCAAAATCTCCTCCACGATGGGCAGGTGCCGCTCATAGATATGGGCATCGGCAATGACGTGCACGAGTTCCCCTGCCTTGAGCCCCGAAACCTGCGCAAACATCGTAAGGAGCACCGAATACTGCACCACGTTCCAATTATTTGCGGTGAGCATATCCTGCGAGCGCTGATTCAAAATGGCGTTCAGGGTGTCCCCCGAGACGTTGAAAGTCACCGAATACGCACACGGATACAGGTGCATCTCGTGCAAATCGGCAAAGTTATAGAGATTGGTCATGATACGGCGGGAGGCGGGATTGTGTTTCAGATCGTAGAGGACGCGGTCTACCTGATCGAACTCCCCCTCCGCATACTTGGATTTTTGGGCGAGTTGGTAGCCGTATGCCTTGCCGATGGAGCCCGTTTCATCCGCCCAACTATCCCAAATGTGGGAATTTAAGTCGTGGATGTTGTTGCTCTTCTTCTGCCAGATCCAGAGGAGCTCATCGATACACGATTTGAACGCCGTCCTCCGTATCGTGAGGATGGGAAATTCTTCCTGCAAATTGTAGCGGTTTACGATGCCGAACTTCTTTACGGTATGCGCGGGGGTGCCGTCCTCCCAATGGGGGCGCACCGAGAGGGCGTCGTCACGGACGCCGTGCTCCAAGATCTCCCTGCAGTTTGCAACGAAGATCTCATCCGCCCTACTCACAGGGTGCCTCCGCGGACGTAAGCCGCCTACGCACTTCCTCTTCCCCGAGGATGCGCATAATGGTCCACAGGTCGGGCGTATTTGCCCTGCCCGTTGCGGCAATGCGGAGCACTTCGGCCACATCCGCCACGCTCCCGCGGTATCCCTCGGGGTTGGCCTTGTATGCCTTCATATCGGCGGCAAAACCGTGGCGGGCCGCCACTTCCTTCACCTTCTCAAACCAAGCCTGCGCGTCGTCCTCATACGAATATACGCTGAGGAAGTCAGAAAGGAGGGATTTTACGGTCTCCCCGTCAACCCTGTAGGCATCCACCTGGGTGGTACGGGTGAAGAAGTATTCGATAAACGCCATCGCCTGCGACGCCGTGGTGAAATCCTTTCTCCGCTTCTTGCCCCCGATGCCCATGCAGAGGGTGAGGACGCTTAAGAGCTTCTCGCGGTCCTTAAAGTATGCCTTCTGCGCCTCGCTCCCGAATTCGTTTGCCCAACCCTCCAAAAAGGTAGCCATCTCCTCTGCGGAGAGCTTGGAGAGCTCGTTCTTGGAGATATCGTTGAGCTTGTCCAAATCGAACAGGGTGCCGCTTTTTGACATCTTCTCTGCCTTGAAGGGGAATTCGTTGGGGTCTGCATCGGGGTGCTTTAGGTACCACTCCTCAAAGTTGGAATTGAGCAGAGTTAGCATATACACCTTCACCGCCCTTGCGAAGTACCCCTCCTTGCGGTAGAATTCGAGGGAGAGCTCGGGATCCTTCCGCTTGGAGAGCTTGCGGCGGGTCTCGCCATCCTGCTTCATCAGGGAGCAATGGTGGCCGTAACGGGGAAGCGGGAAGCCGAGCGCATGGAAGAGCTCGATGTGGATGGGAAGGCTCGCAAGCCAATCTTCCCCGCGGATAACGATGGTGGTACGCATGAAGTGATCGTCGATGGCGTGGGCGAAGTGATAGGTGGGAATGCCATCCGATTTCAGAATGACGACGTCCTGATCGTTTTCGGTTACGGTCACGTCCCCCTTGATCTCATCGTGGAACTTGAACTTGTTTTCGGGGTTGCCCATCGACTTCAAGCGAATGACGAAGGGCTTTCCCGCATCGAGGTTCTTATAGATTTCCTCCTCGGTGAGGTTGCGGCAACGGGCGTACTTTCCGTAGTAGCCCGTAATTTCCTTATTTTTGGTCTGCTCCTCGCGGAGGGCGGTGAGGTCCTCCTCCGTGCAGAAACAGGGGTATGCCCTCCCCTCTTCGATGAGCTTCTTTGCAAAGGCACGGTAAATTTCGGCACGTTGCCGTTGATACCACGGCGCGTACGTCTCATCCCCGCCGATCTCCGCCCCCTCATCGAATTTGACATCGAAATAGTTGAGCGCACTGATGACAGCTTCGACCGCCCCATCCACCTTGCGCTTTAAGTCGGTATCCTCGATGCGGAGGTACACGATGCCCCCGCTCCTGTGGGCGATACGCTCATCGGCGATGGCGCTGAAGAGGTTCCCGAGGTGGATAAAGCCCGTGGGAGAAGGCGCAAGGCGGGTGACTTCCGCCCCCTTCGGCAAATTGCGGGCGGGGTATTTTTCTTCATAGAATTGGAGGGACGGATAGCTTCCCGGGAGAAGCCGCTCCGCCAATGCTTTGTGATCCATATTCACTCCTTCAAAGGTTTTTCTTGAAATATCGTTGTAAAGTAGCCGCTCGGCGATACGGGTTCGCCCCCTGCGATGAGGTGGGCGCAGTCCCCGAACCGCTCGACGCGGAAGTAGGCCTCATCCCCCCTCCGCTCCTCCGTATTCAGAATGGTTACCGAAGTGGGCGGCAGGAAGAATCCGTGAAGCAGGGTCTCTGCGGAGATGTTGAGGAGATGGGATAAGAGGATCATCGAGATGCCGAAGTGGCAGAAGCAGACCACGGTTTTTTCCGAATGCTCCCGCACGCGGTACATTCTCCCCTCCCGCTCATAGCCGTAACCCTTCAAAAAGTCGTCGAGGGCGGCACAGGTCATGCGGTAACGGGGCCCCGCGGGGGCGAGATGCGGAAGGTTCAGCCACTTGTCCTCGCAGAAGTTCTCATCGTCCCCCGTCCAATCGGCGGGGTAAAAATCCCAAGGAATGGGGAGCCAGCCGTGTTCATCGGCATCGGGGAAGAAGAATTCTTGCAACCAATCGAGGACGGTCGCCTCCTTGTGCCATGCGGCAAGGCAGGGCGCGGCGGTTGCCTTTGCCCGCCCGAGCGGAGAGGTGTAAACATCATCCACCTCCCACCCCTTGGCCCGCTTCGCGAGGAGGGCAACTTCCCGCTCCCCCTTCTCCGTGAGGCCGTCTATCGTGTAATCGGGGTCTCCGTGGCGAATGAGAATGAGTCTCATAACAGCTCCAAACTTTCGGGTGCAATTTCGGCGAGGCCGTTTTCAATATCGTGGACGAGGGATACGGCCCTTGCAAGGCAGGGGCACTTCACGCCTACGCCCTCTCCCGCACGGACGACTGCGCCCGCCACGAAGTCCACATCGCAGCGCCTGCCGTTCTCCAAATCGAGAAGCATCCCCGAGCGGGTATCGCGGTAGCGCTTCATCGCGATGGGAAGGGTTACGGGAGCGAGCCCGCCGAATACCTTGAAGAGGTCGTGCCCGTTGAGGGGAAGTTTCTTCGCACCGAGGGCACGGGCAACTTCAAACACTTCCCGCATGAGGGCCATCACCCGCTTCCTGTATTTTGCGGCGAGAACGCCGAAGGTAAGCCCAGAAATGGCGGAGAGCGTAGAGAAAGAGGCATTTACGGCAAGCTTTGCAAAGCGGATCTCGGTGAGGTCGCCAACCGTAACCTCCGCAAACTTTTGTAACATCTCCTGCACTTCTTGAAGATGATTGCCCTTCCCGTATGCCCCGAGGGCGATATGGAAGCCTGCAATCGAGGTAACTTTCACTTCCCCGTCCTCTCCGCGCTCCGCGCCCCAGGAGAGCGCCGCGCCGAGGATGCGGTCGCTACCCAAAACTTCGGCAAGGTCCTTTTCGGGGAGACCGTTCTGCACGGTGACGAGTGCGCCGTCTGCGGCGAGCAGCCCGTGCAACTGCCGTGCGATGGAAGTGTTCTCCCGCTGTTTGGTCGCAAGGAAAATGACATCGTAGCGGCCCGCCATGTCCGAGGGAAGGCATGCGGAAACGCACACCGTCTCCTGTTTGCCGTTCGGGTAGATGAGCCGTGCCCCCTTTGTTTTGAGGGCCTCGGCATGCTCACGGCGGCGCACCGCGAGGTCGCACACCGTTCCCGATTTTTGGAGGAAGGCGCCGAGCGTCGTACCCATCGCCCCCGCTCCGTAAACGCAAATTCTCATACCGTTACCGCCCCCATTATTTCTTCTGCGATCTCCTCCGCCGTCTTGCCGTCGCAGGAGACGGTCAGCTGCGCCCATCGCTCTAAGAGGGGCACGCGCTCCGCATACAGCGCATCGAGCGAGTTGATCTTCCCCCGCATGGCGACGCCGCGGGCCTTGAAATCCCCGATACGCCGCTTGACCTCTTCGAGCCCGATTTTAAGGTATACGACCTTCCCGAGCCTTAAAAAGTGCTCCATCGCCCGCTCGGAGTAGCACACGCTCCCCCCGGGGGCGATCACCGTACGATTTACCTCGATTTGGGAGCAAATGCGTTCTTCGATGCGTAAAAACTCCTCTACGCCCCGCTTCTCAATGAGCTCGGAAAGGGGCCCCTCCCTTGCTATGATGAGGGCGTCGCAATCGAGGAAGGCATAATTCATGCGCTCTGCAAGTAGCCTTCCCACCGTACTCTTCCCCGCGGAAGGCATTCCAATCAGGGTGAGGTTTTCCATAAAATCATTATAAACTTCGTGGAAATAATTGTCAACCGCATGCACCGATTTTCGGGGAATTTGTGCACTTTTTTCAGCCGATATCATGTGAAACGCTTGACAATTTTTTGCGGTACGGCTATACTGTTTTCAAGAACGTTCAAAGGAGCACACTATGAAAAGAAAACTCGGTATCATTGTTACCGCGCTCGCACTCGTGGCTGTTATGCTCGTAGGGCTCTGCGCATGCGGTTCGGCTTGGAGCAAGATCAAGTCCGCTTATGAAAAAGAGGGCTACCATGAAGTTGAGCTCACCGACGACATCAAAGAGGCCTTCCACCTCACCGATGAACAGGTGAAGGAAGCCGATGCGACCGTTCACTTCATGACGACTGCCGAAATCAAGGAAGATGCCACCCTTGCAGACCTCTTGAAACTCATCGGCGCGAAGTACACCGTCGTATGGGAATACAAGAACACAGACGCCCTCCAAAAGGCCTACAAGGAAGATCTCTCCGAAGCTGAGCAAGAAAAATTCGATGAGCTTTGGGAAAAGTATCAGAAGAGCGATATCGTAAACGAAAATTGCATTTTGATTTTCTCGAGCCAGCCCGATATCTTCAAAGGCACCAAGTAACCTCGAGATCCTCTCCGTTTGGAGGGGATTTTTTTGTAAATTTTCAAAAATGCGGTAAAATAAGTTGTGTTTTCCATTGGGCTGTGGTATAATTCGAATTGCACTTTGGAACAAAAAGGATACGCGTATGGATTTCACATCGATCATCAGAAACTTACTCGCGCCCGTAGCAAGCGACGCCGCGTACGTCACCTATCGGGCTGTCAGCCTCGCACTCATCATCGCAATGGGCGTTGCCGCCATCGCCGCAATCGTCCTCGTTATGCTTACCCCCGGCAACTCGCAGGGCATCGATGCCCTCGGTGGCTCGAGTGAGACCTTCTACGGGAAGAACAAGGGCCGCTCGGTGGAAGCAAAACTCAAGATGTGGACGTTCATTTGCCTCGGCGTCCTTGCCGTGTTTGCAGTCGTATTCTTCATCCTGCAAATCGATGCCATTTGGGGCGCTTGATTTGTTACACAAATGTCGTGCGGGCGGGCGATTGCTTGCCCGTTTCTTTTGCCCATTCCAATGAACGTAAAACAGACTTTGCTTGAAAATTTCAAAGACGGGACTTTCGCCCTCTGCACCGATGAGGAGATCGCCCGCCTCCTTCGCCTCGGAAGGCGCGAAGCCTTAGGGCTCCGCTCCATGCTCCATGCCCTCGTAAAGGAGGGCGAACTCCTCTCGGATAGCCGCTACCGCTACGGCACCGCGGAGCAGTTCGGGGCGAAGTGCGGCACCGTATGCGGCAACGAGCGCGGCTTCGGCTTCTTCTGCCCCGAGGATGGCTCCCCCGACCTCTTCCTCCCCCACCGTGCCTTGAATGGCGCCCTGCACGGGGATACCGTGCTCGCCTTCCCGAAACAGGGCGGGGAGGCCGAAGTGCTTGCCATCCTGAAGCGGGGGTATTCCGAGCTCGTGGGCACCTTTTTGCGGGAGCGCGGCGCCTGTATCGTCCGCCCCGATGAGAAGCGGTTTTCGGAGGATGTCTACGTCCTCACGGGCCGCACGAAGGGTGCACGGCAGGGTGATAAGGTCGTGGTCAGGCTCAATTACGGCAAGACGGTTGCGGGAGAAGTCACCGAAATTTTGGGCAGGAGCGGGGATTTCCTCACCGAGGAGCTTGCCCTCATCCGCGCCCACCGCTTGCGGGAAGAATTTCCGCATGAAGTACTCGCGGAAGGCGAGAGTGCGGCCGCGCGCGGCATCGCCCCTTCCGATTTGGAGGGCCGCCTCGATTTACGAGATGAGCTCATCATCACGGTAGACGGAGAGGACACGAGGGACATCGACGACGCCATCTCCATCTCCTTCGACGGAAAGGTCTACAGCCTCGGGGTGCACATCGCCGATGTCACCCACTACGTCAAGCGCAATTCCCCCCTCGATCGGGAGGCCTTTGCACGGGGCACGAGCGTCTACTTTCCCGACCGCGTCCTCCCCATGCTCCCCCCCTCCCTCTCCAACGGCATATGTTCTTTGAACGAAGGCGTAGACCGCCTCACTCTCTCCTGCCTCATGACGGTGGACGGGAAGGGCAGGGTGCTCAAAAAGAAGGTCTTGCCCTCCGTCATCCGTTCCCGCCACCGCATGACGTATTACGAAATTACGGCGATCTCGGACGGCGATACGGAAACTGTATCAAAATACCCTGATCTCGTGGAATTCGTCACCATCGCAACCCGCCTCACCCGCATTTTGCAGGCGGCAAGGGAGAAGCGGGGCGGCGTTGCCATCGATATCAGGGAGACCAAAATCCTCTATGAAGATGGGAAGATCACCCTTCCCGAGGCAAAGCGTACCATATCCCATGAGATGATCGAGCAGTTCATGGTGCTTGCCAATGAGAGCGTGGCGACCCTCATGACGGCAAGAAACCTGCCCTTTGTGTACCGCGTTCACGAGAAGCCTTCGGCGGAAAAGGCCGAAGATTTTATGGATTTTCTGAAGGCCGCGGGCGTTCCCGTCACCTTCGACCCGAAGAACGTCTCCCCTGAGGATTACAGAAATCTCCTGCTCTCTTTGGAGGGGTCTCCCCTCTACTCGCTCGTCAACCGCGTGATGCTCCGTTCGATGAGCAAGGCGGTGTATTCGAGCGAACCCTTGGGGCACTTTGGGCTCGCTTCCGATTGCTACTGTCACTTCACCTCCCCCATCCGCCGCTACCCCGATCTCTGCATCCACCGCATCATCAAGGCGGCGCTTTCCGATGAAGAGAAGGCGAAGAAGGAGTTTAAGGACTTTGTAGCCGAGGCAGCGGCGCGCTCCTCCGCCTGTGAGCGGAATGCTCAGGAGGCGGAGCGGGACGTAGACGCCCTCTATATCGTAGCCTACATGGCCGATAAGATTGGGGAAGAATACGATGCCACCATTTCGGGAGTGACGGCGTTTGGGCTGTTTGCCGAACTCGATACCGCCGTGGAGGGCTTTATTCCAATCGAAACTTTGCCGGACGACGGGTATGAATTCATCGAAACCCGCTTCGTGCTCCTCGGCACCCGCCATTCCTACCGCCTCGGAGAGGGCGTACGCGTCCGCGTAGACGGTGTTGATTGGGGTGCGAGGAGGGTGCGGCTCAGCATCATGAGGAAATTATGAAGATCATTGCCATCAACAAATCCGCTTCCTTTGAATACTTCCTCCTCGATAAGTATGAGGCGGGGATCGTGCTCGAGGGGGCGGAAGTAAAATCGCTCCGCGCGGGCAAGGCCTCTCTCGGTGAGAGCTTCTGTGAAGTGCGCGGCGGGGAAGTATACCTCAAGAATATGCACATCACCCTCTACGATAAGAGCGGCGCATTTTCCACACGCGATTCGAGAAAGGACCGCAAGCTCCTCCTCCACAAGCGGGAGATTTCCAAGATCGTGGGCAAAGTCAACGAGCGGGGCTTCACCCTCGTTCCCCTCAAGATCTACTTTAAGGACGCCCTCGTAAAAGTAGAGATCGCCCTTGCACGGGGCAAAAATGTGTACGATAAAAAGCAGACCCTGAAGGAACGGGATATCAAGCGGGAGACCGATCGGCAAATTCGGGAGAGCAGGAAATGAAGTGCGCTAAATAATTATTTTTGAGCGGTTTTTTATGCAGGAAACGGTTGATTTTTATCATTGTTTGTGATAGAATAGTCAAGACAGCTTTGGAGAGGCAACTATGCAACAGTACGAAAATTTGAAACTCAAAAACCAGCTCTGCTTCCCGCTCTATGCGGCTTCAAAAGAAGTTGTACGAAAGTATCGCCCCTATTTGGACCCCTTGGGGCTCACGTACACGCAGTACATCGTCATGCTCGTCCTCTGGGAGGAGGAAAGGGTTACGGTAAAATCGCTCGGCGCGAAACTCTATCTCGATTCGGGGACGCTCACGCCCCTCCTCAAGAATTTGGAGCGCAAGGGGCTCGTGAACAGGACGCGTTGGGAAAACGATGAGCGAGTGCTCTTTGTGACCCTGACGCCCGAAGGCGAAGCGCTCAAGGAGCGGGTCGCGGAAATTCCCTCCAAGATCGCGGAGGACAATCCCTTGAGCGCAGAGGAATGTTCGGAGCTCTGCCGTATCCTCAACAGAATTCTTGCAAACTGAAAAAATCCCACCCTGCGGGGTGGGATTTTTGTATGCTCTTTTAATTGGGAAGGGTGCGGTTGGCGGCAAACCAATCAGTCTCGGGAAGGGGAATGGAGTGATTGCTCCCCTTCACGGTAGGCGCCCCGCCCGCCGAGCTCACCACGATATTGCCGTTGAGGGATCTATACCCCTCGCTTGAGCTATCATCGACTTCCGAAGTCACATAGATCTTCGTGGTGTACTTCGCAATGCGGTTGATCGCGTCCTGCGTCGGGAAGGTGTTGTTCTTGTTCTTTGTATACTCCGTGGAGCCCGCCACGCAGCAGACGCACACGATTTGGGGCTTGATGACGGAGAGAAGTTCATCGGAGGAGGAAGTCTTGCTGCCGTGGTGCCCCGCCTTGTAGAGGACGCACTGCGGGAGTTCGTTGTTTTCCGCGAGCTTCACCTCGCCCTCCCCTTCTAAGTCGCCCGTGAGGAGGAAGTTTTGCTGCCCCTGGCGGAGCAGGATACATACGGAGTAGTTGTTTTCATTGCTCGCGTTGTGGTCGTAATAATAATTGTAGAGGATCTCGAAGGAGATGCCCTCCCCGATGGAATACGAACGCTTTGCGCCGTCCTCTTCGTTATAGCATTGGAGGGCGGTATAGTGGGTGGCGCCCGCCTTCACCTCCTCATCGCGGGAGGCGTAGTAGCGCTTCAAGACCTGTGAATTGGAATTGGTCTTAGGGAAATCGATGATCACCTCGCACTCGTAGTGCTTGAAGATGCTCTCATAGCTCGAATTCCCCGCAAGGGCGGCGATGTGATCCTGATGCCCGTGAGTGACAATGACGTATTCGAGGGTGCCGTCCGTGCAGTATGTATCGATATACTTCGTAATGGTGGGCGCCGAATCTTCACGGGAACCCGCATCGATGAGAATATCGACGTCGCCCGATTTGATGTAGATGCAGTCCCCCGCATACGCATTGCCGAGCTCCAAGAAATGCAGGGAGAGCGCCGCGGTGTTTGCGGGCGGATCTTCGGGCGTGGGCGTAGAAGGCTCCGGGTTGCGGCGGTAGATGAGGAAGTACCAAGCGGCAACGCCGACGGCGATGGCGATCACGAGCACGATGATGGTGACGACGATGATGATCCTTGATTTTCTCGACATAATTTATCCTATGAAATTTATTTTGTGCGGAAGGTGACAAAACTCCAGCTCATCGGGGGAAGGCGGAGGCTGACTTTGCCATCCTTGACGGCGGGCACTTCCCGCTCGGAGGGCACCACTTCGTCGGGGCGATCGAAGCCGTTGGTGGCGGCAAGGTCCGAGTTCGCCATTTCGAGGTACATCTCCCCCTCGAGGTCTCCGAAAGAGCGGAGCTCGAGCTCAACCTCCCGTGAAGAGCCGCTGTAATTGCAGAGGGATACGCTCACCCTGCCGTTTTGCCTATCATGGCAGACGGCCTCGTTGATATACCGCGCCGTGCCGTACATATTCTCAAACGTATCGGAATCCGAGAAGGTGCGCACCGTCTCCCCCTTTGCGTAGTTTGCGATGTACTTGAAGGGATAGAAGGTGGTCTGTTTGAACGTCCTCCCCCCCTTCTCCGTCATGATGGGGGCAATCACGTTCACGAGTTGGGCAAGGCAGCCGAGTTTTACGACGTCGCAGTTGTTGAGGAGAGTGTTCATGAGGCCCGCAAACACGAGGGCATCGCGGAAGGTGTACACATCCTCCAAGAGATGGGGCGCCTTCTTCCACAGGGGCTCCAAGCGGGGCGCTGTCACAGACCAGATATTCCACTCGTCGAAGGAGATCTTCACCTGCTTCTTGGAGCGGACTTTGGCGCGGACATACTCGATGGTCGCCCTGAGCGTCCCGATGTACTCATGCATATCGTCCGCTGAGCCCAAGAAATCCTCGAGCGGGTTCTCCCGCTCCTCGCTGTACATATAGTAGCGGTGCATGGAGAGGTAATCCACCTGCTTATAGGTGTTTTCGAGGACAATACGGTCCCATTCGGGGAAGGTCTTCATCTCATGGTTGGAAGAGCCCGATACGATGAGCTTTAAGGGGGTTTGCGACCATTTCTTATTCTTTTCCACCATCCCCCCGTTTGCCCACCGCATGACTTTGGCGGCCTCGAGCGCCTTCTTGCCGTATTCATCGGCCGTGAGATGCCCGATTTGCCAAGGGCCGTCCATCTCATTTCCGATGCACCAATAGCGGACATGGTATGGCTCAACGCTCCCGTTTGCCTTCCGCATCTCCGAAATATCGGTGCCGCCCTCATGGTTACAGTATTCCACGAGTTGGGCCGCATCGCGGATGGTGCCCGTGCCCATATTCACTGCCATCATGGGCTCGATGCCGGCTACCCTGCACCACTTCATGAATTCATCGGTGCCGAATTCGTTGGGCTCCGTCGTAAACCATGCGAGGTCGAGGCGGGTGGGGCGCTTCTCCTTGGGCCCGATGCCGTCTCTCCAATCGTAACCCGAGAGGAAGTTCCCCCCGGGATACCGCACGACGGGCACCCCAAGCTCCCTGATGAGCCCAATGACGTCTCTTCGGAATCCGTTTTCATCCGCAGTCGGGTGATTTGGTTCATAGATGCCCTCGTAGACGGCCCTTCCCAAATGCTCGATAAAGGAGCCGTAGAGATTGGGTGAAATTTCACCCACGGTGAGATTTGCATCCGCAAAAATTTTGGTTTTCATGGTGTCCCCCCTCTTTTTTCAGACGATGCCGAGCATGGCGGCGATGTTGACTACGGCGTCGTCGATGTTGTGCAAAAACTTGTTGAGCGCCTTCTGCGCACCCGCGTCGATTACCCCATCCTCCGTTGTGCGAAGCACGGCGATGATCATATCGAAATTCTCATAAATGACGTCACAATCGGGGTCGATGGCACGAAAGACTTCATCCTCGCTCCCCTTTTGGACGGCGTACATCTCTTTGATCGCCTGATTCATCTCGGTAAACAGCTCCACGTTGCCGCGGCGGAAGAGCTCCGCCATCGTGCCGTTGAGCCGCACGAGCTGTTCAATGAATTTCACATGCTGTTCGTTGGCCTCTTCCATTACAGAATCACTCCGTTTCGTTTGAGCAGTTCACGCGCGGTTTCCACGCTGTCTACCCCCGTCCTGCCCTTGACGGGGGCGAATTCATGTTCTCGCACCACTTCAAAGGGAAGGCAGCTTCCCATGAGGGTGACGAGGTCTAAGATGAGCGTTTCGAACTTGTACCCGTTCTCCGCTTGGGGATGCACGGTTGCGCCGTTCTCGAAATATGGAATTTTCTTCTTGACGACGTGCATCGGGATCTTGCTTGCGGCGATCTCTTTGAGCTTCTCCCGCTCGAAGAGGTAGTTTAGAATTACGCCGTAGCGGTAAATAAGCTCCCCGCATTCATCCCGCAAATTCGCCATTTCGGGGCTCAGCTCATAGTATTCAATTACGGAGGGCCTGCCGCCGCGGTTGCACAGCACCCCCACCCGCTCTTCGGGGAAGGCCTTGGAGACGACCTTCGCCCCACTCTTCGCCCCGCTCTTTATGGTGGCGCCGATGAATACGGGGTCCGCCATCTTCTGAAGGGGATTATCCACCGAAAATACGTTGAACCACTTCACTTCGGGAAGATTTTGGAGGAGCCCCGAGCGCATAAGGGAGGAATACCATCCCCCGTTGCCGTTGGGCGAAAGGGCGAGCGAGCCCTCGTCCTCCAAAAGAAGCCGCCCCTCCAAATCGACGCAGGGCGCGGTATCCTGCTCGAAGAAGAAAATTTTCTCCTTGGGATACCCGAAATAGCTATGCTCCCGGAAGAAGGTGCGGGTCGCCGAATCGGTGAGGCGGCTCGTCATGATGAGGAGGGGCGCCCTCCGCCCGCAGACTTCCGTTGCTCGCTTGAGGTTTTCGATGAGCAGGCTATAGAGGGAGTGCGGCTCGGTAATTCCGATATCGAAGGTACCCTTGGGGCCGTCTGCGCCGAGGCGGGTCCCCGCCCCGCCCGCAAGCAGGACTGCGGCGACCTCTCCCCGTGCGAGGGCGGCATTGCCGATTTCCGCAAATTCCTCCCTGTTTTCTTCAATTTGTTTTACGGATAGCCCCTGTATGGGGGCAATACCCCCCTCTGAGGGTGTGGGGCCGCGGGAGCGCAACATCTCCCAATCCACCGCATAAAGCTGCTCAAAAAGGTGCTTACGCTTCTCTTCCGTAAGCCCATCGAGCACGGGGATCAAGTGCGATTGCCCCTCTCTTTTCAGAATCTCATAGAGCTCCATAGCGCCTCCTGCCAAGTTTTATCGCGTTAAACCGCCCGCTCGAGCAGGAATGCGCCCGCATGGAAGGCCTCACCCTGAATTTTGAGCACGGCTTCATCTTCAGAAAAGGCGAGGTCGGTATACGCTCTCTGCACGCTGTACCCCTCGAGGGGAAGCTCCACTTCCTCGTTGCAATCAAGGAAATGCACGACGACGAGGCGGCGGTTGAAGTAATCCTTCACATAGATTTGCCTGCCGACGGGGGCACGGTAATTCTCCACATTACAATCGATGCGGCGAATATCTCCGTTTCTTACGATGTCCTTGACGTCCGAATAGAAGTCGAGCCCCTCCTTGATGACGGCATATTTCTCCTTTTGGCGGGGGTTGATTTCCCCCGAGAGGCAAATTCTGCCGAGCATGGCGGCGCACAGCGAATAGATGGTGCGGCTATCGGGCTCCTTTTTCCGAATGACTGCCCAAATTTGGGACTGCCTTGCGGGGACGACGCGGGAGACATTGGCGGCGACGAGCGGAATTTCGGGGCATTCATGCGCATCCGAGAAGGAGCACATGGAGACGAGCCCCATGCGGAGGGGTTCGATACGGCTTCCCCCTGAGGAGCAGTTTTCAATGACGAGCCCCGGCACGGCCTGAGAGAGGCGTTTGAGCCAAGCAAGGCTCTCCTCCGTTACCTGCCTTCCCCCCTCTCCGAGGCTATCATCGCCGTCACAGCCGATTCCGATGTTGTCATTGTAGTCTATTTTGATGTATTCGAAGCCGTTTTGAGTGAGCATATCCGTCACCTTTCTATCGAGGTAGCGGCGCACGCTCTCCTTTCTCAAATCGAGGAAGCGGCGGTTCTTGCTCGTGATGAGGGCGCCATCCCGCTTCAAGAGGGCCTCCTCGATGGTGAAGAGCTCACTATCCCGCCCCGCAACTTCGAATTCAAACCAAATGCCCGCCTTCATCCCCTTTTCTTTGATGGCGTCTACGGTGCGGCGCATATCGGGGAAGTATTCGGGGTTGATATTCCAATCCCCGATGGCGTTACACCACCCCTTATCGAGCGGCTTATACCAACCGCAGTCAATGACGAAGTACTTGACGCCGAGCGGGGCAACGGCGGCGAGCTGTTTTGTAATTTTCTCCTCAGTGGGAGACCCCCATGTCGCACAGTATTCATTGTACAGCACGGGCATGTCGTTTTCGGAGGCGGGCACGGCAAGCCTTCTCTCCTGTTCATGGATGAGGGCGTTGCATACGGCATTCAGCCCCCCGCGCTTTACCGTAATGCGGGCACAGTGGGTGGTGAAAAAGCCGCCCGCGGGAATGGTCTTGCGCCAATGCCCCGTCTCGTAATCGGCAAGGCCGCCCGAGAGCGCACACGTCTCCTTCTCCTCGTACACTTCCATCTGCCACGAGTAGGGCGCTTCGGGCATGACTGCCCAAGTGATATCTCTTCCCTCATCCTCGATCGCCGCAAACGGGAACCAACCGCGGTTGGGCATCGAACCGTTCTGCCCCCACTTTTCCACCTTCACGCCGTACCGCGCCCAGCTCATCTCCATGCCGAGATGGGAGAAGGGATCGGTACGAAGGCGGCACTCACGGGACCAAGCGCTCGTCATTCTGTGGAGCTTGAGGCCGCGCGTCGTGCCGTCCTCCCCCGCGATTCCGCTCATGGAAAAGCTCGAAAGGTGCTCCAACGTGCGGGGCTTCTTGGTGCGATTTTCGTATTTTATGTACGTCGTAAACACGCCCGTGCGCTTATCGTAGGTGAGGGTGTGGATGAAATCGTTCCCCTCCCCATCCGTGAGGTAGGTGTTGAGGTTGCCGCTCGCAAAATCCACCTGCCGCACGACTTTCAGGGCGGTGGAGCTGTGGTTGCGCATGGTGACGCCGAGCGTGTAATCGATGAGCGCCTCGTCCCCCGTAAACGCAACCTGCACCAAGCTATCGAGGCAGAGTTTCTTGGGCTCCACCTTCACATCCTTGGGATAGAAGGCGATGCCTACCGTCGTCTTTCCCTCATGCCCCTCGATGGGCGTCTCTACATAGTACACGGCGGTGTCGCCATAGATGTACTGCTTGAAAAACATGTCTCTCCTCAATACGAATCGGGGCGGTACGAAAAAGTACCGCCCTGACGGTGTTGCTATCGCTTATCTTCTGGCCTTCCAAATGGTATCGGCCCACATGAGTTGCTTCTTGAACTCTTCGATCTTGGTGTTCTCATCGATCATCACGACTTCCACGCCCCACATATTGCCGAGGTCTGCCATCTCCTGCGCGGTAACTTTGGAGGAGACGACTGTGTGGTGCGCACCGCCCGCATAGATCCATGCGGCGACGCCTTCCTTGAAGTTGGGCTGATATTTCCACATGAGGCCGCCTACGGGCAGGTTGGGCATCGGATGAGGATACTTCACAAGCTCGATCTTCTGGATGATGAGGCGCATTCTGTCCCCCATATCCACCATGGATACGGCAATGGCTTCGGGCGCTTCGATGCCTTCAAATACGAGGCGGGCGGGATCGCTCTTGCCGCCGATGCTGAGCGGATGGACCTGAATTTCAGGCTTGGTCGCCGCAAACTGCGGGGAGACTTCGAGCATGTGCGCACCGAGGCAGAGGCCGTCCTCGAGGTCGTAGGTGTAGTCCTCCATGAGGCCCGTCCCCTCCTGGTCTGCCATGTACTGCATGGTAGCGCCGAGAGCGGCGATCTTCCAATCCCCCTCTGCACCGAAGCCGTAGCCCTTGCTCTGGAGGTCCTGAATGGCGAGCCCGGGGAGCTGATTCATCCCGTGGAGGGAGCCAAAGTGATCGACGATGCCGATGTAGCCGCCCTTATCCTTGCAGAAGCGGTCCATCGCAATTTCATACTTCGCCTGTTCGCGCACGACGCCCACGCGGTCCGTGCCCATCGTATACTTCTCGGCATACTCTGCCATCAGCGCATCGACATCCTCTTCGGAGACGGCGGAAATGTATTCCACGAGGTCGCCGATGGGATAGTAATCCACCTGCCAACCGAGCTTGATGTGGGCATCCACCTTATCCCCTTCGGTCACGGCGACGTCGCGCATGTTATCGGAGAAGCGGCAGACTTTCACCGTCTTGGAGAAATCGTAACCCGCGGCAACGCGGCACCAGGAAGCGAGCTCTCTGAGCGCTTCGGGATCCTTATAGTAGCCGACGATCACCTTGTTGTCCATGCGCAGCCGCGAGACGATGTAGCCGAATTCCCGATCGCCATGGGCAGCCTGGTTCTCATTCATGAAGTCCATATCGATGGTGTCATACGGGAGCTTCTCGTTGTACTGCGTTGCGAAGTGGCACATCGGCTTCTGCAACATGGAGAGGCCTTTGATCCACATCTTTGCGGGTGAGAAGGTGTGGCACCACGTGATGATGCCGATACAGTTCTTATCGGCATTGACGCGCTTGACTGCTTCCACAACTTCATCCGAAGATTTGCAGGTGGTGAGGTAGCGGACGGTGACGGGAACGTACTTATTGACGTAGAACGCCATCTCGCGGGAGTGCTGGGCGACGTGTTCCAAAACGTCGTCGCCGTAAAGCGTCTGGGAACCGGTAAGCCAATAAACTACTTTTTCTTTCATTTTTTTATTCTCCTTTTATGATTCAAAATGATTCGTCTTTGTCTTTGTTATATTCTTCGAGCACTGCATCGATAAGTTCATCGTTGCGGATATAATAATACTCATTCTTCGGGTGCTCGGCATCCTTCTTCACACAGCGGCAAAGCATTACCATGGGCGGATCGCCTGGTTCTGACTTCATGTGCAAGTTGAATAAACAATAGAGCTCGCCGTTATAATACAGCGTGTCTTTGAGGACGGTGTGTAATAGATCCCCCGAGAGATTTTTGAGTGTGACTTCATCGCCGATAGCGGGATAGTCGGGATCGCCACTCCTCTTCGGGTCCTCGATGAATTCTAACGGAACCTGCACATCGCTATGAGCCAAAAATTCATCCAAGGCTTCTTCGATACTCCGCACATTGGACGAGGGATACAACCTGCGGTATCTCTCAAAGATGGTCTCTGTGAGTTTTCTATCCAAAATATACTCGTAATCTTTGCCGTCTCCGAAGGCACGGAACACAATTCCAACCTCGGCTCCCGTATCGGCAGGAAGCTCATTGCCAAACATGAAGTATTGCTCACACGGCACCACGATGATATATTTTTGGAATCCGTAGTAGATGTTTGCAACGAACTTCATCGGGGCTTCTGCGGGCTTCCCATCGATATGATAGCGAAAAGAATAGCGAAGCTCCGTCTTCCCGTTTTCGAGGGAGACGTTCTTCACCCCTACCAAGCGGGTGATGGGATGGTCCTTGAACAGAAAAGTGTAGGTCTCCTTCCTTTCTTCCATACCTTTCCTCCCTATTTCTTCTGCCCGTAATAGGCATTCTTCCCATGTTTTCTCTGATAGTGCTTCTCGAGCATGAACTTATCCGCCCGCACCACGGTGGGATTTACCTGCTCGGTGATGGTGGCCATCTTCGCGACCTCTTCAATGACGGTAGCGTTGTAGACGGAGGCATCCGAATCCTTGCCGAACGCGAATACGCCGTGGCTCTTGATGAGGACGCCGGGCACTTCGAGAGGGTTGAGCTTATCTTCATGGAACTTCTCGATGATGGCAAGGCCCGTATTCTTCTCGTATTCCCCTTCGATCTCTGCCTGCGTCAGGGAGCGGGCGCACGGGATATCCCCGTAGAAATAATCGGCGTGGGTCGTCCCGTAGAAGGGAATGGACCTGCCCGCCTGTGCCCAAGCGGTGGCGTAGGTGGAATGGGTGTGGGTGACGCCGCCCACATGCGGGAATGCCTTATAGAATTCGATATGGGTGGGCGTATCCGAAGAGGGGCGGAGCTCCCCTTCGACGACGTTCCCGTTCAGATCAACGACGACCATATCCTCGGGCCTCATCTCATCGTAGGAGACGCCGGAGGGCTTAATGACTACGAGTTTGCTCGCACGGTCGATTTCGGAGACATTTCCCCACGTAAACAGCACGAGGTGGTGCTTCACGAGGTCTAAATTGGCCTTCCATACCTTCTCTTTCAAAGCTTCAAGCATAGCGTTTCTCCTTTATTTTAAGCTGTATACGGCTTCGCGCACGATGGGAAGCCCTGCAACATAGCGGGCGGCAAACTCCTCGAAGCCCGCGACATCGGCGGGATCGGGAGCGATGGTTACGCCCTCCTGCCCGCGGAATACCTGTTCATCGAGGTAGCGCTCGAGGGATTCCTCCCTGCGCTTCTTGATCCTGTAATTTGCAAGCACCGCCATACCCCAGGCGCCGCCTTCCCCTGCCGTCTGCATGACGGTGACAGGGGCGTCGATGGCGGCAGCGAGGAAGCTCTGCCCCACGCGCTCCGTCTTGAAGAGGCCGCCGTGGCCCGTGATGCGGTCGAGCTTGACGCCCTCCTCTTTCAGCATGATATCGCAACCCACTTTCAATGCGCCGAAAGCCGAATAGAGGTGGCAACGCATGAAGTTTGCAAGGTTGAAGTTGCTATCCGCCTTGCGCACGAAGAGCGGCCTGCCGTGCTCGACGTTGGTGACGTGCTCATTGGAGACATAGTTGTAAGAGAGCAGCCCTCCGCAATCCTTATCCCCCTTCTCCGCTTCGAAGTAGAGGGTATCGTAGAGCTTCCATTTGGGGATGTCTACGCCGAGGAGCCGAGCGAATTCTCCGAACATGTTCACCCAACCGTTGATATCCGAGGTGCAGTTGTTGCAGTGCACCATGCCGACAAGGTCCCCTACGGGCGTCATGACGAGGTCGATCTCGGGATAGGCGCGGGAGAGCTCCTTCTCGAGCACGATCATCGCGAAGATGGAAGTGCCCGCAGAGACGTTCCCCGTGCGCTTCTTGATGGAATTGGTGGCCACCATGCCCGTCTCGGCGTCGCCCTCGGGCGGGCAGAGCGGAATGCCGTATTTGAGGTTGCCCGTCGGGTCCAAAAACTTCGCCCCCTCCTCGGTAAGCCGCCCCGCATCCTCGCCCGCAAGCAGAATTTCAGGCAAAATATCCTGCATACGGAAGGGAACCTTGTCCTTGATAAGTTCATTGAACTTTTGGAGCATGACGGGATTGTACTGCTTGGTGACGGGGTCTACGGGGAACATACCCGAGGCCTCCCCGATGCCGATCACCTTCCTGCCCGTCAGCATCCAATGGACGTAGCCCTCAAGCGTCGTCTGGAAGGTAATATTTTTTACGTGTTCTTCGCCGTCGAGAATGGCCTGATAGAGGTGGGCAACAGACCAACGCGCGGGGATGTGGTAGCCGAAGAGCTCTGTGAGCCTGTCCCCCGCGTACGCCGCCGTGTTGTTTCTCCAGGTGCGGAAGGGCACGAGAAGGTTGTTGTGCTTATCAAAGACCATATACCCGTGCATCATCGCGGAGACGCCGAGCGACCCCACCGTCGTGAGCTGTACGCCATACTTCTCCTTCACTTCGCGCACGAGGTCTGCATAGCAACCCTGAAGGCCTTCGCGGATGTCGTCGAGCGAATACGTCCAAATGTTGCCCACGTGGCGGTTTTCCCACGCGAAGCTGCCCGATGCGACGGGCGCATTGTTTTCATCGACGAGGACGGCTTTGATGCGCGTAGACCCGAATTCGATGC
Source organism: uncultured Clostridia bacterium (assembly GCA_947625025.1). GTDB lineage: Bacteria > Bacillota > Clostridia > Christensenellales > Borkfalkiaceae > Gallimonas. The sequence continues at coordinate 115,037 of CANQMQ010000001.1, forward strand.
CGAGCGCCGTGCGGCCCTGTTCGATGAGATTTTTGATTTCCATAGTTCCCCCCTATTCGGTTTTGCACGCAATCGCGTACGTCTACATTATAGAATAAACGCCGCGAAATTTCAATAGGAAAGAGAAAAATTTTATGATTTTTTTGCAAGAGAAACGGGCACCCGTTTGGGTGCCCGAACAATTTATTTTATGTAATACTGATAGCCGTACGGCATGGGTGCGGGAGCGGGTTCGGGTTCGGGCGGCATGGGGCCGAAGCCGAGCTGCGCCATCCCCTTCTTATAGCAACGCCTTGCAAGCCTTACCGCGGCCTTGTAGGTATCTTCATCGTGTACGGTGACAAAGACGGGCGTCTCCTCGAGGCCCTTCACGTTGGAGCAATCCTCAGCGCAATCGACGCCGACGAACGCCGCCTCATCGAGGGTAACGGGAAGGTAGACGCGGCAGTTGTGGTCCTTCAAGGCAACTTCCGCGCACGGAACGCCGAAGAAGGTGAAGATCTCTCTGCGGCGGGATACGATCTTCGGAAGGTTGAGAATGGCACCGCGGAGGCGCTCATAGAGCGTCCCTTCCCCGTCGGGAACGGCGGGAGACGGGTCTGCATACGGGAAGATGGAGAGGAAAACTTCGCGGAGAAGGGCCGCCGCACTCCTGAGAGAATCTTCATCCTCCACTCTCACGCAGAGAGGGGTACGTTCCAAGCCGCGCACGCCGCTGCAATCCTCCGCGTATTCCCAGAGCTCTTCCGCCTCAACGGGAAGATAGAGAACGGGCGTATTGCCGCGCATCACGAGTTCGCAAATGAGCTTGCCCTGGCGGGTAAACACTTCCCTTCTGCGGCAATCCATGCCCTCGAAGGAGGAGAGCTTCGCCACGACACGGCGGTAGTACAAGAGCGCGAGGTCGGGTGCGGGAGGAGCGGGCTCCTCGACGGGTACGAGAGGTTCCACGATTTGCGGCTTCTTCCTGCTCTTTGCGACGAGGACGGCAATGAGCACGATGAGGAATACGAGCACGACCGCAAGCCCTGCGATGATGAGCCACAGTTTCGTATCGATGCCGCCCATGGCAGCTGCGTTGAGAAGATTCATAAATGACCTGCCTTTTCGGTTTACCTTCCGCATGACCGTAGCCATCGGAATGATACATATAAATTATACTATTTATGGCGGCCGATGTCAATATGCAGAGGCAAAAAAATGTTACAATTTTATGAAAAAAATTTCAGGAAGTTCTTCCTTAAATTCCCCCGCCGCCCTCAGTCTGCTCCTCAGCGGCCTGCCCTGCCCCTTCCGTTGCGGCTTCGTGCTTTGCGGCTTCGTGCACCACCACCTGCGGGAAAGGAATGCCGATCCCGTTTTCATCGAAGAGAACTTTGAGCTCGCGGTTCATATCGCGCTGTACCTGAAAGAAATCCTCTTCCTTGCACTTGGCGCCGAACTGCAGAAGAATGCTCGAATCCCCTATCTTATTGACGCCGAGGTAATCCACATACCCGATGATGCGGGGCAGGCGGGATCTGAGGAGCTCGCGGTTGTCCTCGAGCACCTTCTCCACGCGGGCGATATCTTCTTCATAGGAGATGCCCACGTAGACGAGCGGATAGGAATCCTCGCGGCTCTGGTTGATGAATACCTTGATGGTGCTGTTATTGGCGACGCGGATGTTTCCGCTGTAATCGATGAGCTTGGTATTGCGGATGCCGATCTCCTGCACGGTGCCCCTCCAACCGTCGATGGTGACGATATCCCCCACCTGTAAGGTGCCGTCGCACACGATGAATACACCCGCGACGACGTCTGCGATGAGGCTCTGCATGCCGAGGCCGATGATGAGGGTGAGCACCCCCGCCCCTGCGATGAGGGCGGCGACGTCCACCCCCCATGCGGCGAGCACGGCAATGACGCAAATCACCCAAATGACGACTTTGGAAATGCTGTTTACGAGTTTGCCGATCGTAATTTTGCGGGGCGTTCCCTTGAAAATGCGGTTGACGACGGTGCTGACGATGTAGACGACGAGCAGGGTGACGAAGAGGACGCCTATGCTCTCGATGAGGCGGGGCAAAAGCCGCAGGACGGCGTTGACGATGCCGATGCCCGTATCTACCGTCATGCACCAGCCCTGAATGGAGAAGATGTCGTCGTGAAAGACGAAGCCGACGACGGTAACGATCGCACAGAAGGCGAGAAGAATGACCCCTATCGTGGATTTTTTTGTCCAAGTAATGGGCTTGATTGGCGTATCGGACATGGCGCACTCCTTGTATAAGAGAATTTTGTTTCTTTCTCACATTATACGCGCGGCCCAAACGGAAGTCAAGCGATTTACAAACGAAATCCGCCGCAGAGCGGCGGACCTCCTCAGAGCAGGATACAAATGACCCCGCCCTTGCCCTCGTTGACGATGCGGGTGACCGTCTTTCTCATCTTAGTGCGCACCCCGTCCCGCATGGCGCGGTTCTTGACGGAGAGCTCCTCTCCGAGCATCTCCTTCAGCGTCTTTCCGAACATGTTGGTATCCCAAGCTTTTTCGGGCTCCGATGCCATCTTCTCCCCGAGCGATCTCACGAACGCCTCACTCTGCTCCGCGGTGCCCAAGGCGGGGCTGACTTCCCCGCTCACGTCCACCCGGATGATGTGATAGCTCGGGGCGTCGGCATGCAGGTTTACCCCCACTCTGCCGCTCTTTTTGAGAAGTTTTGGTTCGGCGAGGCTCATTTCGGAGGGGTCGGGAGATACAATACCGTAGCCGTACTCCTGCGCATCGCGGAATGCCTGCCCCACCCGCTCATAGACCTTCTTTGCCTCCGCAAGGCCTACGACGTACTTCATGAGGGCAAATTCATCGGAGAGGTCTTCCCCGCACTGCTCCCCGAGCACCTCATAGAAGGCACCCTCGCGGGCCTCCACCGTGCACTTCGCCCTGCCCGTTGCGGCATCGAGGCGCATGGAGACGGGTGGCGTAAGCCGCTTGCTCTCCGCAAAGAGGGTATCGAAGAGGGCGCAATCGCTCATCTTCTTCACCTTGGGGGCGATTTCACGGATGCCCGCAAGGAGCTCTGCAATGACGGGCGTATCCGTATCGAGCATACGCATCCATTCGGGGATATCCACATCGATGGAGACGATGGGGAATTCGTATAGAATGCGCTCTAAGATCTCCGAAATTTGCTTTTTTTCAAGGGTTTCGGCGTTTACCGCCATCACGGGCGCGTGATACTTCTCCTCGAGCGCACCCCGAAGGGGTTCGGCCGATTTGGGGTCCTTACAGTTGAGGAGAATGACGAAGGGCTTCCCGATCTCGGAGAGCTCACGGCAGGCCTCTTCCTCCGCCCTCTCGTATGCACTGCGGGGAAGGTCTGCGATACTTCCGTCCGTCGTCATGAGGATGCCGATGGTGGAATGGTCGCGTACGACGCGGCGCGTCCCCTCCTCCGCCGCCTCCTCGAAGGGTACGGGCACATCCTTCCACGGCGTTCTGACGAGGCGGGGCGCACCGTCCTCCGAAAAACCCGCGGCGCCCTCTACGGGGAAGCCGACGCAGTCGATGAGGCGGACCCGTGCAACGGCGTCCTTCACCTTAATCTCCGCCGCCTCTTCGGGCACGAATTTGGGCTCCGTGGTCATGACCGTCTTGCCCGAAGCCGACTGCGGGAGTTCATCGATATACCGCTGTCTCTTGCTCCCCTCCACGCCTTCCAAGACGAATTCTTCCATGAATTTCTTGATAAACGTCGATTTTCCCGTACGGACGGGCCCGACGACGCCGATGAAGATATCGCCGCCCGTGCGCTGTGCCACGTCCTCGTAAACACCGAAAGTTTCCATACTCGTCCTCCGCAATTTGGTTGCTGAAATACTGTATGCCTCATTCGGTGCGGATATGACAACATCAAGAGGAAGGCCGCAAAAAGAAGCCGCCCGCGCCTTAAAATGAAGGCGCGGGCGGCGGTTTCCAATTCAATCTCAATCAAATTTTAAGCAAATTTCAGGCATCGCTCTTCTTGTTGATGTCGATGGGTTTGGATTGCTCCATCACCTCAAGGAAGTAGGGGTCGTCCGAGAAGTCGCGCACGCGGTTGTATTCCCCGCCCAATGCCTCGATGGCGTAGCGGAGCTCTTGATACTCGAGGAAGTTGATGTCCTCGCGGTCGATAGTCTCAAGCAGGGTATCGAGGGCGCGGGCATCGCCGTACGCCGCCAAATAGCTTGCGCGCATGGGCATCTCCTCCCCGCTCTCCTTGAAGGCCCTTATAAGAACTTCATACACGGCGTCGTCCCGCTCCTTACAGCGGGAGAGAATTTCGAGCATCTCTTCGGGCCGTACGCCCTTTCTGTAGAGGGCGAGCGCCCTCTCCTTTGCCGCATCCGCGCCCCCTTTGAGCTGTTCGCAGACGGCCTCGACGACGTTCTCATCCGCGTCTTTTTTCTCCAAGATATCGAAGTACTTGGAGAATCCCTTCGGGTTGGCGCCCACGAGGTTGACGGCGAGCGTCAGAAGTTCCACGTTCTCGGAGGCGAGCAGGGCCACGAGGCCATCCGGGCAGCCCCGCCTCTCGAGCTCCCTGCACAGGAAATCGGATACGGGCACCCCCTCTTCCACATGGCGGGCGAGCGTTTCACAGAGCTCTTCATCGCCCATCTCCGCATAGTAGCCCTTCGGGGTATTGCCTGCACGGGGAATGAAGGTATCCCCGAACTTGCTATAGAGCTTGGGAATGGTGGCTTCCCACTGCTTTTCGGTGTATTTCCCCGCGTTGCTCTGCATGAGTTCGGCAAGTTTTTCATCGAACATGCCGTCAAAATCAATGAGCTTTTTCATCGTAACTCCTACATGACGAAGCCGAGAATGATCTCCGCGATCGCGGGTTCGGCATCGAATAATTTACAAATTTCCTTGAGCCCTCTCTCACCGCCCTTTAAGCGGGCCTCGCGGTAGATGGCGCTTGCGAGGGCGGCACGCTCGCCTAAAAGCTCCCATGCGCCCGCTTCGGAGAGGGCGTAATACAGCTCTTCCCCCGCCATGCAGATCTTGTTGGCGTACTCCTCCCCGAGCAGGGCATATTTTGCGTACACATCCGCAAATGCCTGCAAGAATTCCTCTTTTTTACGCCGACCGAGGTCGAGCTCGTGCGTGAAAAATTCCTTATAGAGGTTACAAATGACGGTACCGAAGGAATCCTCCGCATTGCGGCAAGTGAGTTCGTGCAGAATGGCAAGTTTTACGATCTCGTTGCCCTCACAGTCGAGAAGCATTTCCCTGAGCAGGAAATCCGCCTTGAGCTTACACGCAACTTTGGCGGCAAGCATTTGCAGTTTCTCATCCCGCCCCTCCATTTCATCGAAGGCGAGGCGGAAGTTCTCTGCAAATTCCTCTGCCGTAAAGAAGGGCTTTTCCTCCTCATCGAGCCCCGAGGCCTTCAAGAGGAAGGCGGCAACCGAACGGTACTTCTCCTCGGGCATGCGGTAGTAATAGTTGATTTTTACGGCTTCTTCGGAGCGGAAGCGTGCCAAATACCACTTGGCTATCTCTTTGCGGGGGTACAGCGTGGTGAGCGTTTCGAGGGAGGAGATCGCCTCCTCCGCGTGCCCCGTGCGGTAGGCCGAGACGGCGTGGAACCACAGCACGTTGGAATCATACGGAAGCCTCTTTTTGAGTTCGCAGAGGGTGCCATACGCATCCTCATCGAGCCCCGTCTCACAGAGGGCGGTCGCCACGCGGTACAAATCATCCGTCGAGGTCACTTTGAGGTCGGCAAGGCGGGAAGCGACTTTCTTCGCCTCCTCTTCCCGCTCGAGGGCACCGAGCACGGCACAGTAGGTGGTGAGCACCTGCACATTTTCGGGGTACTTCTCGATGAGCGCCCTGCACTCGTTTGCCGCCCCATCCTCATCGCCGAGCATCAGGGAGCACATCGCGGAGAGCCCTGCGCCCGAGGCGAAGTCCTCACTGTCCTCATCGATCTCCGAAAACCGCGCCTTGGCTTCCTCCAAATTGCCCGTGCGGAGCAGTTCGAGGCCGTCCGTGAGCGTTTCGGCATCCGAATGCGGCATGCCCTCCGCATGCACGAGGCGCAGTTTGGGCGGTTCGGGATCCTCGAAGATGCTCTCGTCGAAGTCAAACGGATCGGGATACGATTCGTCCTCGTGGGAGGCACAGTGGTAGTAAAAGCCCGATTGCAGGGTGTTGCCCATATTCATGAAGGCGACGCCAAGCCCTTCGTATCCCTCCGCGAAGTCCGCCTCGTTGCAGGTATCGAGGAAGCGGAACCACGCGTCGGCAGCAAGCTGCCACAGCTCGAGCGCCTCATAGATCTCGGCATAGAGGGCGTAGGCATCGGCGAGCGGGCGGTTGCGCTCCTCCCGCTTGTTGAGTACGGTGAGGGCACCGAAGTAGTCCCCGTCCCCGATGCGCCGCTCCGCTCCGTCCAAGAGGAAGTCGTCGTCAAATTGCAGGCGCGTGATCTTTTCTTCAGCCATGCTTCCTCCCAAAGAGGGCGTAGATCTCCTCTGCCCCGAATCGGTACGTCGTATTGCAGACGTGGCAGTGCACGGCGATCTCCCCCTCTTCTTTGAGTACGGCCTCCGCCTCCTCCATGCCGAGGGAGAGGATGAGGTTTTCCACCTTCTCCCTTGTACAACTGCAGCGGAAGGCAATGCTTCTCGCCTCGAAGGGGGCATCCGTGAGCATGCGCAGTACCCCCTCCGCACCCCTCTCTTCGATGAGGGTGGATACGGCAAAAAATTGCCCCATTTTGGCTTCGACCGCGGAAATGGCCTCCTCACTTGCCCCGGGAAGGGGCTGCATGACGACCCCGCCCGCCCCGAGGCAGTGCCCGTCGGGGGCGATCTTGACCCCGAGCGCAAACGCCGTCGGGCGCTGTTCGCTCGTGAGGAAGTAGGCGGAAAAATCCTCCGCGATCTCGCCCGAAACGAGTTCGGAAGTGCCCACGAAGGGGATGCCCTCTCCGTCGTCCCGCACCACCGTAAGCGTTCCCGTATGCCCTACAAATCCGCCCACGTCGAGCTTGCCGTCCCCGCGGGGCGGGAGGTCTGCCTGAGGGTTTTCCACAAATCCGCGAAGATGGAGGTCGCCATCCCCAGCGGCACAAATTTTGCCGCCCGCTCCGTTTCCGCATACGGTAACGGAGAGCGAGCTTTCCCCATCCTTGAGCCAACTGCAGAGGTAGGTAGTTGCGGACATGGTACGCCCCAACGCCGCCGCGGCGACGGGCGTAAGCGCATGGCGGCGGATGGCCTCTTCAACGAGCGCCGTCGTATCGAGAACGGCAAGGGAGACCTCGCCGTCTAATATCAATGTCTTGAGAATTACACTTTGCGGCATATAAAATTCAGCCTGTCGCTGCCCTCCGTGTCCGCTCCGAGGTGACCCTCAACGCGTAGCACCGAAAATCCCGCCCGTTCGAGGGCGGCGCATATCTCGTCCTGTTCGTGGATGTACTGCACGTGGAGCTCGTCAAAGCGGTCGAACCGCCCGTCCTCCCCCTTCACGAAGAGGGTGACGTTCATCTCCACGCGGTCGCCGTAGAGGCGGTTGAAGGAGAGATAGGTTACCTCTTCCCTGTCGTCTGCAAACATATTATTTGCAACTTTCTCCCTGAGTTTGCACGGGGAGCTGACGTCGAACCAGAAGAGCCCGCCCTTTTTGAGGCACCCCGCCGCTCTCGAAAAGGCCCTATCAAGCTCGGCCTGCGGGATGTAGTTATAGCAATCGTTGGGAGAGAGGATAAAATCGAAGGCATGGCCCGTGCGGAGGGTGCGTGCATCCGCCTGAAGGAAGGGGATGGTGAGCCCCTCTTTTCTTGCGAGCTCCGCCGCCTTCGTGAGCATGGGAGCGGAGAGGTCTGCACCCGTCATATCATATCCCGCCCGCTTCAACGCACGGCAGAAGTAGCCGCTTCCGCAGCCCACTTCGAGCCCGCTCCTGCCCGCATGGAAGAACTTGAGCCCTTCAATAAAATACTGCGACCATTCCTCATAGCCGCAGTCGTCGTTTAAGCATTCAAACCAATCGGCAAGGGAGCCGTAAGCCTGCGTCATAACCTTCAGTTTCGCTTGTTGAGCATCTTGGGCGGTTTTGCGGGCTTCTTCTTTTTGCCTTTCTCCCCTTCCCCCGTCTCTTCGCGGAGCGCCCGCTCCCGCTCATCGAATTCACGGTTGTACTCCACATATTGCGGGTCGTTCTTGTGTTCCTCGACGTACGCCTTCACGTCGTCCTCCATCACCTGTTTGCTCTCACGAAGCTTTTGAAGGTCCTCCCTCGAGAAGGAATCGGGGAGCTGATAGAGCTCGATATCGTCGTCGATGGGCTTGATGGGGCGGGATACGAGGGTGGAACGGCCCTGCGCTACGATCATGCGCTTATATTCCTGCATGGCGGCGCTATCCTGCACGGGCTCCTGTTTGCCCGTACCCTGCTTTGCGGCATCCTTGTTGTAGAGGCCTCTCCCCACGGCAACGCCGAGGTTGGGGTTGACAAACTTATCGAATGCCCACTGGCTGTAATCGAGCCATACGAGGAAGCAGTACGAAAATCCGAACAGCACCAAAATGATTGCGCCGATGCTCAGCCAAATGCCGTTTGTAAAGATGGTGAGGAAGATGGGCCACGTCGCAAGGGCGGCAAACAGCACCGTCTGCGGGAAGGTGCCCACCGTCATGACGACGGCGTTGCGGAAGAGCGCCCACGGCCCCTGCTTATAGTTGATGCCGAGCGAGATCATCCAGAAGCATACGAGCAGGAAGAAGGCAACGAAGATGTAACCCACGACTTTGGAGGCGATGAGCCACCCCGAAGCGGTGGAGCCGAGTGCGGTGAACACATCGGCGAGGTTGCCCATGAAGCGCGCCATGAAGAGCACGAAGGTGAATACGAGCACGGCTTCGAGCACGTTCCAATAGTTCCGCTTGATGCCGCGGAGGAAATCGTTGGCAACGAAGATGCCCTCCGTCCAAATGAGGTTGCGGATGATGTAGCCGCCGCCCGAAATGCCGAGCGCGGCGATCGCGGCCGCGGGAATGAAGAGCCCGAAGTAGAAGAGATCGGTCTGCAAGACGGCGGTCTCCGCAAAGCCGACGATGTTGGGAATGGCGGGATACCCTACGCCGAGCCCCGCACCGTAAGGCCCCATCCCACCCTGAGACCAAATGCTCATCGTCCTTAAAATGATGAGTGCTACGAGGGGAAGGAAGGTGAGGAGCATGAGCAGGTTGGTGAGCATGAGCCGCCCGAACCTGCCCTTGATGATATCCCAAAAGAGCTGCCAGCGGCTGGTGGGGAGAGAGTTGCGGGCGTAATCTTCATCCCGCTCCTTTCCTTCCAACCAACGGGCTACGAGCCCCTTATGTTCTCTGTCTGCCATGTGAATACTCCGGATTTTGGTTAGCGGCACACCCCGCTTGTCCTCTATTATACTGCAAACGCAAAAATATTTCAATAGAAATGGGGCATTTTCCGCAGGAAATTTTCGCAGTGTTCATTTTTACGAAAATCCCCTCCGCTCTCCCCTTTTGTGCAACATTTGATTGATTTTCGGCGGAGAGTGTGTTAAAATGAAGAAAACAGGCGGGAGGCCTTATGCGGATATGAAAAAATACAGAGTTGGAATTGTAGGGGCCACGGGAATGGTCGGGCAGAGATTTGTAACGCTCCTCGAACATCATCCTTGGTTTGAACCCGTCATGCTCCTTGCAAGTGCCCGTTCGGCGGGAAGATATTACCGTGACGCCGTCGGGGAAAAGTGGGCGATGCCCTGCCCTATCCCCGCACACGCAAGCGGCATGCAGGTGTTCGATGCCTCCGATCTTGAAGCTGTTTCGGGGAAGGTTGACTTCGTCTTTTGCGCCGTCAACATGAAGAAGGAGGAACTCAAGGCCTTGGAAGAGAATTACGCAAGGCATGAGATCCCCGTCGTCTCCAACAACTCCGCCCACCGTTGGACGCCCGATGTCCCCATGGTCATTCCCGAAATCAATGCGGAGCACCTTGCGGTCCTCGGGGCACAGCGGGCACGGCTCCACACGAGGCGCGGCTTTGTTGCCGTAAAGAGCAACTGCTCCCTGCAATCCTATGTCCCCCTCCTGCATCCCCTGCGCTCGTTCGGGATAAAATCGGCCGCCGTCTGCACCTATCAGGCCATTTCGGGCGCGGGAAAGACCTTTTCCACCATGCCCGAGATCTCAGACAACGTCATTCCCTACATCGGCGGCGAGGAGGAAAAGAGCGAGAAGGAGCCCCTGAAGATCTGGGGCACCCTCGAGGGCGGGCGTATCCGGGAGGCAACTTCCCCCGTCATTACGGCGCAGTGCGTGCGCGTTCCCGTCTCCGATGGGCATACCGCCGCCGTATTCGTATCCTTCGAGAAGAAACCCACCCGTGAAGAGATCCTCTCTGCTTGGGAGAGCTTTGAAGGGGAACCGCAGAGGCTTCATCTCCCCTCTGCGCCCGAGAAATTCCTGCACTACCGTGAAGAGGACGACCGCCCTCAGCCGAAGCTCGACCGAGATACCGAGCACGGCATGGCGGTGACTGCGGGGCGGCTTCGGGAAGATGCGCTCTTCGATTGGAAGTTCGTGGGCTGTTCTCACAACACCCTGCGGGGTGCGGCGGGCGGCGCCGTGCTCCTTGCGGAGCTCCTCGCCGCAAAGGGTTACCTCGACTGACACAAAAATTTTACCTCCCCCGTACACTATCGGGGGAGGATTTTTTATGGACAACTGCTTGCATGGAAGCATTACGGCACTTGTTACGCCGTTTACGGAGGACGGCGTAAACTTCGAATGCCTTGCCCGCCTCATCGAATATCAGGTATCGGGCGGGACGGACGGCATCGTAGTTCTCGGCACCACGGGCGAGCCGTGCACCGTAACAGAAGGGGAGCGCGAAGCCATCATCCGCTTTGCGGTGCGGGAGACGGCGGGCAGGATGAAGGTGCTCATCGGGGCGGGAAGCAATGATACCAAGCGGGCGGTATCGCTTGCAAGGCAGGCGGAAGAACTCGGCGCAGACGGCATCCTCGCCGTAACCCCATACTACAACAAGTGTACACAGGCGGGGCTCATTCGCTACTACGAGGCCATTTGCGGGGCGGTCTCCCTTCCCGTCTACGCCTATTCCGTTCCATCGAGGACGGGGGTAAAAATTCTCCCCCGAACGGCTGAGGCGCTTATGGAGCTCCCCAACTTTGCGGGCATCAAGGATGCGGGCGGCAACATGGAAGAGACGCTCGAGACTTTGAAGCGCACCCGCGGCAGGTGCGGGGTATTCTCGGGGGAAGATGCGCTCAATCTCCCCATCCTGTGTGCGGGCGGGGCAGGCGTCGTATCCGCTCTCTCCAACCTCGTACCCCATGCCGTAAAGAATCTCGTTACCGCGGTAGAGACAGGAATTCTTAAGGAGGCAATTGCCATTTCGGATGTCCTTCTGCCCCTTGCGAAGGCGTGTTTTTGTGAGGTCAACCCCATTCCCGTAAAGGCAGGGCTCACCATGCTCGGCTTCCCCGTGGGGGCGCCGCGCTCTCCCCTCACCCCCCTCGAACCCGAACACGCACAACTGCTGCGGCGGGAGCTTGAAACGTTCGGCCTCGAGGTGAAGGCATGAGGCTACTCCTCTCGGGTGCATGCGGAAGGATGGGCAGGGCGATCGCGGAGGTCGCCCAAGAGGAGCTTGTCGGGGTGGATACGGCGTATTCCCCCCTTCCCTTCCCCCTCTTTTCGGGGTTTGAAGGGGTTCCCATATGCGATGCCCTCATCGACTTCTCCACCCCGAAGGGCACGGAGGCGGCCCTCAAATGGGCACGGGAGCACGGCGTTCCCGCCGTCATCGGCACGACGGGGCACACGGAAGCACAACTTCTTGCGATAGAACGGGCGGCACAAACGATCCCAATCCTGCTCTCGGGCAACTTTTCCCTCGCGGTGGCGCTCATGGAGGAGCTCGTGGAGCGGGTAGCTCACGTCCTTGATTACGACGCCGAGGTCATAGAAACGCACCACAGGAATAAGCGGGATGCCCCCTCGGGGACTGCCCTTCAGCTCTATGCCGCCATTGCACGGAGCCGTGAAAGTGAGGCCGTCTACCTCAGACATGGTACCAACAAACTGCGTGAACGGCAGGATGTCGGCATCCACAGCGTACGGGGCGGGAGCGTTGTAGGCATCCATGAAGTGCGCTTTTTGGGAGAGGGGGAAATGCTCACCCTCACCCACACTGCAGAGAGCCGCTCTATCTTTGCCCGCGGCGCCCTCGCCGCCGCCCACAAAATCATTTCCATGCCCCCCGCCCTCTACTCTCTAAGGGATATGATACGGTAAACGGCGTTCCGCCTTGCGCATTCTCCTCTCGATATTGTACAAAAATCTTAGTTTTTTATAAAAATCGTTGAAATTTTTCTGATTACGGTGTATAATAGAACCGTAAAACTATAGGGGTGCGTATGAGCCAAGAGATCAAAAACCGAATCAATTACACCGTCATGTGCATCGGTGCGTTTTCCGCCCGCCATGCACTTTGCCTTCGGGACGGCTACCTCTACCTCAAGGAATTCGGCGGCATCTCCTTCCTGAAGGATTGCTATGAAGCCGAGCACCTCCTCTCCATCGACGACGCGGTAGACGACCTCACCATCCTCTGCAAGCGCAACGGAGGGCATGTGGCATGATCCTCTACCACGGCACAAACGTCGATTTTGAGAAAATCGACCTCACCCGCGCGGAACCCTATAAGGATTTTGGAACGGGATTTTATTTAACGACCCTCTACGAGCAAGCCGTGCAAATGGCGAAGCGGAAGAGCCGTATTTTCGGCGGGAAGCCGTGCGTCCTCTCGTTTGAAGCTCCCGAGAATCTCCTCTCGCTTCCATCCCTTCACATCAAGCGCTTTGAAAAGCCCACAAAGGAATGGGCGGTATTCATCATCAACAACCGTAACCGCGAGTTCGATGTTCACGCTTCCCCGCTCTCCAATCGGGACAATAAGTACGATATTGTGTACGGCCCCGTCGCCAACGATACCTTGACGACGCTCATCCAGCGCTATCACCACGGGTTTATCGATGAAGAGATCCTCCTGCGTGAAATGAAATACGTTTCCCCGACCGAGCAATACTCTTTCCACACGGAAGCGGCGGTTGCGCTTCTTAAAAAGGTAGGTGCGGAATGGATACGGTAACGGACATCGGTTTTTTGACAGAACTCAACATTCAGGACGTCGTCTCCTACATCGCCGAGGATCGTGGGATCGAGTACGATGAGGCCATCGACCGTTTCTACCGTTCGGCAACGTTCTCCAAACTGACGGACGCAGAAACGGGGCTTTACCGCGAGAGCGCCGCCTATCTCTATGAGCTCTATAAAGCAGAGTGTGCAAACGGACAATTGACGCAAATCGACGATTAACATGAAAAATTCTATAACAATACGTCACCGAAATTCTTCATTACAGTGACGTATTTCGTATCGTAGCCTCTCAGTTGTAATAAATTATGAAAAAAGAAAACTCCCATAGAGGGAGCTTTCTTTTGGAGCTGATGAGCGGACTCGGACCGCCGACCTCATCCTTACCAAGGATGCG
>CANQMQ010000002.1 GCA_947625025.1 uncultured Clostridia bacterium
ATTGTAAAAATCGAACTCGCCTCGTGATGATTGAGAGAACACCGACCCCTTTCCCCGTGTTTGGGGAAAGGGGCTTTCGTTTCCCCCGCCTTGTCATTTCGAACGCCGCTTCTGATTCTGCAACCATTGCGGCGGCACGAGCGCGTAGCGCGAGTAGCTTGCCGAGAAATCTCGGCTCTCCCTTGAGGGGGAGCTGTCAGCGAAGGTGACTGAGGGGGTGTCTCTAAATTGTCATGTTGAGCGCAGTCGAAACATCACCGCATTATAATAATGTGATACTTCAACTCCGCTAACGCTCCGTTCAGTATGACAATTCAGAAATGAGATTTCTCCACTTCATTCGCTACGCTCATTTCGGTCGAAATGACAATCCACACCCTCATTCCGAGCCCGAGCGTAGCGAGGGCGAGAGAATGGGATGAGAAAATAGGAAGTATCCATAACATCAAAAAAGGAGAACTGTATGAAGAAATTATTATCCTTATTCATTGCGCTGTGCGCGGCGTGTATGCTGTTTGGGTTTGCGGCTTGCGAAAAGACCCCGCCCGCTGACCCGCCCCAAACGCAGACGACCCCATCGGACGACGATCCAAAGGACGATACGCCCGCGAGTTACACGGTTACGGTGGAGTGCGGCACGGGCGCCTCTTACCGCCTCTCGCAGGAGAGCCCCGTAGAGAAGGGCACGGAAGTGACGCTCACCGTCACCGTGCAAACGGGTTACACCCTCTCCTCCGTCACCAAGAACGGGGAAACGGTCTCGCTCACCAACGGGAAATATACCTTCGAGGTGAATGAGAACACGGCTTTCGTCATTACCCTTGATAAGCTGTATACCGTCTCGGTAGACTGCGGCGCCAACGGCAACTATTCACTCTCGCCCGAAAAGCTCTTCTACCGCAAGAACGATGAGGTAACCCTCACCCTTGCCCCCAATGCGGGCTACGAAGTGGATACCGTAACGGTGAACGGGACGGCTGTGGACATTGAAAACAATTCGTACACCTTCCACGTCACCGAAGATGCGGAAATTTCCGTCACCTTTGCGGCGCTCGTCAACGTCACCGTAACCTGCGGAAGCGGGGGAAGTTACGAGCTCTCGCCCGCGGGCGGCGTATACAGCGCGGGCACCTCCGTCACCCTCACCTTAAAGCCCAATGAGAACTACGAGGTGGAGACGTTTACGGTGAACGGTACCGATCGGAAGGGGGCACTCGAGGGGAACGCCTATTCCTTCACCGCAGAGGGCAACACGAATATCCTCATCCGCTACTATCTCCCCGAGGACAAGATGGCAAAGGATATCCTCGTCCAATGCGGGAGCGGCGGGAGTTACGAACTCTCTCCCGCGGCCCCCTACCACATCGGGGATGAGGTAACCCTCACCCTTACCCCCGCACATGGGTACCATGTCGGGCAGGTGAAGGTAGACGGGCAGGATGTGACTGCTTCCCTCGAAGGGAATGTTTACACCCTCACCGTAAGCGGCGACCACACCGTGGAGGTCTCCTTCGCGGCAGACCTCTTCGGCGATGCCTATATCGGCACATGGACTTCTGCCGTGAGCTCGGGCACCCTTCCCGATGTCATCGTCATTGAAGCCAATTCTTTTACCTTCAACGACGTTCCCTATACGCCCACCCGCTCGGGCACGGGCTATGCCTTCACGCGGATGGAGGGGAGCGACGTCTACCGCTATACCTTCACCCTCGAGAATGCGGGGGCCGATAAATACCTGCTCGTGCTCATCATAACCCTGCCCGATAAAACCACAACCAAACAGACCTGCATGAAGGAGGGGGTCAACTATTCGGGCGACTTCCCTGAGGACCTTTGGGGAGATTGGGATGCGGGCCCCGCAAATTCTCCCATCCACATCGGGGAGGACGGCCTCACCATTTCGGGAGACAAGGCGGTGGTGCACTCATATAACGAGCTCACCAAGACGTATCGCCTGAGTGCGGGCGGCACGGAGTATACGCTCGCCTGGGATGCGGAGGAGGTGACGCTCACGTTGACGTATGTAGACGATGAGGACGCTAAACCTATCGTCTATACCAAAGTCGAACCGCTCGAAGAGGCCAAATTCACGGAATATGCGGGGACGCATTACACGAACGGGGCGCACAGCGTCGATATCGGCGCGGACGGCTCCTTCACCTTCGACGGGACGCTCTGCCATGTGTACCCCTACGGAGACGGCATGACGGGCTACAGCTTCAAAGTCGGCAAGAAGACGTGGCAGCTCCTCCGTATTTCGGCAACCGAGCTCTTCATCACCGATTATACCAATGAGAATACGCTCAAAGTCGTTACGGGGGAAGAGGCGTATACCATCACCGTTACCTGCAATACGGATGAGGGGACGTACGTCATTACCCGGCCCGCGCAAGGGGGCACGACCTACGGCGCCTATGAAAAGATCACCATCACCATCACGCCCAACGAGGGGTATGTATTCAAATCCCTTAAAGTGAGGAACAAGACTGTCACCGAAGATATGGATGGGAACAGCTACACCTTCTATATTTCGGGCAACACGGAGATTACGATCACCTTCATCTCGCAGGAGATCGCCGATAGCATCTTCCCCGAATACTTCATCGGGAAGACGTATACCTCTTCCGATGGCAGCCTCTCCATCAAATTCGAGCCCGGCCGGTTGGTTCTCACGATCGATGGGACGGAGTATACGATCGCATCTGAGGATATTACCGTAACCGATTCCACACAGGCGGCGTTTACCTGTTCGATGGCGGTGGAGGGATACGGCACCGTCACGATCAAGCGCGCTTCGGGGATGTTCACCGTCACCAAAGAGGATGGCACCGTGCTCGGCTACCCGCGGTAAACAGCCATAAAATTCCATCAAAAACGGAGGCCCCTTCGCCTCCGTTTTCCTTTTGCCCCTCGCCCTCATCCTGAGATTTCTCGACTCCGCTACGCTCCGCTACTCGCGCTACGCGCTCGTGCCGCCGCAGTGGTGGCAGAATCAGAAGCGGCGTTCGAAATGACACACCACACCCTCATTCCGAACCCCCCGAAGGGGGGTGAGAGAACGATACGCATTCTGAGGGGGGGAGAATTTTATTTTTTGGGATTTTTTGATTTTTCAGTTGATTTTTACGGTTCCGTCCTTGCAGAGGATCTCAGAGACTTTCGTATCGAGGAAGGAGTTTTCTCCGATTTCAATTTTACTCCAATCTTCCGTTGTCCCTGCATATTCCACATGCTCCATCGAGGTGCATTCGGAGAAAGCCCCGCTCATTATCTTCTTTACGCTCTTTGGGATCGCAATGCTCTTGAGGGAAGTGCATTTCCAAAAGGCACGCTGTTCTATCGTATGGAGCTGTTTTGAGAGCGCGATTTCGGTGAGGGAAGTGCATTCCGCAAGCGCAAATGGCCCGAGGCTCGTTATGCCGTCACAGCCCCCGATTCGTTTGAGGGAGGAGCATTCCTGAAAGACGGATTCCCCGAGGTCTGTTAGTTGATTTGAGAGTTCAACCTCGGCAAGGGAAGTGCATTTTGCAAAACCATAGCGCCCGATGTGCAATACGCTGTTCGGTACCGTAATCTTTTTGAGGGAAGTACATTTCGCAAAAGCGGCCTCGCCCATATCGCTCAGCCCATCAGATAGTTTGACATAGGCAAGGGAAGTGCATTCATAGAATGCGTACCCTCCGATGCTCTTTACCTTGTTTGGAATCGTTAAATCGGTAAGGGAAGTGCAGCCTTCAAATGCCCGCTCCCCGATTTTTGAAAGGCAACTATCGTTTGGAAAGGTGACGCTTCTCAGCGAAGAACACTTTCTAAAATGCACCTCTTCCACGTAATCGGGCACGGCAGCTTCCGTCACATCGGAGAGTGAACAATCGAGAATTCTGAAACTTTGGGGGCCGAACCGCTCCAAAAAGCGGAGATTTTTTGTATTGATACAGGAGAGGTTGAGCTTTCCTTCCCGCACAAATTCCCGTATTTTTACAAAATCAAACCGTATCCAACCGTCGAAATTGACCTCTTTCAACCCATAGAAGCAGGAGAGTGCGACCTCGGGCGGCACTCCGCCCTCTTCCGTTTTGCATACGATAGACCCTGCACGGATGGCGGCGGCATACCCGTCCGCCCCCCTGCATGCAAAGCCTTGCTCCTTATAGATTGACCACAGCCCCTGCCTGCAATCACGGATGAGCGGGGTGGAGAAGTTGTTTTCCGCTTCCTTTAGAATGATTTTGGCACGGAGCGCCTGCGGCGTAGCCCGATCGAGCAGGGCCTCGGCAAGGATACGCCAATAGATGGTGTTGTGCAAAAATTCATAGTAGATCTCGCCCTGTCCCTTTTCCGACCAATCGATATACCGAAGCAGGTGGCGGGCGATGAGCGTCGTCTTGCCGTACTTCTCCTCCAACCGCTTCGCAACTTCCCCATTCAGGGCTTCCGATTTTGTGACCTGAAGCGTATCCCTGCAGGCCATGGTGAGGGCAAGTTCCTTGAGGAAAGCCTTCCCGTCAGAGAGGAATCGGGCACGGAGTTCATCCGAATACTCCAAGTTGTTGATGCTACAGTAGAGGCTGAACTCCCGCTTGAGTTCCTTATCCACGACCTCCCCGAGGGCATCGTACCATGAGATATCACGGAGTTCGGCAGCGGTATGGTTGGATAGAATTTCGTCTGCCCATGTCAGGATGAGGGGGTAGGAGAACACGCTCTCGGGGTTTTCCTTCACCACCGTTTTTAATTTTTTGATGTTTTCCCTGCGTACCTTGCCCGAGGCCCCGCCTCTCTTTTGGGAAGTGCGGTTACGGGCTTCGCTCCTGTACATCGCCAAAATTTGCCCTTCTTCGAAATTCCGAAGCTTGAATACGGCGATCTCCGCATCGTGGATGCCCTTGTAGAAGGAATATCCCTTCCCCAAAATTTCGGGGCGCAGGGAGATGAATACCGTCTTACAGCGGCCCGCAACTTGCCCCTGCAGAGCGCGGATGAGGTCGCGCAGAAGTTCATCCCCGTTCCCGTCATGCAGGCAGGACATCTCATCCACCCCATCGAGGAAAAGGGTGTAGCTACCCTGAGAGGGCTTCACGTCCTCCGCAATGCGGGAGACGATGTGCTCCACCGAGCCATCCCCTTTGAGCCTGTAGAAGAGGATGCCGTAATCCTGAAGGCTATCCCCGCCCGTGCCCCTCTGCCGTGTGCGCAACTGGAGCGCCAACTTCTGCATGAGCTTGGATTTCCCCATGCCCGCACTGCCCAATATGACGACGAACTTGGTATTCTTTGCCCTTTTGAGGAATTGTTTGTACGAAAAGACCGCGTCACCCGTCTCCGAATTCTCCAAGACGAAGGTGTGCTTCACGTAGTGCTTGAGACGGTAGCGCTCCCGGTCCTTGGGGTCATTGGTGCCCAAGGCGGAGAACAGCGCCCCGTAAAACTTCCCCCGAAACACTTCACGGAGAATTCTGTATACCAAAAAAGAGAGCAGTGCGATGATCGGAGCGGAGGCAATTCCCGCTATGATGTTTTCCGCAAGGCCGCCTAAAAAATCCATCGTGCAATTTCCTTTTCTGAGAGGGATCACATCAATTTTACTATGAAAGGGTGAAATTGTCAAGTGTTCCTTGAGAACAAAGGGGGTACGCATTCTGAGGGGGAAGAGTGCATACAATAATGGAAATGAGGTTGGTTTCGGAGATCATGCGGGCGCTCGGGGCAGAGGGCGATCCCGCCCATATCCAATACGCCGTCTCGGACGGGAAGGGCGGGTACTTCCAGAATGTACGCCGTCTCTGTGAATTTTCACGGGAGAAAATCGTCTTACAGGGGAAAGCCTCGGGGCTTACCGTGGAGGGGCGAGAGCTCTCCGTGAAGAAGTATGCCGCGGGCGATCTCGTGCTCCTCGGCGCCATCGAGAGCGTGAAGCGCACGGAGGGAAGGCCATGAGGGCGGAAGTCGGGTTTACGGTGGAGAGCCTGAGTGCGGACCGTGCCATCCAAAAACTTGCACGGGAGGGGATCGAGGTCTCCGCCCGCAAATTGCAAAAAAACGCGGTGGATATCCGTATCCGTGCAAAAGATTCCAAAAAAAGTTTTGCAATTTTACAGGGTTCGTGTTATAATATAAAAAACGTCCGTTACTACGGGCTCGAAAAGCTGCGCCGCGCCGCCCTCAGGGGGATGGGGCTCATCGTGGGATGTATCCTCTTCCTTGCGGGCACCCTCTTTTTGGAGAGCCGTGTGCTCACCTGCGAAGTGGTGGGGAGCGGGGCATACTACGAGCGCGAAGTGCGGCAGATCCTTTCGGAGGAGGGCGTCACCCCGCTTTCTCCCCTCCCGAAGGAGACGGGGCACATCGTAGCCCGCGTCCTCTCCCTTCCCCGTGTGGAATTCTGCACGGTGGCGGGGCGGGGCGGCGTACTCACGGTTACGGTGCGGTGCGTGGGAGATATCGCCCCTCTTGCGGGGATAGACCTCATCGCCCCCGCGAGCGGGAGGCTCGAAGCGCTCTTCATCGTAAAGGGGACCCCCCTGCATGCGGTGGGGGAGCAAGTAAGGGAAGGGGAAGCCGTGGTTGCGGCGGAGGGCGGCGTCGTCATTGCCCGCCTTGCGGTAAGCTTTCCCGTAGCACGGGAATATCAGGGGGAAACGGAGGAAGAGGCGCTCGGCATGGCGCAGTTCGACTTCGGGGACCTCACCGAAATACATACCCAAAAAACGGAGTCGGGTTGGAAGATCGAGGGCGTGGCACACGTTGCCGCCTCGCTCAACCTCGACTGAGGAGGAAATTTGGCGGTTACGGTAGATACGGGGGCGCTGGACAGGCTCGGAGCCGTCCTCGGCGTCTTTGATGAAAACCTCGATACGGTGACGCGGGAACTCGGGCTGATGGCCCGCGTAGAGGGTACGCGCATCGTCTTTGAGGGGGAAGCAGAGAATGAACGGGTGGGGGCGGCCGTCATCGAGAGCCTGCTCGCCACCGTGGAAGCGGGTGAGACCATCGATAAGACCCGCCTTTTGTACTGCATCGAACTTGCGCGGGAGGGACATGCCTCCGAGATCGAAGGCATCATGCACGACGTCGTCGCCATCACTTCGCGGGGCAAGCCCGTCAAGTGCAAGACGGTCGGGCAGAAGCACTACGTCTCGGCGGTGCGGGAGCATACCGTAACCTTCGGCATCGGCCCCGCGGGCACGGGAAAGACCTACCTTGCCGTCTGCCTCGCCGTCGCCGCCTACAAGGGTAAGCAGGTGGAGAAGATCATTTTGACCCGCCCTGCCGTCGAGGCGGGGGAGAAGCTCGGCTTCCTTCCCGGGGACCTGCAGACCAAGGTAGACCCCTACCTCCGCCCGCTGTACGATGCCCTGCAGGAGCTCTTCGGCCCCGAGACCTACCAAAAGCTCATGGAGAAGGGCGTCATTGAAGTTGCGCCCCTCGCCTATATGCGGGGAAGGACGCTCTCGGGCGCATTCGTCATTTTGGATGAGGCCCAGAACGCCACCCGCGAACAGATGAAGATGTTCCTCACCCGTCTCGGGGAGGGGAGCAAGATGGTGGTGACGGGAGACCTCACCCAGACGGACTTGCCCGCGGGAAAGACGAGCGGGCTCCGCCAGGCCGTGCGCATTCTCGAGGGGGTGGAGGACATCGCCGTCTGCCGCCTCTCCGAAAGGGACGTGGTGCGGCATCCGCTCGTAACGAAAATTGTCCGTGCCTATGAAAAAGAGGAGGGGCGAAAGGGAGGAGACAAGAAATGAAAGCGCAAAATTCCGGAAAGCGGTATCTCGGCAGTGCACTCGTATTCATCGGAAGCTACCTTCTGATGATGCTCGTGATTTTCCTCATGATCGTCCTCAACGATTTTTCGCATTGGACAACCTTCATCACCCATAACTTCTCTCAAATTCTCTCCCTTCTCGTGAGCGTATTCTTCCTGTTCGGCGTCGTCTATTTCTACTACTACTTCGACGACCGCACCTTCCTCGAGAACCCGAAGGATCCCTTCCTCGTGTTTACGCTCCTCACCGTATGTGCCGTCATTTGCTTCTTGTTCGGCAAGTACGTCAATATGGATAGCAGGCCGTTTGCCCTCTTCGCCATTCTCGCCCTCTTCCTGCTCGGGCGCAGGCAGGCCCTCTTCCTCAACTTCATCTTCGTCTTTCTGATGTTCGTCATAGACCTCTTTACGAACACCTTCGTGGCCGCCGAGATCAGCGAAGAGATCTATACGTCCCTTCTGCTCGGATTCATCAGCGGCACCGTATCCATCTTCCTCGTAGACAACGTGAGGACGAGGGGAGGCTTGCTCCTTGCGGGCGTCTTTTTGTCCATTCCCATCGTCGTCATTGTCCTCCTCTTCAACATTCCCGCCCTCACGGCAGACCTGAATTGGATCAAATACATCGCCGCGGCGGGGTATCGCATCATGGGAAGCATCGTCGCCGTCGTCTTGGCGCTCGCCCTGCTCCCGCCCTTCGAGCGGGCATTCAACCTCTTGACGGGCTTCCGCCTTCGGGAGCTCACGAGCACCAATGCTCCGCTCTTAAAGCGGCTTCAGGAGGAGGCGCCCGGCACCTTCAACCACTCCCTCATCGTCGCGCAGCTCGCAGAGACCTGCGCCGTCGCCATCGGGGAGAACGCAGAGCTCGCGAGAACGTGTGCTTACTACCACGACGTCGGCAAGCTCAAGCAGCCCGAATGCTTCACCGAGAACCAGGGGGATTACAACCTGCACAATGAAATTACCCCCGAACTCTCGGCAGATATCATCCGTTCGCACACGAGGGACGGCTACGAACTGCTCATCGCGAATCACCTCCCGAAGGCGGTTGCCGATGTCGCCCTTGAGCACCACGGCACCCTTCCCATCAAATATTTCTACGATAAGGCGATGCGCTATTCGGGCGATGCCGACCTCAAGGATTTCTCCTACCTCGGGCCCATCCCGCATACGAAAATAGCTGCGATCATCATGATCGCCGATGCCGCCGAGGCCGCCACCCGCGCCACGCAGGACCGTTCTCCCGAGAGCGTGGAAAAGGTATGCCGCGCCATCATCGAAGAGCGCATGGACCTCGGGCAGTTCGAGGAGTGCGATATCACGATGAAGCAGCTCACCGTCATTAAACAGACCCTCGTGGATGCCCTCTCGGGCGTACACCACCACCGCGTGGAGTACCCCGCCATCCAGTTCAACCGCGATCGGGAGGTCGTGCGTACGGCAGAGGAGGAACCCGAAGATGGATCTCATTCTTGACTGTGAGGATGAGCGCTTCCGCATCCTCGAAGAGCCGATTTCCGAAGCCTTCATCTCGGACATGCCCCTCGTCTTGGAGCTCATCTTCGTCTCCGAAGAGGAGATCCGCACCCTCAATGCACGGGAGCGGGGGGTAGACCGCGTCACCGATGTTCTGAGCTTTCCCGCGGCAGAACTTACCCCCGGAGAGCCCATCTGCTCCGCCGAGCATCGCGAGTGCGTGGAGCAGGTGGAGGAGGGGGCGCGGATGTACCTCGGGAGCGTCCTCATTTGCACCAAGCGGGCGGAGGAGCAGGCCGCGGAATACGGCCACTCCGTCGAGCGGGAGGAGTTCTACCTCGCCGTCCACGGCGCCCTGCACTGTTTGGGGTACGACCACGAGACGGAAGAGGAGCGTGCCGTCATGCGGCAAAAGGAAGAAGAGATCATGGCCCGCATCGGGCTCGGGAGGTAGGCGTGAGAAGCGGAACGGTAGCCGTCATCGGCAAGGCAAATGCAGGGAAGAGCACCCTTGTAAACGTGCTCGTCGGGGAGAAGATCGCCATCGTCTCCCCCAAGCCGCAGACCACGCGGGATCGTATCATGGGCATTCTCACGCGGGAGGAGTACCAAATCGCCTTCGTGGATACGCCCGGCCTCTTCAAGTATAACAACGCCCTCACCGAGCTCATGATGCGCACGACGGAGACGGCCTCCAAGGAGGTAGACGCCATCCTGTTCGTGCTCGACGGCCACGAGGGCGTCCGCGAAGAGGATGCCGAGCTCATCAAGAAATACGAGGCCCTGCATGTACCCATGCTCGTCGCGTTCACCAAGACGGATATCATGCCGAAGGAGAAGATCCCCGAGGCCGCGAAGGCGCTGTTTGAATGGGGCGTCGCGTCGGACGTGTACCCCGTGTCCGCGAGGAAGGGCAAAAATTTGAAAAAGTTGGAGGAAGCGATCGTCTCCCTCCTCCCCGAAGGAGAGCCCCTCTTCCCCGAGGACGTCGTCTCGGACCGCAGCGAAAAATTCATGGTAGCGGAGCTCATGCGGGAGAAAATTCTTCTCAAATACGAGAAGGAAATTCCGCACGGCGTCGCCATCCTCGTAAACACCTTCGAGAAGCACGAAAACGGCGCCTATGAAATCAGTCTCGACATCGTGTGTGAAAAGAAGAACCACAAGGCAATTCTCATCGGGAAGCAGGGCAGTGCCATCAAGGAGACCGCCTCCTTCGCCCGCAAGGACATGGAAAAGTTCTTGGGCGCCAAGGTATACCTCACCGTATTCGTGAAAGTGCGGGAGGACTGGCGGGACCGCACCGCCCTCATGAAGGAGTTCGGCTATTCGGAAGAATAGGTTTACGCAAGCGGCGCATACTGCGGTTATGAAGGAAAAGCAGAAGGACGCGGGCGAGATTGCGTGGGAACTCTTTGAAAAGACGGGCAACTTCAGCTACTACATGCTCTATAAGAAGCTGAAATAGCCGTAACCCAAAGGAACACTATGGAATGGAAGGCGGATGGTCTGCTGCTTCGGGCAGCGGACTATGGCGAAAACGATAGAATGGTGACCCTCCTCACCGCCGAGCGCGGCAAGGTGAGCGCGGCGATGAAGGGGGTACGCAAGGCGGGTGCCAAACTTCGGTTTGCATCCCAGCCTTTTTGTTTTGCGGAATACGTCTTTGCAGAGCGGAACGGCCGCATGACGGTAACCGAAGCCACCCTCCACGATGGGTTTTACGGCCTCAGAACGGAGCTCTCCACCTACTACGCCGCCGCGGCCGTGGTGGAGGTGGCAGACGTGTTTTCGGGCGGAGGCCTCCCCTCGGGCCCCCTGCTCGTGGCGGCGGTGCATGCGCTCGGGGGGTTGGAACGGGGGGAGACCCTTCCCACGCTCTTAAATTTCATGTTGACGGCGTTGACGTTTGCGGGCTATCCCGTCTCCGCGGCAGGCTGTGCGGGGTGCGGAGGGGAGATCGATGGGAATCTATACTTCGATATGTCCGCAGGGGCATTCCTATGCCCCGCCTGCGCCAAGGCCTCGGAGAACGCCTCGAGCGTATACCGCGCCAGCCTTAGTACATATGATGTGATACGCGCGCACACGCGTAAGGAGAGCGGAGGGACGGAGGACGGTTACAGGCGAGCCCTGCGGCTTCTTCGCGGCTACGCCTCCTATCACGCCGACCATCCCTTCCCCGCCCTCTTGGAATTTTTACGGCTGTAACCACATCTCCTCATCCCGAGCGTAGCGAGGGGACCCTCCTCATCCCGAAGCTCCGTAGGAGCTGAGCGGACCGTTCTCTCGGCCCCTTCGGGGCCTCGGAATGAGGGTGTGGGCCTTGTCATTTCGAACGCCGCTTTTGATTCTGCAACCATTGCGGCGGCACGAGCGCGTAGCGCGAGTAGCGGAGCGGCGAAGCCGCGGAGTCGAGAAATCTCATCCTTGCCCACCCCTTGAGGGGTGGGTGCCCCGTAGGGGCGGAAGGGGTGAATCCCAATTGGAACCACCCCCTCAGTCACCTATCGGTGACAGCTCCCCCTCAAGGGGGAGCCGAGACCCCTCGGCAAGCTCGGGGTGACACCCCCCTCCTCATCCCGAACCCCCCGAAGGGGGGTGAGTGGAAGGGCAGGGAGGCGGGGGTTGGATCTTGAGAAATCTCAAGCCAAAACGTACCAAAGGGACGTATCAAGCCCACAGCTTTCAAAAAGGAGAGGGGAAAAAAGAAGAATTTTCACAAAAAAATTTTCAAATTGCATTGACAAACCCTTGCGGGTGTGCTATCATGATTGCAGTACGGTTATGACGTTCAGGGGGGAAGTCATGGTATAAGGTATTCGTGTATTTTTCATGCGCGCTTTTTGTGCTTTGCGGCACGGGCGTTTTGAATGGTACACGAATGCTTTTTATTTTGACGGAGAATTTGAAGTCACACGCGCAGGGTCCCGAACGTTTGCAAGGGGCGGCGCGTCGGGCCGATACAAAAATTATAGTATGGGGAGGATAAAAAGACATGAAGAAGAGACTGATAATCGTGCTCAGTGCTTTGCTTGCCGTGCTGTTGTCCCTCGGGCTTGTTGCCTGCAAGGAGACCGACGACAATACTACGAGTGGAGACAAAGTCATCACGGCTGTCGCAGTCACGGCTTCGCCTACGATCGATGAGAATGTAACGAAGGACGGCTGGGACAAGTCCGGGTTCACGGTGAAAGTCACTTACAAAGATGGCACGACGGAAGACCTCACGAAAGTGGGCGAACAGTTCACGCTCGACGACGACGACGTTGCCGCCATCAAATTCGGAACCGTCGGCACCTACAGCGTGACGATTCAGCCTAAGGAAAACAACCCCGATTTCCTTACGGGTACGGGCGCAGTCGTGATCGACCACGTTTGGACTCAGAAATCGGAAACCGTCAACGGGAACAAGATCGACTTTGAAGAATGCTCCAAGGATGGCGCTCGCCGCACCATCATTGAAGGCTTCAAGACGACCGTTGAAGTCGGCGGTTATTGGGATTCGAAGGATATCGTAAAGGCCGAAGAAAACACGAAGTGCCCTCGTATTGCTCCATTCCCTGCAGTTACGCTCAATGGCGCAAGCACCAATGTCGCCACCGCGACCGTCGGCCGCCTCGAAGAGGGCATGACGATCTCCATCCGCGGCAAGGGTATTGTTACGAGCGAAGCGAACACCTGGTACATCCCGATCCTCGGCGTAGCCGTTCCCGAACTCGGCAACGGCGGTACGGGTGGCGTCATCCGTAACGATGGTTGGCTCCTCTATGACGGCGTCGGCACCGGCGGCTGCCTCACCGGCCCCGGAACCAACGGCGCTTGCCCTGCCCTTAGCGACATGACGGATTACTCCGCATGGAAGGATTGGGACTTCTACTATGAAGGCACCACTTCCTTGACTGCCGATTATGTCACCGAGCAGGATCTCGAGCTCTCCTGGCGCTTCACGACGATCAAGGACGAAAGCGAGCACGAAGCCCGCATCGTTGAGATCACCTTCATGAACTACACGATCGGCCGTAGCTACATCGCGCGCATCAAGATCCCCGATAGCATCCACGCTGTCCAGACGATTTTCCACGCAGAGTTCTTCAAGATGGAAATCACGAAGGCGACCGTCATTGAGATGAAGTCCCTCAAGAACATCAACTCCGTTACGGCTACCGCAGGCGGCAAACTTGCCTACGTTGCGAACGAAATGTTCGATTTCAAGGCGCTCACCGTCAAGGCAGACTATAAGCAGGAAGGCAACACGGCGCAAGCTGTCTCCGATTATGACTTCTACGGCACTGCCGAGGAAGTTGCCAATGAAGCGGTTGCGAAAGCGCTCGATGAACCCAAGTGGGTCAACCTCAAGTATAACAAGCTCCAGAGCAACTTCAAGTACTACCGCGTCAAGCTCACCATCGGTGAGACGAGCGACGTCAAGTACTATGCTCCTACGACCCTCGGCGTCAGCGTTAAGGCGAACGCCGTCAACGATGCGAATGCGAACACGGTAAGCAAGGACAACGGCAAGACCGGTGACACTCCCAATGCTCCTACAGTATTCCCCGAAAGCGGCCTCAATGCGATCACCTTCACGCAGGGCACGGGCGTGCTTCCTCAGCTCAATGTGAGCGGCTATGCTGCAACCATTACGAGCCAAGAGCAGAGGAAGTTGCTCGGTAACACCACGAAGAACCACTACATTGCGTTCTCCATCTATCAGGATGGCGTAGACGACTTCGCGGCGAAAACCCCTTCCGTTACGGGAACCGAAGGCTATGTAGCAGTCCGCGCATTCGGCGGCAAGCATGCAGTCGATGTCGTCCTCGCAGTGGATTCCACTGTAAAGACGGTTACCATCAAGGGCGTGCAGGATACGGATATCCTCGTCAACCTCACCGATTCCGGGAAGACGCCGGCGCTCCTTATTGAGGCGCTCAATGCAACTTCGTCCGTCACGACGAATACGCTTTCCCTCACGACTGAAGGCCATGTAGCGATTACCTACAAGTTTGGCACCACGCAGATTACCTCGGCCAATGCTGCGAACTACCGCATCGGTCTCGGCAATGCCGCAAGGGCCCTCAACTACTTCTTCTCGGCCCCCGGCAGAGTCAGAGGTATCGGTAACCTCGCAACGCAGGGCAACGCCATCACGGATGCTGCGGGCGAATACGCACAGTTCAAGACGATTTACGGCTCCGATACCAATTATGCCGTCCGTGAACTCGGTACCGGCATCCTTGCAGGTATCAGCAATGCCGATATCAAGGCAGGCGAGCTTACCGTGCACTATGTCGTCACGCCCGATGTCGCTGCTCCGAAGTCCTATGTTGCACACTTCGATACGCGTGCCGATGAGAATTCAGAGTTCGTATATGCTGCACGTGATACCATCTATCCCGCGCTCCTTGCGCCCAACACTGTATATGCAACAGCTTCCGGTATGCAGGTCTACCTCCTTTACACCGGCGCTACGCCCGATTTGCAGTCCGGCAACATCAGGGGCAACATGAGCGTCACCATCAACAACGGCGCAGGCATTGCAAACCTTGCAGATGAGTATCAGACATACGATTACCTGCAGGAGCAGGATCTCTCCTTCGCAGTTGCAAACGGCGTTGCTACGCTTACCAACACTTCCCTTCCCGCAAACCTTGCAGGTGTTACGCTCTTCCCGTTCGGCACGGTGGACAACGTAAAGGATACCGACTACGGCTATGCTCTCGTCGTTGCCGTCGATGTCACTCAGCTCGGTTATGCGAAGGGCACCGCTTACTGCTTCAGAGTAAACGGCACCGGCGACATCATGACTGTGAACGCAGAGGGCGCCGTAAGCAAACTCGAAGGCGCTAAGGTAGGCACTGTCGGTGCAGACAGACTTGGTCAAGAGACTTGCGTCGATTCCGCAATCATGTACACGACGTATACGAAGGATAGCAAGGTTGTGTATTGGGATATCGTAGGTCTCACCGAACTGAAACAGCACGAATGGAAGACGACGGCAGAGGCAGACGGCACCTACAAGTGCAACAACTGCCCTTCCATCAAGCGCGTATTCACCGAAAGCGGCGTAACCCGCACCCTCATCGAGACGCCCGCCAAGACGAGAGTTGCCAACACCGACTACAGCGATGTTTGGTGGGAACAGGGCGAAGGTGGTTCGGCTGTCGGTACGCATGTATTCCGCGGTGACTTCATCGTGCAATACACCTTCAAGAACACCCGCGATAAGGATTGGCACCAAGACGTCGTTATCGAGCTCATCAACGGTGCGGATCGTTACTACGACCTCAACTTCGCTGCCAACAATCCTTGGGGCGGCAAGTGGGCAGACGCTGCCGCAGACGGCAAGAAAGAGCCTTTCGACAACGGCAAGAATGGTTCCAACACCATGACGGCTACCAAGAATGGTACGGCAATTGCTGCGGATGCTTTCGCTGCCGAGTTCGAACAGGGCGAAAAGGCTACTGCGGCCGGCAAGTGGGAAGGCGACTACACTCTCACCATCTTCCGCGTTGGCGATACCTACACCATCATCCAGAAGATCGTGAACAAGTCGAAAGAGACCTATGTCGTTACCAACACCGTCACCATTAAGCAAAATGATAAGTTGCTTGTAAGCCCGAACACGACCGTTCAGTTTGTCGGCAACCCGTTCTGGGTAGATGATATCAGAGTAAGCTACGGCACGGCTGAAACCGTGACGACGGCCACCGCCACCAAGACGACCATTACGACCGGTAACATCTACTACTACAACGAAGCCCATGTATATGGCCTTATGGAATTCGGTAAGACCAATAACTCGACGGGTTACACCGGCGACTCCCCGCTTTGGACGATGACGCTCAAGCCCGGCATGAAGGTTGTTGTAGGCGGCGATCATACGAGTACAGGCGCAAATGCTTGGAATTCCGTTCTCGGTTATTTGACGAAACAGATCAACTACCGTGCAGACAACTGGATCAACGGCATGACCGTAGACTGCGTAGATACGGGCAACATTCCGAATAGCAACGCTGACCTCCGTGTTGATAGACATTGGAAGGGTATGTTTGAGGTCGATAAGGATGGCGCTTGGGTAACGAGCGGCGATGATTCCGTAAACAAGTTCAATGGCGATTGGGTTGCTGCTTGGCGTAAAGTTTCTACTAAGTCTTATGCGACCATTACTTGGGATTGGACTGATAAGAATCAAATTGTCGTGTACTACACCTTCGAAGGCACGATTGACGGAGTCGCTGCAAGATTCGAACAAGGATATGTAACGTATGCTACAACGGGGAAGTCCCTTGCCAACGAATACCTGATTGGTATCGGTGTAGATGGCGCTTGGTTCAAGGCTGATAGCCTCACGATAATCGAGCCCGTCAGCGCTACCTGATTCCGTAACCCAAAACTCTCTTGAGTGAACAAAAAAGAACCTCACGGTCCCCGTGAGGTTCTTTTCTCGTTTCTTTTTCTCTTTGCCTCGCCCACCCCTTGAGGGCCCTTTCCCTCATCTCGACGCTCCGAAGGAACGGAGGAGAAGGGGCGGAAGGGGTGTTTCCAAATTGCTCAAACCCCCTTGTAAAACACAACAAAGTATGCTATACTATTCGTATGTGTACAGCAATTTCTTATTCCATGCAACAACATCACTATTTCGGCAGAAACCTCGATTTGGAGGGGTCGTTTGGGGAGGGGGTCGTCATTGTGCCCCGCGGCTATCGTTTCCGCTTCCGCCACATGCCCGAGGCCTCGGGCGTTGCCATCATCGGCATCGCCATCGTGCAGGAGGGCTATCCGCTCTTCTACGATGCCGTCAACGAATTCGGCTTGGGCATGGCGGGGCTCAACTTCCCGAAGAGCGCCGTATACCTCCCTATCAAGGAGGGCGAAGCCAACATTGCGCCCTTTGAATTCATTCCCTATGTTCTCACCCATTGCAAGAATTTGGAGGAGGTGCGGGCGCTCCTGAAGGGGGTGCGGCTCGCTGCCATCAACTTCAGCCCGCAGTTTCCCGCTACCCCGCTGCACTTTATGGTCTCCGATAAAACGGGGAGCCTCGTGGTGGAGCCCACTTCTGAGGGGCTTCAAGTCTACGAGAACCCCGTAAACGTACTCACCAACAACCCGCCCTTCCCCGTACAGCTCACCCGCCTCAACGACTACTTGAACCTTTCGCCCTATGAGGCGGAGAACAGGTTTTCTTCCGCTGTGGCGCTCGAGCGCTACAGCCGTGGCATGGGGGCCATGGGGCTTCCGGGGGATTGGTCCTCGGCCTCCCGCTTCGTCCGCGCCGCCTTCATGCGGGCCAACATCGTGGCAGGGGAGGGGGAGGGCGTGAATGCCTTCTTCCATATGCTTGCGGGCGTTGTCATGCCTCGCGGCTGCGTGCGGCTGAAGGAGGGGGTCTATGAGGAGACGGTCTACTCCTGCTGTTGCGATACCGCCCGCGGCGACTACTACTATACCACCTACTCGAACCCCACCCCTCGCCTCGTCTCCCTCCGCTCCGCCCCCTTGGATGGTGAGGAGCTGAGTTTTACAAGGTTGTGAGGGTTCTCTCGCCCTCGCTACGCTCGGGCTCGGAATGAGGGCGGGGTAGCTCGGAATGAGGGCGGGGGCCTGTTGAGAAAATTTCCACATTTACGCAAAAATTCTCAATAGAGGCTTGACAAAGGATCGTGTAACCGCTATAATAGAGAAAAATCAATGCGGGGGCAACGATGGAGATCGCAAGGGACCTTTACCTACAAAAGCTCATCGATCACAGGCAGAACGGGCTCGTCAAGATCATAACGGGGGTGCGGCGGTGCGGAAAGTCGTACCTCCTCTTCACGCTGTTCTATCGGCACCTCTTGGAGGAGGGCGTTCCCGAAAGCCACATCGTGCGGGTCTCGCTCGAGGATTACGGCAACAAGAGCCTGCAAGATCCCGATGCGCTCTATGCGTTTGTGAAATCAAGGATCGAGGACGGGGCTCCGTATTTCATCCTCTTAGACGAGATTCAGCTCGTTCCCCATTTTGAGAGCGTCGTAAACGGATTTTTGCATATCCCGAATGCGGATATTTACGTTACGGGGAGCAATTCGAAGTTCTTATCGAGCGATATTCTCACGGAATTCCGTGGGCGCGGAGATGAGATCCGCGTCTACCCGCTCAGCTTCTCGGAGTTCTATTCCGCAATCGATCCGCATACGCCGCTCAACAGGGCGTGGCTTCAGTATGCAACGTACGGCGGTATGCCGCTGTGCCTCTCCATGAAATCGGAGGCGGACAAGGCGAAATATTTGCAGGATCTGTTTGCAACGACATACCTTGCTGATATCGTAAACCGCAACAACCTGCGCGGCAACGCCGAGATCAATGAGCTGACTGATATTCTCGCGTCGTCCATCGGTTCGCTTACCAACCCCTTAAAGCTCTCCAACACCTTCAATTCACAGAAGGGGCTGAAGTTTTCCGCGAACACAGTTTCGGCGTATCTCGATTATTTGCAGGATGCCTTCTTGATCGAGCGGGCCGTGCGTTACGATATCAAGGGAAAGAAGTATATCAATACGCCGTCCAAGTATTATTTCGTCGATATGGGTCTGCGCAATGCGCGGCTCTCCTTCCGCCAACAGGAATATAACCACATCATGGAGAATGTGGTCTATAATGAGCTGAAATTGCGCGGATATTCGGTTGACGTGGGGATGGTTGAGGGCAACCTGAAGCTGAATGGCACATCGCAGAGGGCGCAGCTCGAGGTGGATTTCGTCGCCAACATGGGTAGCCGTAGATATTACATTCAGTGTGCCTACCGCATGCCCGATGAGGAGAAACGCAGACAGGAGCAGGCCTCTCTTCTCGGGATCAAGGATGCGTTTAAGAAGATCATCATCGCAGGTGACGATGTGCTGACGGGTTACAACGAGCAGGGCATCTTGATTGCTTCCCTCTTTGATTTCCTTCTCGACCCCGAAAAGACGTTGAATTGGTAAAAATAAAAAAGCCCCACGGGGCTTTTTTACTTTAATGAAAGGTAGACCATGAGGACGGCGATGTCGGCGGGGGAGACGCCCGAAATGCGTTCGGCTTGCCCCAAGTTGAGGGGGCGGATGCGGCTGAGCTTCTCCCGTGCCTCGAGCCGTAACCCCGAAATGCTTTCGTAATCGAGGTCGGGGGGCAGGGGGCGGGCTTCCAACTTCTTCACCCGCGCAATCGCCTCTTCGCTCCGCTTCAGGTACCCCGCATACCGTATTTCGGTCTCTGCAGTGAGGAGCACGTCTTGCGGGGCGTCCTCCAAGATTTTGAAGGCCTCCCGTATCTCCGAAAGGGGAATGCCGCGGCGGATGAGGTCTGCATACGTCACCCCCGCAGTGAGGGGCGGGTCGCCGTGTTTTTGCACGAGGCCGTCCGCTGCCTGCTGCTCCGCCCTCGTATCGAGGAGCTTTTCTACCTCTTCCCGCTGCCGCTTTCGGGCGAGGAAGCGCGTATAGCGCTCCTCCTTCACCAAACCTGCGCGGTAGCCGTATTCGGTGAGCCGTAGATCGGCGTTGTCCTGCCGTAGCGTAAGGCGAAATTCCGCCCGCGATGTCATCATGCGGTATGGCTCATCGGTGCCCTTGGTAACGAGGTCGTCGATGAGGACGCCGATGTAGGCCTCATCCCGCCGAAGGATGAGGGGCGGGAGGCCGCGAAGCCAAAGGGAGGCGTTGAGCCCCGCCATGAGGCCCTGTGCCGCCGCCTCTTCGTAGCCGCTGGTGCCGTTGATCTGCCCCGCGGTATACAGCCCCTGCACCCGCTTGTATTGCAGGGTGGGCAATAGGTCTAAGGAATCGATGCAGTCATATTCGATGGCGTAGGCATAGCGGGCGATCTCACAGTGCTCGAGGCCCTGCACGGTGCGGTAGACCTCCTTCTGCAGATCGTGGGGAAGGGAAGTGGAGAGGCCCTGAACGTACACCTCCGTGGTATCCGCCCCCTCGGGTTCTAAGAAGAGCTGATGCCGTGCCTTATCCGAAAAGCGCACCACCTTCGTCTCGATGGAGGGGCAATAGCGGGGGCCCGTGGAGGAAATTTCTCCGTTATAGAGGGGGGCACGGGAGAGGTTGTCGAGGATGAGCTGATGGGTATTCTGATTGGTATAGGCGAGATAGCAGGGCGTCTGCACAGCGGGGACGCCCTCGTTTAAGAAGGAGAAGGGGTACGTTTGCTCCCCCGGCTGCGGGGTGAGGCGGCCGTAATCCACCGTTCTCCCGTCGAGGCGGGCGGGGGTGCCCGTCTTGAAGCGACGCACCGTAAAGCCGAGGGCAGCGAGGTTTTGGGTAAGCAGGGTGGCGCGTTCGAAGCCGTTGGGCCCCGCTTCCTTCACAACTTCCCCCGTGATGGTGCGGGCTCCGAGGTAGACGCCCGTTGCGATCACCACGGCACGGCAGGTGAGGATGCCGCCGTAAGCGGTCTTTACGCCCACCACGCTCCCGTTCTCGAC
Organism: uncultured Clostridia bacterium; assembly: GCA_947625025.1. Taxonomy (GTDB): domain Bacteria; phylum Bacillota; class Clostridia; order Christensenellales; family Borkfalkiaceae; genus Gallimonas. Next base: position 20,703 of record CANQMQ010000002.1, read on the forward strand.
GAGAATTTCCGCCGCTTCCCCTTGCAGGATGCGGAGGTTTTCGGTGTGCTCGAATACCCGCTTCATCTCGGTGTGGTATTTATTTTTATCCACCTGTGCCCGCAGGGACTGCACCGCCGCCCCCTTGCCCTCGTTGAGCATGCGGTATTGGAGGGCGCAACGGTCTGCGCACAGCCCCATCTCCCCGCCCAAGGCATCGATTTCGCGTACCAAATGCCCCTTCGCCGTACCGCCGACGGAGGGGTTGCAGGGCATGAAGCCGATACTATCGAGGTTGAGGGTAAGAACGACGGTGGAGAGGCCCGTTCGGGCGAGGGCGAGGGCGGCCTCCGCTCCCGCATGCCCTGCGCCGATCACCACGGCATCGCATACCCCTTCCGAAAAAGTTTGCATAGGGGCTTACTGTTTTAAGACGGCGCTCTTGATATCGTTGACTTGCTTTAAGTAGGTATCGTTTACGCGCATGAGCTCCTTCACCTTCTCACAGGCATAAATGACGGTGGAATGGTCCTTTCCCCCCATGATCTTCCCGATGGAGACGAGGGGCAGGGTGAGCATATCCCGCATCAGATAGGTGCAAATTTGGCGGGCCCGCACGAATTCCTGCCGCTTGTTCCTGCCGAGCAGGTCCTCCTTCGAGATGTTGAAGTAGCTGCAGGTGGCGCGGATGATGGCCTCGGGGGTGAGTTCTCCCTGCTCTTCGGTGCTGATGGCCTCCTGAAGGGCCGTCGCCGCAAGGCTCAGCGTGATGGGCTCCTCGTGCAGTTTGCTTGCAAAAATGACGGTGTTGAGCCGCCCTTCGAGCGTTCTTACGTTGTTATCCGAATTCTTCACGAGGAAGGCGAGCACGTCGTCGGGGACGATGTATTTCTTCTCGAGCGCCTTCCGCTTGAGGATGGCCACCTTGGTCTCCACATCGGGGGGCTGGATATCGGCGATGAGGCCGCCCTCGAAGCGGGTGCGGAGCCGCTCTTCGAGGTGGGTGAGCTCCTTTGCGGGGCAATCGGAGGTAATTACGATCTGCTTGTTTTGGGCGAAGAGCTCATTGAAGGTGTGGAAGAATGCCTCCTGCACCCCGTACTTATCCGCCCAGAATTGGATATCGTCGATGAGCAGGACATCCACATTGCGGTAGCGGTTGCGGAAGCGGGCATCCGCCTCCCTGCCTTCCCCCTTGCGGGCGTACATGCTATCCACATACTCGTTGAGGAACTTCTCGCTCGTCGTATACAGCACCTTGAGGGTGGGCTTCTTTACGGCAATTTCATTGGCGATGGCCTGCATGAGGTGGGTCTTGCCGAGGCCCGTCCCGCCATAGATGTAGAGGGGGTTGAAGTTCTCCCCGGGGGCTTCGGCGACCGACTTCGCCGCCGCGTATACAAATTTATTGGAGGAGCTGACGACGTAGGAATCGAAGGTGAACCGCTTATCGGTGCGCACGGAGACCTCTTCCAAGGCATCGGGAAGCTCATTGAGGGTGTACGTACTGCTTCCATCCACCACGACCACGAAATCGGAGAGCCCGACATCGGCATTCAGAATGGCCTCGCGGAGCTTATCTCCGTTCCGCACGACGACGCTTGCCGCCGTATCGCTGGTGGCACGGAGCACAATTTTTTTATTGACGACATCGACGGGTTCCAACCACTTGAAGTAGGTTTCATAGGAGATGGGCGTGATGACCCGCCTTACCCGCTCCTGAATTTTTTCCCATAAGATTTCGAATTGTGCTTTTTCGGACATTTTTCCCTCGCAAACGCTTTCTCTTTTTCGCGGATTTTGGTATAATATCCATGGAGAGACCGCAATTCTATTATAATACAAAACCGCCCGAAAAGAAAGTGATTTTGCCGCCATGCTCGTAAAAAAATTGACGTTGAAAAATTTCAGAAATTATGAAGAGGAGACCTTCGAATTTTCGGATGGCCTCACCCTTCTCACGGGCAAAAATGCACAGGGCAAGACCAACTGCGCCGAGGCCGTGTTCTATCTATGCACGGGTGCGTCTCTGCGCATAAGGCACGATAAGCAGCTCATCCGCAGGGGGGCAGATTTCGCCCGTATCCGTGCGGAGGCGGAGGGCCGTTACGGGCCCGTAACCCTCGAAGCCGTCATTTTCGAAAACAGAAGGGAGCTCTACGTAAACGGAAACAGGCTCATCCGCTCGGCGGATTTTCTCGGCAACATGCGGAGCGTGTTCTTCTCCCCGGGGGAGCTCCGCCTCATCCTCGATGGCCCCGATGAGCGCCGCCGCTTCCTCAACCTCTCCATCTCGCAGACTTCGCGGGACTACTGCACCGCCCTACTGCGCTTTCAGCGCATCTTGGAGCAGAGGAATAACCTTCTGAAGGAGCATAATTTTTCGCTGGTGGAAGATACCCTGCCCGTGTGGGATGAGCAGTTTGCCATGTACGCGGCGCGGATCGTCAAAAAGAGAAGGGAATACCTAAAAGAGCTCTCCGCATTTGCCGCGGAGGCCCATGCGTACCTCACGGATGGTTTGGAAGTGCTCTCGCTTTCCGCGGATAAGGAGTATAAGGGGGAGGAGGATGAGATCGCAAGGAGCTTAGAGCGGGAACTTGCCGCAAACTATGAGCGGGACGTCCGCCTCGGGTATACCACGGTGGGCCCGCACAGGGACGACGTAAAAATCATGATCGACGGGGTGGACGCGCGGGGCTTCTGTTCCCAGGGGCAGGCGCGGACGGCCGCCCTCTCCATGAAACTTGCCGAGCTCGAGATCTTCACCCGCCGTGCGGGGGAGCCGCCCGTACTCATCCTCGACGACGTGCTCTCCGAACTCGACCTTCCCCGCAGAAAAAAGCTGCTTACACGGGTGGGCGGGGTACAGTGCATCCTCACCTGTACCCATGCGGAGCGCGTTCTCGGGGGGATCCCGTGCACCAAAATACGCATCCAGGGGGGCAAGATCATCCGATGAGAGCCGATTTGCACATGCACTCCCTGTATTCGGACGGGGCGAACCCGCCCGCCGCGCTCGCCCGCCTCGCAAGAGAGCGCGGGCTTGCCCTCTTCTCGCTCACCGATCACGATACGATGGAGGGGAGCGGGGAGGCCGCCGAGGCCGCAAAAAGAGAAGGGCTCCGCTTTGTGCGGGGGTGGGAGGTCTCCGCCTACCTCGGCGCCTGCAAGGTGCACATCTTAGGCTACGGCTGTGAAATGGGGGAGGCGTATTACGCCTTCCTTGAAGAGCGGAAGCGGGGCGCCCGTGTCCGTGCGGAGGAGATGCGGCAAAAGGCCAACGCATATTTCGGGCTCAATGTCACCATGGATGAAATTGAGGGGTACCATGTCCGAAAGCAATCCCCAATTCATACGATGGCAACCGTAACCGCCTTCGCGGAAAGACTGCATGTGGATAGGGGGCAGCTGTATGCGGAAGTCTTTGCGCGCGGGGGCGCCGCCTTCTCCGATGCCTTCCGCCCCACCCCCAAGGCGGCCATCGATGTCATTCACGCCCTGCACGGCGTCGCCGTGCTCGCCCATCCGGGGCGTATCCTCGCCCTCGATGGGGAGGATATGCGCCTTTTCCGTACCCTTCCGCGTGAGGAGCGGGGGCCCCTTCTCGAGAAGAACGTAGCCGCACGCAGGCTGCTTATGGAGGACCTCGCGGCAGAGGGCCTCGACGGCATAGAATGCCACTACACGACGCATACTGCCATAGAGACGGAGTACTTTTCCGCATTCGCAAGGGCGCACGGCCTGCTGATCACGGGCGGATCGGACTACCATGTGGAGGACGGACGGCGCATCTTGGGGCAGCCCGCATTCGATGCCGCGGACGTGGAAGGGCTTCTCCTCTCGCTTGACGGGAGCATATGAATCGAATGGTATCGCTCCTCCTTGCGGGGAGCTTTTTTTTGGGCGGCCTCGGCACGGGTAGGGTGCGGAGCGGGGTCGCGGTAAACGGGGTGCCCATCGGCGGCATGCCCTATGCGGCGGCTACGGAGGCCGTGCGGAGCACACTTTCGCGCATTCCGCTCACCATCCATTCGCCCGCGGGCGACTTTTCCCTCCCCATCGACTACTGCGACGGCGCGGAGGAACTTGTAAAACATGCGCGGCGGGGGGAGTACACCTTGGAACTGCGCCGCGAGTGCGTCCTCTTGGAGGATTTTTTGGAGGAAGTGTGCAAGAAAAACGCCCGCCACGCCCAAAATGCGGAGCTCACCTTCGATGGCACCTTCACCTATACGCCCGAGGTCTATGGGGTCGCATGTGACTATCACACGTTATTGGAGGATGCCATGTCCGCATTGAAGGGGCAAAAATCAGAGGTAAGCCTTACCTGCCGCCCCGTAACCCCGAACATTACGGAAGAGATGCTCCGCGCAAGGACGAGGCCTTTGAGCAGTTTTTCGACGAATTTCGATGCCTCCAAGAAGCCCCGCACCCACAATATCGCCCTCGCCGCCGAGCGCATTTCGGGCACCGTGCTTGCGGGCGGGGAGGAGTTTTCCTTCAACGAGGTCGTGGGCAAGCGCACCAAGGAGAACGGTTTCGAGGACGCCGCCGTCATTTTGGACGGCGAATTCGTGCAGGGGGTGGGCGGGGGCGTCTGCCAGGCGAGCACCACCCTCTTCGGGGCGGCGCTGCGCGCGGGGATGTTGGTCACGGAGAGCCGCCCGCACTCCCTCTCGGTGGGGTATGTGCCGCCCTCCGAGGATGCGATGGTCTCCGAAATGAGCGATTTGAAATTTGTTAATCCCTACGCATACCCCGTCTATATTGCGGGGGAAGTGCGGAATAATACGCTTAATTTCAAGTTTTACGGCATGCCCGATGGAAGGCGGTACGAAGTGGAGAGCCGCGTGCTCCTCGTGTTGGAGCCGCCCCCCGCCCGCGAGATCGAGGGGGCGGAAGATCGGGTGCTCCGTGCGGCAAGGCAGGGGTATTCGAGTGAGAGCTGGCTCGTCGTTTACGAGGGAAACAGGGAGATCTCGCGCACCCGAATCAGGCGGGATACCTACGCATGCGTACAGGAAATAAGAGAGGTCGCGCCCGAGAAGCGGCCCGAAGGCCCCTCTTTGGAAGTTCCAAATGAACCTTCCGCGGAGCCTCCGCTTTCTTTCGGGGAGCAAAATCCTGCCTTGGCGTCGCCGTAACCCGTAAAATATACGAAAATCGCAGGAATTTTTTTCGGGGCAACCCCCAAAACGGTTGATTTTTCCCTGCGATTCCTCTATAATAGAGCGTGACTTCGGGCGGTCCTCTGCCAAAGAGCACGAACGCCGCGTAAATTATGGAGGTAGAGTCATGGGTCTCATCGAACAGATCGAAGCCGAGGGCATGAAGGAAAGTGTGCCCCGGTTCAACGTCGGCGATACGGTCAAAGTTGGTTACCGTATCATTGAAGGCGGCAAGGAAAGGATTCAGAACTTCGAGGGCGTCGTCATTGCCAAGAAGGGCGGCGGCATCCGCGAATCGTTCACCGTGCGCCGTCTTTCCTTCGGCGTCGGCGTAGAGCGCTGTTTCCCGCTCCATTCCCCGCGCGTTGCGTATGTGCAGGTGGTAAGAGCAGGCAAGGTGCGCAGGGCGAAGCTGTATTATCTTCGCGGCCGCACGGGCAGAGCTGCCAAGATCAAGGAAAAGAAGTAAAAAAAGGGCGCACCGAAAGTCACGGTGCGCCTTTTCCTTTGGAAGTTTTTGAGGGTTTTCGGATTTTTTTCGGAAAACCCTTAAAAATTCGTTTACAATTCAAAGCGTTTTGGTTAGAATAGAGATTAACAGTATAATAGGGAATATAAGCACATGAAAAGAATCAAACCCCTGAAAAAGCTGAGCGGCTTCTTCATCGCCGTTCTCACCATCGCCCTCGTCTTTTTGGCAGTGGGCCTCGGCACTCTCGGCTCCACGCAGTCTGTGGGGTCTGCCTACGAGCTCGTCTCGGGGTATTCGGGGGAGAGCGCGCCTTACGTCGTATTCCGCCTCTCCAACCTCACCGAGGAGAAGGAGGACGGCACCACCTCCACCACCCGCCTCCGCCTCACGGGAGTGCAGGTCAACATCGCCGCCATCTACGCCGAAGCGGGCACGAGCGCGTGCCTTCGCGTAGAGCGGAGCGCCAGCCAGAGCGGGAGCTTCCTCACGGGCTCGGGCCTCGACGGCGTCATTGAAAATTATATTACGCCGGACGACGTCATAGATGAATCGGGGAAGGTAACCACCGATTACCCCGAACCCGATGCCAAGGATGCGCTCTTCCGCTACGTCTCCCCGTTCACCTTCCCGGCGACGGGTTGGAGCGTCTCGAGCTATCCGTACGTGCGCATCATGCTCAAGAACAGCCCCAATGTCCTTATCAACGAAGTCGTCTTTATCGGGGAGAAACTCGATAGCAACAGCGAGGGGACGGGGGAATACGCCGTTGTCCCCGCTACCGTCGTCGAGGCGACGCCCTACGCCAACGAGACGGCGAAGGACGCGCTTGCCCGCGCCGCCGCCCTCTTAGACGCCCAGCCCGAGGAAGTTCCTTCGGATACGCAGTCTACCTACTTCCGCTATGGGGATGAGGAGCTCTACACCCTCGCCACCATCTCGGAGATGCGCATGGGCAACGTGTACGCCACCGATCAGAATGGCAATGCGGTGGACGTCTACCACCTCGACGCCGTCTACGGCGCATTCGGCCATGACATCCTCGCGCTCGGCATCGCCATCTTCGGCATGAGCCCCTTCGGGCTCCGCTTCTTCCCGATGCTCGCGGCGTTCGGCGTGCTCCTCGTGCTCTCCCGCTTTGCGGTGCGCCTCTTCAGGAGCGAAAAGGCGGGGCTCATATTCAGCCTCCTCTATGTGCTCTCGGGTATTCCGCTCGCCCTCGGGCACCTCGGCACCCCGCTCATGTTGGGCATCTTCTTCTTCGTCTGCGCCCTCGACCTCGTCCACCGCTTCTATGCGAACGGCGTGAAGGCAAAGTTCGTGTACTTTTTGCCGCAGCTGCTTGCAGGGCTCTTCGGGGCGGCGGCCATCTGCGTGAACGGCGCCTTCGTGCTCCCCGTAGCGGGCGTCGTCGCCCTCTTCGTGCTCGCCGTACTCCGTATGCAGAAGGCGAAGAAGTATGAACTTGAAAAGATCGCAAACGGCCCCGCACCCGCACCGCAGGAGGGGAAAGAGGAGACGCCCGAAAAGAGGGCGGGCAGGGTGGTTGCGCAGTACCGCTTCCGCACCTATGCCATTCCCGCACTGTTTGCGGTAGGGCTCATTTTGGGCACCATGCTCTTTGCACTCGTGGGCATGATCCCCGCCTACTACGCCTATCTCAAATTCTACGATAACCCCGCCGCCCCCGCGGCAACCGTATTCACCCTCGCATGGCGGGCCTTTGCGGGCGGATTCACGGGCGTCAACCCCTACGGGAGCGGCACCGCATGGCACCCCTTCTACAAGCTCTTCGAGGGTTCGGGTACGATGTACGCCATCACCGCTATGGCAGTCAACCCCGTCACCATCCTCGCGGGCATCGGCGGCGTCCTCTACGGCGCCTTCCGCCTCGTTATGCTCCTCATCCACCGCGAACACACCAAGGTGTGGCGGGCGGAGCTCCGCAGGGCAAGTATCCTCCTGTGCGGCTTCGTGCTCTCCCTGATTGCGGGCGTTGCCGTGAAGAACGGAGGGGCGTTCGTAGCCCTCACCTATCTCTTTGCCTTCCTGCTCGCGGCGGGCAACCTCGGCGCTTCCTATGAGGGCAAGGCGGCAAAGGCAGTGAAAATCGTTAACATCGTGGGGCTCGTGCTCGCGGCAGTGTGCTGTGCGGCCCTTCTCATCTTCACGCTCTCCATTCCGCTTCCCGAAGCGTTCTGGAATTTCCTCTCATAACTTCCGATAATTTTTAGGGGGCAGACAAATGATAGCCAAGATTATATGTTACGCTCTGAACGGGTTGGAAGGCGTACCCGTCGAAGTGGAGACGGACGTCAACAAAGGGGTTCCCTCTTACGACATGGTTGGCCTTCCCGATACCGCCGTCAAGGAGAGCAAGGAGCGGGTACGCTCCGCCCTCAAGAACAGCGGCCTGCTCTTCCCGATGAACCGCATCACGATCAACTTCGCCCCTGCGGACATCAAGAAGGAGGGCGCCGCCTTCGACCTCGCCGTCGCCGTCTCCCTCCTAAAGGCGAGCGAACAGCTTGTGGGGGCACGGGTTGAGGATACTGTATTCCTCGGCGAACTCGCCTTAAACGGCGACCTTCGGCCTGTGGCGGGCATGCTTCCCATCCTCATTTCGGCGAAGGGGAACGGGTTTACCCGCTTCATCATCCCCGAAGGCAATGCGCGGGAGGCGCGCTTCTTGGGCGGTGCGGAGATCTACCCCGCCCGCAACCTCAGCGCCGTCGTGGCGCACCTTTTGGGCGTTCGGCCCATCGACCCCATCCCGATGGAGCAGTACCTCCCCCGCAGCGGCAACGATTTCTCTGCGGATATGAAGTTCGTCAAGGGGCAACCCGTAGCGAGGCGCGCCCTCGAAATTGCAGTCGCGGGCGGGCACAACCTTCTGATGGTCGGCCCTCCCGGGGCAGGAAAGACGATGCTTGCCCGTTGCCTTCCCACCATCATGCCCGATTTGACCTTCTCCGAAGCCCTTGAGATCACCAAGATCCACTCGGTTGCGGGCATCTTGGGGGAGGAGGGCATCGTCACCGAGCGGCCCTTCCGTACCCCGCACCACACGGCAACCACCGTCTCCATGTGCGGCGGCGGCAACCGCGTCGTGCACCCCGGGGAGATCTCCTTGGCACACGGCGGCGTCCTCTTTCTGGATGAGCTTCCCGAATACAAGCGCTCCACCCTGGAGGCGCTACGCCAACCCCTCGAGGACGGGAAAATTACCGTATCCCGTGCGGGAGGCACCTTTACATACCCCGCCCGCTTCATGCTGTGTGCGAGCATGAACCCCTGCCCGTGCGGCAACTACGGCTCCTCGGAGCGCACCTGCACCTGTACGCCCGCGGAGATCCGCCGCTACCGCAAGAAGATCTCGGGGCCGCTGCTCGATAGAATCGACTTGCAGGTGGAGGTGGACGACATCGCCTACGACGACCTCACTTCCCAGCAGTACAGCGAGGATTCGGAGAGCGTGAAGGGGAGGGTAGACGTAGCCCGCCGCATCCAGCGTACCCGCTTTGAGGAGTACGGCATCGTGACCAATGCGGAGATGGGGGAGCGGGAAATTTCCGAATTCTGCCCGCTCGATAAGAAGTGCGACGACATCCTGCGCGGCGCATTCGAACGGATGCACCTCTCCGCACGGGCGCGGGCGCGTATCATTAAAGTTTCACGTACCATTGCCGATCTCGACGGTTCGGAGACCATTGAGCCCAAGCATGTCTATGAGGCGGTCTCCTACCGAATCTATGATACAATAGGCTGAGCATGGAATATTCTGATGGGGAAAGGGGATATCTTTGGTTGTGCGGGTGTACGGATCACGATTACCGTACCCGTATCTCCCTGCTCCGCGCGGGGGCACCCGAAGATTTTCTGACGTGTGCGGACGAGCGCTACATCGCACTCGGCGCAAAATTTCCGCCCAAAGAGGAGAGGAAGAGGGAACTTCAGAACTTTTTGGAGAGTCTCGATGAGGCGGAGATCTTCGCCGTCACCCTCCTCTCGGAGGAGTACCCAGAACCCCTCAAACACATCAATCAGCCGCCCCTCGTATTATACGGAAAGGGGAGAAGGGAACTTCTATCCCGCCCTAAGTTCTGCATCGTGGGCTCCCGCATCATCCCGCCGTGGGCGGCAAAGCTCGGGAAGGGCATTGCGGAAGAGCTCTCCGCGCGGTTTGCCATCGTAACGGGGCTTGCGGAGGGGGGAGACCTCGCCGCCATCGAGGGGGCCTTAAGCTCGGGCAACCTCATCTCCGTGCTCCCCTGCGGCCTGACGGAGTGTTACCCCGCCGCCCATGCCAACCTGAAGGCGCGTATCGCCGAGCAAGGCCTGCTCCTTTCCGAGCTCCTTCCGGGGGAACCTGCAAAGAAGTATTCCTTCCATGCGCGGAACCGCCTGCTCGCGGGCCTTTCGGAGGGCGTTCTGGTGCTCTCTGCGGCCAAGCGGAGCGGGACGCTCATTACGGCGAGCTGTGCGCTCGACTTCGGGCGGGACCTCTTCGCCCTTCCGCACAACGTGGGCGCTCTCCAGGGGGAGGGGTGTAACGACCTCATCAAGCGGGGCGCATACCTCGTGACGGAGGCCTCGGATATCCTCTCGGTGTACGGCTTTACGTCTACAAAGAGACAGAAGATAGAACTCAGTGATGAGGAGCGCGAAGTCGTATTCGTGCTCCGCGACTATGGGGAGATGCACCTTGCAGAGATCGCATCGCGGCTCCACAGGCCGGTTGCCGTCGTCTCCGCCGTGCTCTCATCCCTCGAAATCAAGGGCGTTGCCGTGAAGGCAGGTGCCAACCGCTACGCCGTCGTCTTATAAACCAAGCAACCAAACTATAGTGAGGCAGAAATGGATCTGATCATCGTGGAGTCACCCTCCAAAGCAAAGACAATCGCAAGGTATCTCAAGGGAAAGTATCGCGTAGACGCCTCAAACGGCCACATCCGCGATCTCCCGCAGAAGAAGCTCGGCGTCTCCGTAGAGAAGAACTACGAGCCGAGATACGTCACCTCTCCCGGGAAAGAGGAAATCATTCGCCGCCTCACGGAGGAGGCCAAGAAGGCGGATAAGGTGTACCTCGCAACCGACCCCGACCGCGAAGGCGAGGCTATCTCATGGCACTTGCAGACGGTGTTGGGGCTTCCCGAGGATGGGGAAAACCGCATCGAATTCAATGAAATTTCCCCGAAGGCGGTGTATTACGCCCTCGAGCACCCCCGTAAGATCAACTACAACCTCGTAGACGCCCAACAGGCGAGGAGGGTCTTAGACCGCCTCGTGGGCTATAAGCTCTCGCCTCTTCTCAATAACAAGATCCAGAACGGGCTCTCCGCAGGGCGGGTGCAATCGGTTGCCCTCCGCCTCGTCGTCGAGCGGGAGCGTGAGATACAGGCGTTCGTCCCCGAAGAGTATTGGACGATCGCGGCCGAACTTCGGGAAGCGGGTGGAAAGAGCGCTCCCTTCCGCGCCCTGCTCGAAAAGAGAAAGGGAAAGAAGTTCAAGGTAACAAGCAAGGAAGAGGCGGATGCTGTGCTCGCCGCCCTCAAAGAGGGGAGGTATACGGTTGCGGGCGTAAAGAAATCGGTTGCCAAATCGCATGCGCCCGCCCCGTTCACGACGAGCACCCTTCAGCAGGATGCCTCCAACAAGCTCGGGCTCTCCGCGCCCGAAACCATGCTGATGGCCCAGCACCTCTATGAGGGTATGGACCTCGAGGGGGAGGGGCATGTCGCATTCGTCACCTATATCCGTACCGATTCCACCCGCGTCTCCGCCGATGCCCAACAGGCCGCACGGCAGTACATTGCGGAGAAGTACGGCAAGGAATACCTGCCCGAAAAACCCAACTACTATGCCTCCAAGAAGGGAGCGCAGGATGCCCATGAGGCCATCCGCCCCATCGACCTCGAGCGCACCCCCGAATCGGTGAAGAAGCTCTTGGATCGCAAGCATTACAACGTCTACAAGCTCATCTACGACCGCTTCATCGCCTCCCAAATGGCGGAAGCGCAGTACGACGTCATGCAAATCGAGATCGAAAACGGCAGTTACGGCTTCAAGGCGAGCGGCCGTGCGCTCAGATTTGCAGGGTTTACGCGGGTGTATGCCGACTTCCGTAACAATGAGGAGGAGGAAGAGAAGGGGCTCCTGCCCGCCCTCGAGGAGGGGACGGGGCTCGAAGAGCAGTCCATCTCCGCAGAACAGAAGTTCACCAAGCCTCCCATCCGCTATACCGATGCCTCCCTCGTCAAGGCCATGGAAGATAAGGGCATCGGCCGCCCTTCGACGTATGCCTCCATTATCTCCGTGCTCACGAAGAGAAAGTATGTGGAGAAGGACGGAAAATACATGAAGCCGACCGAAATTGCGTACCGTATCACGGACATGCTGGTGCAGTATTTCACCGACGTCATGGATGTGGGCTTCACGGCAGACATGGAGGAGAAGCTCGATGAGATAGAGGACGGCGGCAAGGATTGGAGGAGCATCATCGCGGCGTTCTATCCGCCCTTCGAAGAGAAGCTCCGCTTTGCCTCCACCGATGGGGATGAGCTCACCGATATCACCTGCCCCAAGTGCGGGCACCCCATGGTGAGAAAGACGGGCAAGTACGGAAAGTACCTCGCCTGCTCCAACTACCCCGCCTGCTCCAACATCGTGAGTGAGGGGGAGGCCGAAGTCTCCACCACGCCCTGCCCCAAGTGCGGGGAGATGATGGTCGTCAAGATGGGCCGCTACGGCAAATTCCTCGCCTGCCCCAACTATCCTACCTGTAAATCTACCCTTCCCTACGGTACCCCCGAAGAGAAGGAGGAAATTTTTGAGGGCATTTGCCCCGAGTGCGGCAAGCCCACCAAGCGGCTTCGTACCCGCAAGGGCAAGACGTATTACGGCTGCAGCGGGTATCCCGCCTGCAAGTTCATGAGTTGGGATATCCCCACGGGGGAGAAGTGCCCCAAGTGCCGGGCGGCGCTCGTGAGGTCCCCCCGCGGCACGGTGAAGTGTTCGGGGAAGGATTGCGATTACCGCATCCCCGCCACCCGCAAACCCAAGGAGAAGAAGTGAGCATCCGCGTCATCGGCGCGGGGCTTGCAGGCTGTGAGGCGGCATACTTTCTCGCAGAGCAGGGCATTGAAGTCGAACTCGTGGATATGAAGCCCCGCCTCACCCCCGCCCACAAGAGCGAAGATTTCTGCGAACTCGTGTGCTCCAATTCCTTGAAGAGCGACGATGTTTACGGCAACGCCTGCGGCCTTCTGAAGGAAGAGATGCGCCGCTTGGGTTCGCTTACGATGGCGGCGGCGGAGGTTGCACGCGTCCCCGCGGGCGGCGCCCTTGCCGTGGATCGGGAGAAGTTCTCCGCCTTTGTCACCCAAAAAATCAGAAATCACCCGAAGATCTCCTGCCGTTCGGAGCTCGTTGAGCATCTTCCCGCGCGCGGGATCGTGGCAACGGGGCCCCTCACTTCGGGCGGCCTCGCTTCGGAGATCGCAAACCTCGGTTCTCTTCACTTCTACGACGCCTCCGCACCCATCATTTCGGCGGAGAGCGTCGATTTTTCGTGTGCATTCACGCAGGACCGCTACGGCAGGGGCACGGGGGACTATATCAACTGCCCGATGGATAGGGCGCAGTACGAGGCCTTCCTCGATGCCCTGCTTTCGGCGGAGCGGGTGGTGTTGCACGATTTCGAGAAGGCGGAGATCTTTGAGGGGTGCATGCCCCTCGAAGTGATGGCGGCGCGGGGGAGAGATACCCTCCGCTTCGGGCCCTTCAAGCCCGTGGGCCTCGCATGGGAGGGCGGGCGGCCGTACGCCGTGCTCCAACTCAGGAAGGAGAATGCGGCGGGCACGAGCTTGGGGCTCGTGGGCTGCCAGACCAACCTCAAATTCGGGGAACAGAAGCGGGTGTTCTCGATGATCCCCGCCCTAAAGCATGCCGAATTCGAGCGGTACGGCGTCATGCACCGCAATTCCTACCTCGAGGCGCCCCGCACCCTGAATGAAGATCTCTCCGCAAAGAGCAACCCCGATCTCTTCTTCGCGGGGCAGATCACGGGGGTGGAGGGCTACGTCGAAAGTGCGGCCATGGGGCTTCTATGTGGGTATCATGTCCGAAACAGACTGCTCAAAAAGCCTCCCGTCCTCCCGCCCCCCACCACGGTATTGGGGGCGCTTTGCCGCTACCTCGTCACCCCGAACAAGGATTTTCAGCCCATGAATGCCAACTACGGCATCTTGGAGGGGGGATACGAAGGGGTGCGCGATAAGAAGGAGCGCAAGCGGCTCATGGGGCTGCGTGCCCTCGAGGCCATAGAAACATTCAGGGCGGAGGCGCTCGGATAAAAAATTTTCAAAAGGGCGTTTGATACCGCCCTTTTTCGGTTACATTTAAGTAACGGGAATACAATTACCGATAAGGAGTTTACCAATGGAATTTCGCGGAACTACCATTTGTGCCGTCAAGCGGGGCGGCGTCACGGCGATCGCGGGCGACGGGCAGGTGACGATGGGTGAAAGCGTCGTCTTTAAGAACAATGCCGTAAAAGTGCGCAGGATCTACGGCGGGAAGGTGATTTTGGGCTTTGCGGGGTCGGTAACCGATGCCTTCTCCCTCTCCGAACGCTTTGAGGGCATGCTGAATAAGTTTGCGGGCAACCTCATGCGCTCGGCGGTGGAGCTCGCCGATCTCTGGCGCTCGGATAAGATCGGGCGGCGGCTCGACGCCATGCTCATCGCCGCGGATAAGGATACCCTTCTCATCCTTTCGGGTACGGGGGAAGTCATTGAACCCGATGAGGGGATTTGCGCCATCGGGAGCGGCGGTAACTACGCCCTCGCCGCGGCAAGGGCCCTCATGCAGAACACCGAATTCTCCGCAGAAGAGATCGCAAGAAAATCCTTGAAGATCGCAAGCGAAATTTGCGTATACACCAACGACCACATCCTCTGTGAGACGGTCTGAAGGGAGGTACCGAGATGGATTTAACGCCCAAACAAATCGTAAACGAACTCAATAAGCACATCATCGGGCAGGATGAAGCCAAGAAAGCGGTGGCCATCGCCCTCCGCAACCGCTACCGCCGCGCCCAGCTCTCCCCCGAGATGCGGGAGGAAATTACCCCCAAGAACATCATCATGAAGGGGCCTACGGGCGTCGGCAAGACGGAGATCGCAAGGCGCCTTGCAAAGCTCGTGAAGGCGCCCTTCGTCAAGGTAGAGGCCACCAAGTATACCGAAGTCGGCTACGTCGGAAAGGATGTGGAGGGCATGGTGCGCGACCTCGTGGAGTGCGCCGTCCGCCTCGTCAAGGATGAAAAGACGGCAGAGGTCAACGCCAAGGCCACCGAGGCCGCCGAGCAGCACATGGTAAAGCTGCTTGCCGAGATCAAGAAGGAGGATAGGGGAGAGCTCGACCGCAAAATCTTCGAGAAGAACCTCCTCGATTCCCTCCGCAAAGGGGTATACGACAACTTAGTCATTGAAGCCGAAGTGCGCGATGAACCCAAGACGATGGAACTCGTTCCCGGGGGCGCCGCCATCAACCTCGGCTCCATCTTCGGGGACATGCTTCCCTCCAAGAAAAAGAAGCGCAAGCTCACCGTGAAGGAGGCGATGCGCATGTTCGTCGCCGAGGAGGCCGATAAGCTCATCGACGACGACGCCGTCACCGAAGAGGCCCTGCGCCGTGCCGAGAACGACGGCATCATCTTCATCGACGAAATCGATAAAATTGCGGGAAAGGAGAGCACGTCGGGCGTAGATGTCTCCCGTGAAGGGGTGCAGCGGGATATCCTTCCCATCGTGGAGGGGAGCACCGTCATGACGAAGTACGGCCCCGTAAAGACGGACTACATGCTCTTCATCGCCGCGGGCGCCTTCCATGTGGCAAGGGTGGAGGACCTCATTCCCGAGCTCCAGGGCAGGTTCCCCGTCTCGGTAGAGCTCTCCTCCCTCACCAAGGAGGACTTCATCAAGATCCTCACCAACACCGAGCACTCCCTCACCCAACAGTACGCCGTTCTGCTTGCGGTGGACAACGTAGACCTTACCTTCACCCCCGATGCCATTGAGGCCATTGCGGAGATCTCCGAAGAGATCAACATGACGAGTGAGGACATCGGCGCCCGCAGGCTGCACACCGTGATGGAATACCTGCTCGAGGATATCTCCTACAATGCGGGCGGCGGGCACCCCCTGGTGCAGGTGGAGATCAACCGCGCCTACGTCGAGGAGCACCTCAAGAACATGACGCGGGATCGGAACCTCAAAAAGTACGTCTTATAACATCGAAAAGAGGGAATTCTCCCTCTTTTTTCGTGTTACCGATTGACTTTCTCCCCGCGGGCGTTGTATAATATTCGTTGCAAATGAAAGAAGAAAAACGGCTCAAGAGCAAGCATCCCGTCTCCCTCTCCTACGGAAAGGCGGACGGAGCATGGAAGCGGGAGGAAAATCTCATCCCCTTCCTTCCCTATGCGCCGCCCCCCTACGAGCTCTATCTTCCTCCCGCACTGCCGCCGCTTGCGGAGGAGGAGCGTGACCATGTCAACGCCCTTGCGGCACAGTTTTTCGGGACGACGGCGGGCGGAAGGCCGCTCTGTATCCTGCGGAGGGACGAATTCTGCTACTATGCGGCAGTGGGGCAGAACCGCTGCGACCGCAGGACGGCGGAGGAATTTGCCTCCCGTCTCGGTTGGCCCGCATGGGTCTGTGAACGGGAGGGGATCACCCATATCGACTTCCGTCCGCCGAGCCTCAGAAGGCTGCTCATCGGCGATGTCCTGCACAACCTTCCCCATTTCAGGGAGGCGGGGGACCCATGCCGTCGGGCGCCGTATACCGATCTGCATGTCGCGCTCGGCGCAGCCGGGGAGCGGGTACGCTTCCTCGATTTCGCCCAAACCCCCTTCTTGCTTGCGGGTGCGGAGGATGTTCGGCAGGTGCGGGAGATCTGCGATGCCGTCCTTCTCGGCCTCATGAATGAATTCAGCCCGTACGACGTCCGCTTCCTCCTGCTCTCCACGACGGGCGGATTTCGGAGCTATGCGGGCATTCCGCACCTGCTCCTGCCCCCCGCGTATGAGCGGGAAGGGGTGCTCCGCGCCCTCCGCTGGGCGATTTCGGAGGTGGAGCGGCGGTACGAATTGTTTCACCTCGAACGGGCGGAATCTCCCGTGTGGAACATCGACCGCTACAACGAGCGCCATAAGACGGACGGCAAAGCGCTTTACCGTGTCTTTATCGTACTCGATGATTTGCCCTGTTGCAGCCAGGAGGGCATCCGCTCCCTCCGTAGGATCACCCAGAAGGGGCGGGCGGCGGGCATCTGCGTCCTCTTGGGGCTGAGTTCGGTGGGCATCATGGGCTTGCCCGAAGAGCTCCTCGCCAATTTCATGGGCAAACTCATGCTCCCCGCAGGTGCACCGCAGGCGAAGAAGCTCTTTGCGGAGGAAAGGGTGCCCGAGGAGAGCGATGAGGCCCTTTTAAGCATCATAGGCGAGGGCGTAGAGCGCATCACGGTGCCGCAGGTGCCCGCCGCCCAACGGGATGCCGCGGTGAAGTTCTTGAGAAGCCGTATGCACCCGCACTATATCGAGATCGATGAGACCACCCGCTCTTCAGACGACGAGGTCCCCGAAAAATGGCTGCGGGCGCTCCGCTTCGTGGTGGAGACGGGGGAGGTCCACATCGAGGCCATCCATGACGTATGCGAAGTGGGCTATGCGGAATCGGGCAGAATTTTGGATTGGATGGAGTGGAACGGGTTCATCGGCCCCTTCCAAAAGATGCACCGCGACGTCTATTTGACCAAAGAACGCCTCATTGAGCTATTCGGCGAAGAATAAAGGAGACATCATGATACAAATTCCCAAGGGCTGCAAGGATATCCTTCCCGCGCAGTCCAAGAAGTGGCAATTCCTCGAGACAAAGGCACGGGCGGCGGCGGAGCAGTACGGCTTCCGCGAGATCCGCACCCCCGTATTCGAACATACCGAACTGTTTGCCCGCGGCGTCGGGGAGACGAGCGACGTCGTGACCAAGGAGATGTATACCTTCCTCGATAAGGGTGGGCGCTCTGTGACGCTCCGCCCCGAGGGGACGGCGGGGGTGGCGCGCGCCTTCCTCGAAAACGGATTGCAGGGGGGAGCGCTGCCCTTCAAGGCGTATTACCTCATCTCGGCCTTCCGCTACGAGCGGCCTCAGGCGGGGCGGCTGAGGGAATTCCATCAATTCGGTGCCGAGCTCTATGGCTCCGCGGCGCCCTACGCCGATGCCGAGACCATTTGTCTCGCGGATGGCTTCTTGCGCTCCATCGGGCTCAAAAAGTATGCCCTTGAGCTCAACTCTGTGGGTTGCCCCACCTGCCGCGCCGCCTATTCCAAGGCTCTCCGCGATTACTTCCGCCCGCACCTTGCCGAGATGTGCCCCGATTGCAACGTCCGCTTCGAGAAGAATCCGATGCGCATGCTCGATTGCAAGGTGGAGGAATGCAAGAAGTGGACGGCGGGCGCCCCCCGCATGCTCGATTACCTCTGCCCCGATTGCCGTGCCCACTTCGAAGAGGTGAAGGATTTACTCGACGGGGCGGGAATTTCGTATACCGTAAACCCCTCCATCGTGCGCGGCCTCGATTACTACACCCGCACGGTGTTTGAATTCACTTCGGATGCCGCGGGTGCGCAGGGCACCATCCTCGGCGGCGGGAGATACGATGGGCTGCTCGCCCAGCTCGGAGAGGCCAACGTGCCCGCCGTGGGATTCGCGGCAGGCATGGAGCGGCTTCTCATGGTGATGGAGGCGGAGGGGGCACCCATGCCCGAGGATGAGGGCATAAATTGCTACCTGCTCGGCATGGACGCGGCCTCCCGAAGCAGGGCATTCGTGCTCGCCGAGGAGCTCCGTGCTCACGGGATTTCCTGTGAGACGGACCTTGTGGGCCGCTCGGTGAAGGCGCAGTTCAAGTATGCGGATAAGCGGGGGGCCCGCTTCGTCGTCACCATCGGGCAAAATGAGCTCGAAGAGGGGGCGGCAGAGGTGAAGGATATGCGGGCTTCCTCTTCCGAACGCGTGAAATTCGAAGAACTTGCACAATACTTTATGATAAGGAGGTAACAAAGATGGTAAGAGAAGTGAGCGGAGAAGAGCTCGACCAAATGGTGGGCGACGGCAAGACGGTGGTATGCGATTTCTTTGCAACGTGGTGCGGCCCGTGCAGAATGCTCTCTCCCGTGATGGAAAAACTTTCGGAAGAACTCAAAGACAGGGCGGAATTCGTGAAGGTCGATATTGATGAAAACGGAGACCTCGCGGCGTCCCTCGGCATCTTCTCCATCCCCGATGTTTGGGTATTCCGCGACGGAGGGGATTCGAGAGACCACAACTTGGGGTACCTTCCCGAAGACCAAATGCGGGAATTCCTCGTAAACGCATTAAAGTAATGAAAAACGCCCGCCGAGCATGGCGGGCGTATTATTTTCAAAAACTGTGAGGGCTTTTTTTGTTACGGCCTACCGGAGCGGGAACACGGCAGGTAGCTCCGACAAAGCTTCCTCATGGCACACGCGCGGCACCGTTTAGTGCTGCTGTATCCCTACCCTGACACGGTTCGCGGCTACACGTTGCATGAGACCTTGTTATCAACACCCCTTACCGTATGCGGCCTCCCATAGACCGCACCGAGAAAAGCGTTCGGTTCTGCTATAGCGGATTGCAGATACAGGGCACCGCTAACTCCCCACCTATCACAGCAAGGATAGTATACCCCAATTCCCCGCATTTTGCAAGCGATTTCAAAAAGAATTTTTTAAGGAAGGCTTCTATCCGTTATACTTCGCACCAAAGAAATTTTTACAAATACTTGCAAAAAGTTCCGCGGTGTGCTATACTAACCATGCATCATAATTGATTATTTCAGCAAACAGGTTACAACCTCGGCGTAGGTGTATCCTCTTTTCCTGTTTGCTGATTATCAAGGGAAATCAATTGTGATGCAACAATATGGGGTACTACTGAAGCGGGCGTCCCATATTGGGGCGTCCTTATTTTTTGCCCGCAAGGAGGAGAAGTGATATGAACCGCCTCGGCAGAGGAGTTGCTTCATAGCAAAGAAATTTCCCCAAATACTTGCAAAAATTACGATGTAGTGGTATACTAACAATGCGCTACAATTTATCTTCTACATACGTGGTACAACGGCATCGGTGTATCCTTTTTCCCGTATGTAGGAAAATTGTAGCGCAACAATTCGGGGATACTCGGAGCGGGCGCCTCGGATTGGGGCGTCCTTAATTTTTGCCCGCAAGGAGGAAGGAATGAAATATTATAAGGAACAAAACGGAGAAGAGACAAGTATCGTGCTCTTCGTGCTGATTCCCGACTGCGTGCATTGCAGGAAGCGTATCAAGGAGCATATCATGGAATACGGCTGTTTTGAGCGGGTCGAGTTCGGATATCCCATGCGGGAGGGGTCTGCCGTTACCCTCGTCTATAACGAGGGCAAACACCCCGATGTTGACTTTTGGTATAAGGCTCAGTGTATCAAAGAGGATTTGGATAGTTTCGGCTATCGTGTGTTGTAAAAAACTTGCGCCGCCCGCAACAAAGTTGCGGGCGGCGCAGTCTATTGGTTCACTCCTCGAAATTTGGCCAAGCCCACTCACAAGATTTTCACGGGCGGGGGTGTAAATATGTTTGTAATCCAAAGGGAAATGTGATACAATATATCCGCTTATGGGAACCTTTCGGTTTGGGCTGAAATATTGGAAGAAATACCTTCCGCTCTCCCTTCTCGCAAAGGGATTCAGCCTCATTGCAATTCTGTGCGATATCGCACTCCCGCTCCTCGATGCGGGCATGATCGATTACTGCCTCTCCTACGACGCTTCTTCGCCGCCGCAGGGGGGGATTTTGTCCTTTTTGTATACGGGAGCCCTCGGGGAGCCGATGAGCCTCACCCTCTTCGGAAATCTTGCCCTCATCTTTGCGGGAGTATTCCTCGTGCGCGTCGTGGTGCTCTACTGCAAGAACGTCACCTTCCAATGGTGCGGCCTCCGCATGGAATGCACCCTGCGCGAACAGACGTATGCCAAGCTCCTCGAACTCGACGGGGAGACCATCTCCCGCTACAACATGGGGGAACTGCTCACGACGATGAACCGCGATACCATCATCTTCAAGGAGATGTATTCGCGCATTTCGATGAATCTCTACGATTCGACGCTCATGATCGCGCTCTCCATCGCCGTGCTCTCCACCCTCGACGTGTTTCTGCTCATCATCCCCGTCGTCATTACGCCCTTCTTCGTCGTCGCTCTCGCCCTGTATCTCTCCAAATCGCGGAAGCTCTTCCGTGCCATCCGCGAGGGGTATTCCCTCATCAACCTCGATGTGCAGGAGAACATCGATGCGGTGCGCATCGTCCGCTCCTTTGCGGCAGAGGAGAAGGAGCTCGAGAAGTTCGATGCCTGCAATGAGCATGTCTACGACCTCTCGGTGGCGCAGGTCCGCCTGACGGCGAAGTACAACTCCATCTTCATGGGATTCCAGCAGGCGGGATATGTGGGGACGGTCATTGTCGCCGTGCTCCTCGTGCTCTCGGGCAATATCCTGCTCGGAAGCCTCACCGCGGCCACGACGTACGTCACCAAGATCATCTCGCATATCACCCAAATTTCCCGCTCGGCGTTCATGATGCAGAATCAGCTCGTCTCGGGGGGAAGGCTCAAGAAGTTCTTGACGGAGGAGAGCGCCGTACCCGATGCGCCCTCCGCCCTCGTGGCCTCGAAGGAGCCCCACATCCGCCTCGACGACGTGAGCGTCACCCTCGGCGAGAAGCAGGTACTAAAGCACATCACCCTCGATATCCCCTTCGGCAAGAAGGTGGGCATCATGGGGGGGACGGGAAGCGGGAAATCCGTACTCCTGAAATCCCTTTCACGCATCTTCGACGTGACGGGCGGCTCGGTGAGTTTGGACGGCGTGGACGTGCGGGATTACCCCTTGGAGGCCGTGCGGGCGGAGTACGCCTACGTCTTTCAGGACGTCTTTCTGTTCTCCAACACGGTGGATGCGAACATCGCCTTCGCCCGCCCCGAGGAGTGCAGTGAGGAGGAGGTCTTTCACGCGGCCGAGGTGGCGCAGGCCGCCCGCTTCGTAGAGAAATTAGAGGATGGCTACGCTACCATCATCGGGGAGCGCGGCATGGGGCTCTCGGGCGGGCAGAAGCAGCGCATCTCGATCGCCCGTGCCCTCATCAAGGGGGCTCCCGTCCTCATCCTCGACGACGCCTCTTCCGCACTCGATATGGCGACCGAAAAGCGGGTGCTCGCCTCTCTGAAGGCGGAGCGCCCCCAAAACACTCTCCTCATCTCGGCGCACCGCGTCTCTTCCGTGATGGATTGCGATGAGATCATCTACTTGCGGGACGGCGAGATCGCAGAGCGGGGGACGGCGGAGGAGCTCATCGCAAAGGGCGGCGCGTTTGCCGCCGTATGGAAATTGCAGACGAGCGACGGCCAGCTCGACGATTCTTCGTACGGGAGGGGGGAGTTATGAAGCGGAATACCTACTTCCTCGATGAAGAAGTCAAGACGGATAAGGTAGACGTCAAATACTTAAAGCGCCTTCTATCACGGGTCGCCCCGCATAAGAAGCTCTTTCTTTTGGCCCTCTTCCTGCTTGCGGCGAGCTCGGTTGTAGCGCTCGTGCCGCCCATCCTCATCCGCACCATTGTAAACGATGTGGTACCCATGTCTGAAGGCAGGACGCAAAAACTCGTGCTCTATCTCGTAGCCCTCGGCGTCATGGGGCTGCTTACGGCCCTCCTTCCGTACTTCCACAGGCTCATCATGGGCACTTTGGGGCACGGCATCATAAGGGACGTGCGGCGGGAGATCTTCGAGCACCTGCAGGAGCTCCCCTTCGAGTACTACGATAGCCGCCCCGCGGGCAAGATCTCCATACGGGTGACCGAATACGTCAACGAGCTCGCCGATTTCTTCACCGATTATCTGCTCAACTTCATCGTAGATATCATCAAAATTTTGGTGGCTACGGTGTTCATGCTGTGCATCAGCCCCCTGCTCACCGCCGTCATTTACGCCGCCGCCATCCCGATGGTGGTGTGCGTGCTCTTTATCAAGAGGGCGGTGCGGCGGCTCTTCCGCAAGCACCGTGCCAAGAACAGCAACCGCAATGCCTTCATCGTCGAATCCATCATGGGCGAAAAGGTAATAAAGAATTACAACCGCTCGGCGTACAACCGCGCCATCTATAAGGATTTGCAGGAGGACAGCGCCTCCACGTGGATGAGCATCGTCCGCCGCAACGAGCTCAATGCCCCCATCACGGAGTTCTTCTGGAATGCGGGCATCCTCGCGATGTACGCCGTCGCCGTCTTGAGCACCGCCGCGGGAGGCAACTTGGCGGGCACCGTAATTGCCTTCCTCCTCTATATCAACCTGTGCGCAGAGCCCTTCCTGCAGCTCTCCGCCATGCTCCAGCAGCTCTCCCAGGTCTCCGCCAACTTGGAGCGCATCTATGAGACGGTGGATGCTCCCGTGGGTATCTTCGATAGGGAAGGCGCCGTGGAGCTTCATAATATTTCGGGAAGGGTGGATTACGACGACGTCACCTTCGGCTACGAAGAGGGCGTCACCGTGTTGGAACACTTCGATCTGCATGTGAAGGAGGGGGAGAAAATTGCCCTCGTCGGCCCCACGGGGGCGGGAAAGACGACCGTCGTCAACCTGCTCACCCGCTTCTACGATGTAGGGAGCGGGAGTGTGCGTGTGGACGGCATCGACGTGCGGGACGTCACCCTGCATTCCCTGCGGAAGGAGATCGGCGTCCTCATGCAGGAGCCCTTCATCTTCAAGGGGACCATCCTCGAGAATATCCGCTACGGCACCCCCGAAGCGACCGATGAGGAGTGCATTGCGGCGGCAAGGGCCATCTACTGTGACCGCGTCGCCAACCGCTTCCCCGAAGGCTTCTCCGCCATGCTCGGGGAGCGGGGAGAGGGGCTCTCCGCGGGGGAGAAACAGCTCATCTCCTTTGCCCGCATCGTCCTCAAGAATCCCCGCATCGTCATTTTGGATGAGGCGACGAGCTCCATCGATTCGGAGACCGAGCTCCTCATTCAGGAGGCGCTCGACCGCATCCTCATGGGCAAGACGGCGTTTATCGTCGCCCACCGCCTCTCCACCATCCGCAAGGCAGACCGTATCCTCTATATTGCGGATAAGGGCATTGCGGAGGAGGGCTCCCACGAGGAGCTCATGGCGAAGAAGGGCAGGTACTACGCCCTCAACAACAGGAGCGAATAGCGCCCGATAGAGAAATCAAGAAGGAGAAAATATGGCAAATTGTACACACGACTGTAACACCTGTTCGAGCAACTGCGGCACGCGGGATAAGACCTCGTTCATCAAGGCCCCCCACAAGAAGAGCAAGATCCACCGCGTCATTGCCGTCACGAGCGGAAAGGGGGGCGTAGGCAAATCCCTCGTCACCTCCCTCCTCGCAGTGCGGGCACGGGCGGCGGGGTACCGCGTCGCCATCCTCGATGCCGATATCACGGGCCCCTCCATCCCCAAACTCTTCGGGGCGGAGGACTTCGCTACGGGCAAGGAGGGGGAAATTTACCCCGTCGAAGCGAGGAGCGGCATTAAAATCATTTCGATGAATAACCTCTTGGAGCACGACGACGACCCCGTGGTATGGCGGGGGACCCTGATCGCGGGCGCCTGCCTGCAATTCTGGACGGACGTCGTCTGGGACGAAGTAGACATCATGTTCATCGACATGCCTCCGGGAACGGGCGACGTGCCGCTCACCGTATTCCAGAGCATCCCCGTCTCGGGCGCCGTCGTCGTCACCACCCCGCAGGACCTCGTGGAGCTCATCGTCAAGAAGAACGTCAACATGGCGGGCATGCTCCATGTCCCCGTCTTGGGGCTTGCGGAGAATATGAGTTACTACGTCTGCCCCGATTGCGGAAGGGAGCATGAAATTTTCGGGGAGAGCAAGGCGGCGGCGCTTGCTAAGAAGTACCAAATTCCCGCCGTGGCCCGCCTTCCCATCGACCCGATGCTCGCCGCCCTCGCGGACGCGGGCAAAATTGAGGAAGCGGATACCGATGCCCTCTCGGAGATCTTCGAAGAGATCCGCTCTTCCCGTGAGATCAAGGATTTCTTGGGCGAGTAACCGTAACGACTCTATATCCTATTATAATTGCTATTCAAAACGGCATAAAAAATCCCCGCCCGAAGGCGGGGATCTTGTTGTATCGATTATGATTCGGGAGTGACTTCCTCGATCGCCGTCGTTGCGGCCCAGCGCTTGATGGATTCCATCGCGCTCTCGGCGGCGTTCTTCGTCGAATAGGTGGAGCTTGCCGCAAGGAGGCCGTGGCGGGCATTGAGCACCAACACCTGCGAATCGCCGTTCTTGTGGGTGGTGAGCTCGAGGCGGCCTGCTGCGATGTTGTCCTGATACGTCTTGATGCCCGACCGTGCGCTTGCAAGCGTCGCATACCCGGGAGCGGGGCTCTCGAGCATCACTTGCCCGTTGGGCGCATAGAGGCTGAGCCAGAATTTGCCGTTGACGTTCTCAATGACCCACTTGCCGCCTGCGGAGGAGACGCGCTCGGGCTTCTCTTCCTTGGTGACGGGCTTGAAAACGAGGCTTGCGGGCTTCTTCGGGGTAGCGGGTGCGGGCTTTTCTTCCTTCTTCTTCATATCTTCCTCCTTGGGTGCAAGTTCTTCTTCGGGGGCGGGCTCGATGGGAGCGGGCTCTGCGGGTACGGGTGCGGGCCGCACGACGGGCGCGGGCCTTACCACGACGACGGGCTTCTGCGCGGGCTTTTCTTCCTTGGGCGCAGGTGCGGGCTCGGGTGCGGGAGCGGGGGCAGGGGCGGGCTCTACGGGCGCGGGCCTTGCGACGACGACGGGCTTTTGCACGGGCTCTTCCTTGGGAGCGGGTGCGGGCTCGGGCTCGGGTGCAGGTGCGGGCGCTTCGGCCACGGCGGGTGCTTCGGCTTCCGCCTCTGCGGGTGCGGGCGCCTCTGCGGCCTTTGCCGCCTCTTCGGCTGCCAACTTCTTGCTCTTGCTCTTTAGCACTGCCATCACGATGGCGAGCACGATGATGAGCACGAGGATCGCGGCGAGTACGACGACGAGGATGAGGTTTTCCCGAATGAAGTCCATTACGGATGCAGCAAGTATATTCATAACTTTATCTCCTTTTTTCTATTATAACACGGAAAAGCCGTGCTGTCAATCCATTGACAAATTTTTTTAATTGCTATATGATAAGAATATGAAAAAAATCCTCGTGATCGGAGGGGGTGCGGCGGGTATGGCGTGCGCAGTGATGCTTGCCCGCGGCGGCGCTTCCGTAAAAATTTTGGAACGCGGGGAGCGCCTCGGAAGGAAGCTCTCCGCTACGGGCAACGGGCAGGGCAATGTGACCAACCTCCAAATGGGCCCCGAATTCTATTTTTCGGATGAACCCCAAAAGGTCGCCCGTGCCCTCTCCCGCTTCGGCGCCCGTGAGACAATTTCCTTTTTAGAGAGCATGGGAGGAATTTTCCTTCCCGATGGGCGGGGGAGGGTGTACCCCGCAGGGCGGCAGGCCTCGGCCGTCACCGATCTCTTCCGCATGGAGCTTGCCCGCCTCGGGGTGGAGACGGTGTTCGGGGCACAGGTAACAAACCTCACCCATAAGAGTAGGTTTACGGCGAGCTGGCAGGGAGGACGGGAAGAGGCGGACGCCGTCGTGCTCTGTGCGGGCGGTAGGGCCGCTCCAAACTTCGGAACGGATGGCGCGGCATATGCGCTTGCGGAGAAATTCGGGCATACCGTGTCCGCGATCCGCCCCGCACTTGTCCCCCTCAAATGTGACCCTTCTGCGGTGCGCGGCCTCAAGGGGATCCGCATGGACTGCACCCTCCGCGCCCGTTCGGGAGGGAAGCCCGTGTTTGAGGGCAGGGGGGATTTCCTGTTCGCGGAGGGGGGCATCTCGGGCGATGTCGTCTTTCGTGCCTCTTCCTATGTGAAGAAGGGGGATACGCTCGAGGTAGATTTCCTGCCCGATGTTCCCGAAAAGCGGCTGTATTCCATCCTCTCGGAAAGGAAAGGGGAGGGGGCGCTTCTCTGTATCGTACCCAACGGGCTCGGGCGGTTCCTCTATGCCCGTGCGGGCGGGGACGTAAATAAACTCATCTCCCTCCTGAAGGCCTTCCCGCTCACGGTGGAGGGGGACTTCGGATTCGCCCGTGCACAGGTGACCAAGGGGGGCATTCCCCTTGCCGAAGTGGATGATTCCCTCCAAAGCAATCTCGTGCAGGGGCTGTATTTCGCGGGGGAAATTCTCAATGTGGACGGCGCATGCGGGGGATACAACCTGCAGTGGGCGTTTACTTCCGCCCACCTCTGTGTGGAGGGCATGCTATGCTGAAGCTCACCTTCAAACTCGCTCCCTCCGAGCACGAGAAGCGCCTCATAACCCTGTGTGAAAAAAAGCTCCGCGCCCCCGTAAGGCACTTCCGTATCCTCAAAAAATCCCTCGACGCCCGTGATAAGGGGCAGATACGATGGGTGTATACGGTGGAATGCGCGGCGGAGGAAATCAGAGAGGAGGCCCCCGTCTTTGAAAGGATCAAGGGCGAGATGCCGCGGGTGTATATCATCGGCACGGGCCCTGCGGGGCTGTTCTGCGCCCTGCGCCTTCTCGATAGCGGCATTCGGCCCATCCTCATCGAGCGGGGCAGGCCCGTGGAGGAACGGCTTCGGGACGTACTCGAATTTCAGCGGACGGGGGTACTCGACCCCGCAAGCAACGTACAATTCGGGGAAGGGGGCGCGGGGACCTTTTCGGACGGCAAACTCTTCACCCAGACCAACTCC
Organism: uncultured Clostridia bacterium; assembly: GCA_947625025.1. Classification (GTDB taxonomy): domain Bacteria; phylum Bacillota; class Clostridia; order Christensenellales; family Borkfalkiaceae; genus Gallimonas. The sequence goes on from CANQMQ010000002.1 coordinate 48,241, forward strand.
CCGCTCAACCGTGAGGTGCTTCGGCGTTTCGTGCAGTTCGGGGCGCCCCCCGAGATCGCCTATCTCGGAAGGCCGCACATCGGGAGCGATAAGCTGCGCGGCGTCGTCGCCGCCATGCGGAAGTATCTGCTTTCCGAGGGTGCGGAGATACGGTATTCCTCCACCCTTACGGGCATCAAATGCAGGGAGGGAAAGGTGTACGCCGCCCTCATCGACGGGCAGGAGGAGCCCTGCGACGAACTTGTGCTCGCCATCGGGCACAGCGCACGGGATACCTTCGAAATGCTCCTCGCCTCGGGATTCCAAATGGAGCAGAAGGAGTTTGCGGCGGGCGTCCGTATCGAACATTTGCAGAGCGCCATCGGGAAGGCGCAGTACGGCACGGGCTATGCCGCCCTCCCGCCCGCGGACTATAAACTCGTCTCCCATGCGGGGGAGCGCGCCGTCTTTTCCTTCTGCATGTGCCCGGGCGGCGTCGTCATTCCCGCGGCCTCGGAGGCGGACATGGTCGTCACCAATGGCATGAGTGATTACGCACGGGACGGCAAAAATGCCAACGCCGCGCTCGTCGTTCAGGTAAAGAGAGAGGACTTCGGAAGCCTGCATCCGCTTGCGGGCGTAACCTTCCAGAGGCGCATGGAGGCGCTCGCCTTTCGGGCGGCGGGCGGCGGGTATCGCGCCCCCGTCCAACTCGTGGGAGACTTCCTTGCGGGTAAGGAGAGTTACTATTTCGGGGAGGTGCAACCGACCTATGCTTGCGGCACGGCGTTTGCTCCCGTGGATGCCTACCTTCCGCCCGTGCTCTCGGCGAGCCTCCGCCTCGCCATCCCCGATATGAATGCCCGCCTTGCGGGATTTTCGGCGTATGAGGCGGTGCTGACGGGGGTGGAATCGCGCACGAGTTCGCCCGTACGCATCCTGCGGGAAGAGAATTTGCAGGCAGTGGGCTTTGAAGGGGTGTACCCCTGCGGAGAGGGGTGCGGCTATGCGGGCGGCATCACTTCGGCTGCCGCGGACGGGCTGCGTGTCGCTCAGCAAATTACAAAAAAATACTCGTAATTTTATATGCTTTGCACTGCAATTTCACGGGGCTATCACGTTTCGACAGTATAATGGAGGCACAAAGAAACATTCGACTACTCTCCAAGATTTTTTCATATTCTCTCGGTAAGGCTCTCTCCGCAAGGAGGGAGTTTTACTTTTTTATTTTTCCACCATGGCGGCTTCTGATATGGAAAAGGCTTGCCGTAACCAGTACCCCATAAGGCCCTTTCGGTTTGATGAGAATTTTCAGAAAAATTGCTCTTATCTATTGCAAAGTGAAACGGTTTATGGTAAAATAAAACAAATTCAAAATCCGACAGGGGGGAAATGAATATGAACAAGACGCGTAAAATTCTTGCGCTCGCGCTCGGCAGTGTGATGGCGCTCTCCACGGCATCGCTGTTTGCCGCATGTGCAAAGGGGGCGGAGCCCGTTCCTCAGGCAAGAATTTGCTTCGACAACCTTCCGGACGACGGGATCGCGATCCCCGAATCCGCCACGAAGTTTGAGGCCAAGAATGTCTCCGAAGTCAAGGAGTATGGCGTAGACGGCGCAGAGGCGCCCACGGGGACGGTTGCAACATATGCGGACGGCGTACTCACCGCAAAGAGTGCGGGCATGGTGAAGCTCACCTTGAAGGACGGCAAGACGCAGTGGGTAGACGTCGTACCCGCCTACGTCACAGACCCGAAGAACCAATACGATACAAGTAAAACCACCGATTACGATAAGTCTCCGAGCAAGCTCCTCGGTTGGACGCACGATCCCTCCCTCATCGAGACGGAGGAGGATGGTAAGCCCGTCTACTACATTTGCTCTACGGGTTGGGAATACGGCAACGATATCCACCGCTCCGAAGATCTCATCCACTGGGAATACACGGGCAAGACCACGACGCAGACGACGAAGTGTGATAAGATCGATGAATGGATCACCCAGCGCAACGCCAACCGCGGCATCTCGTGGTGGGCACCCGATATCGTGAAGGCGCCCGACGGCGGCTATTGGCTGTACACCTGCGCAACGCTCGGCGAAGGCGCGGCGCCGAAGATCGGCACGACTTCCTACAGCCCCGCCTGCATCGTCTTGTTCCACTCGGCGGCTGAGAAGTTTACTGCAGGGAGCTTCCAATATAAGGGCGTGCTCATGCAGTCCTTCATCCCGAAGGATACGGCTGATTCGGGTCTCGATGTCAACTCCATCGACCCGCAGATCATCTACTCCCCCGATGGGAAGATGTATATGGCGTACGGCTCCTTCGGCACGGGCAACTGGATGCTCGAACTCGACCCCGAGACGGGTCTCCGCAAGGATAACTTCTATAAGGGCGGGAACTTCATTACCCCCGAACAGGTCCGTGACTACCGCGATGAAGCGCTGGATATTTACGAAAAATTTGCCGATGAGGAGAAGGTAGAGCACGAATATTACGGCAGAATGATTTCGATGGAGAATATGGAAGCTCCCGTCATTGCCCGCCACGACGGCGTGACCGTGATGGACGAGAACGAAAAGGTGCTCGAAAAGGGCAAGACGTTCTACTATTCCATGCACTCCTACAACCCGCTCGATAGCGGCTATCAGATGTGGGGCGGCAGGAGCGAGGACGTATGGGGCATCTATCGCTCCACCAACGGCGGCATCGTCCGCAATGTGAATGCGGGTTCGAACAAGACGACGGGCAACAAGTACATGGGCTCCTTTGCCTGGACGGGTGCAAACAAGGGCACTTCCATCGATATCATCCTTCCCGGCCACAACGACCTCTTCACCAACTCGATGGGCCTCAACGTCGCGGCGTACATCACCCGCACGGATTCCTTTATCGAGGGCGGAGCGACGAAGGACCGCGTATTCGTCTCCCAGATCCACCAATATTACCTCAACTCGATGGGTGATATCGTCATTAACCCTAACCGCTACGGCGGGGAAGTCAACCGCCCCGTCACCAAAGAAGAGCTCTTCCAATACACCGCGAAGGAGGGCGAGGGCTACAAGTTCAAGATGGTTCAGCTCAAGAACGACAACAACCTTGGGCTCAAATCTGAGGACGTCCTTCTCCTCCCCGATGGCACCCTGAAATCGGGAACGAGCGAGATCGGCACGTGGAAGATGTATGGAGAGGGCTACATCTACATGGAACTCAACAGCGTCAAGTACTACGGCGTCGTGCGCACGGCTTGGCTCGACGATCAGAATAAATCGGGCTTCACCATCACTTGCATGAGCCATCCCGAAACGGATAAGTGCAGCATGGGGCTGTTCTTCAACAACTATTCGACGCTCACCGTCCAATAAAGATCCAACGAGGCCGCGGCTTCTGCCGCGGCTTTTTTGTTTACAAAATTTGGAATTGAGGGGGGAAGTTTTTGGGCCTTCCGCCCAAAAAATTCCCCCCCAAACGTTTGACTTTATCGGGATGGGTCCGTATAATTGTAATTTGTTGTGGGAAAAATTTCGCGCTCTTTCGTATGATGAAGGGAAGATCCCATTTTTAGGAGTGTCATTATGAACGTCACCGAGCTGTTCGCATGCAACGTATTCAACGACGATGTCATGAAGAATTCTCTGCCCAAAGAGGTATACAACTCCCTCCGCAAAACCATCGATGAGGGCGCCCCGCTCGATACTTCCATCGCGGGAGCCGTAGCCAATGCGATGAAGGATTGGGCAATTACCCGCGGCGCCACCCACTACACCCACTGGTTTCAGCCCCTCACCAACCTCACGGCCGAGAAGCACGATAGCTTCATCGAACCTTCGGGGGATAAAGTCATCATGCAACTCACGGGCAAGAGCCTCATCGTGGGGGAGCCCGATGCCTCCTCCTTCCCCTCGGGGGGGACCCGTGCCACGGCATACGCCCGCGGCTATACGGCATGGGACCCGACTTCGCCCGCCTTCGTGAAGGAGGGCACCCTCTACATCCCCACGGTATTCGTCTCCTATACGGGGGAGACCCTCGATAAGAAGGCGCCCCTGCTCAAATCCATGACGGCGCTCGACTTGCAGGCCAAACGGCTTTTGAAGCTCTTCGGCATCGATTGCAGGAAGGTGGCGACGACGGTAGGCCCCGAACAGGAGTATTTCTTGATCGATGAAGATGTCTACCTCAAGCGGAAGGACCTCATCTTGACGGGAAGGACGCTCTTTGGGGCACGGTCTGCCCGCGGGCAGGAGCTCGAAGATCACTACTTCGGCTCCCTCAAGACGCGTATCTCCGAATACATGCGGGATTTGGATGAGACGCTGTGGAGCTACGGTATCTTCGCCAAGAGCAAGCACAACGAGGTAGCCCCCGCCCAGCACGAACTCGCACCCGTATTCACGACGACCAACGTCGCCGTCGATTCCAACCAACTCATGATGGAGCTGATGAAGAAGGTGGCGAAGAAGCACCACCTCGTCTGCCTCTTGCACGAGAAGCCCTTTGAGGGGGTGAACGGATCGGGCAAGCACAATAATTGGTCTGTCTCCACCGATACGGGGCTCAACCTGCTCGATCCCGGGGAGGCCCCCGAGGAGAATCCCCGCTTCATGCTCATCTTGGCGTGCGTCATTGCGGCAGTCGATAACTACCAAGGGGTCCTGCGTGCCTGCATCGCCTCAGCGGGAAACGATCACCGCCTCGGTGCGGACGAAGCCCCGCCCGCCATCCTCTCCGTCTACCTCGGAGATCAGCTCGGCGCCCTCGTGGATAGCATCGTGAAGGGGAGGCAGTATGTGCCCAAGCGCCCCGTCCCGGGGTCCATCGGGGTGCCCTCCTCGCCCATTTTCCCCATCGATACCACAGACCGCAACCGCACTTCGCCCTTTGCCTTCACGGGCAACAAGTTCGAATTCCGCATGCTCGGCTCCCAGGCCTCCGTAGCAGACCCCAACATCGTCCTCAACACCATCGTGGCGGAGGAATTCGGCAGGGCGGTGGAGGCACTTGCGGGGGCAAAGGATCTCAAGCGGGCATGCCGCAGCTACACCGAGACCCTCCTGAAGGAGCATTACCGCATCATCTTCAATTATAACGGTTACGGCCCCGATTGGGAGGCGGAGGCGGAGCGCAGAGGCCTTCTCAACAACAAGACGACGGCAGACGCCGTCCCCGAACTTTTTAAGCGGGAGAACATCGACGTGTTTGTGCGGCAGGGGGTGTACACCGAAAAGGAAGTTTTGGCCCGTGCCAACATTCAGCTCGAGAACTACGCCAAGACCATCGCCATCGAGGCCCGTACCATGCTCGAGATGGGCAGGCAGGATATCTATCCCGCCGTAAACGCCTACCTCGGAGAGCTGTGCTCGGTGATCGCCGCCAAGCGCGCCATCGGCAAAAATCTCCCCACCGATGCGGACATGGTACTTGCGGAGAAGCTCTCCTCCCTGAATGAGGCCTTCTTTCGGGCGATGGAGACATTGGAGCAGGGCCTCGCCTCCCTTCCCGAAGGCGCCGCCGCGGCAGAGCGGGCCGCCCACCAAATCGTTCCCGATATGGAGGCGATGCGCCGCCTCTCCGATGAGATGGAGACCCTCACTTCCTCCCGTTATTGGCCGTACCCCACCTACAGCGAACTTTTATACAGCGTAAAATAATCTACGGCCTCCCTTCGGGGAGGCCGTATCTTGCATGGGTTTCTCCAAATTTATAAGGGTCTTATCTTGCGCCGCCCATCGGGCGGCGTATAATTTGAGTCAACGAAGGAGGAACTTATGTTATATCAAACATGGCTCGAAGATTGGCTCAGGTTGTACGTCAAGCCCTCGACGAAGGCGCGGACGTACCAAAAGTACGAAGGGGCGGCGCGGAAGTACCTCTTGCCCGCCCTCGGAAGCTACGAAGCGGAGGCGCTCACGGCGCCCGTGCTCCAACAGTTTGCGGCGTCCCTCGGGGAGCGCGGCCTCGCGCCCAACACGGTGAACGGCGTGATCTCCGTCCTCAAGGCATCCTTGAAGCGGGGCGTCGCGCTCGGGGTATTGGAGCGGGAGTATTCGGATAGCATCGTCCGCCCGAAGGGGCGGCAGGGGCAGGTCTCCTGCTTCAGCAAGGAAGAGCAGAGAAAGCTCGAGAAGTATATCTTGGAGAGCCGCCGCCCCGAGCTCTTCGGGATTTTGCTCAGCCTCTATTCGGGGCTCCGCATCGGCGAACTGCTTGCCCTCACCTGGGAGGATGTGGATCTCGGGAAGGGGACGATTACCGTAAACAAATCCTGCCGCGATAGTTGGGGGGAGAACGGGTACGTAAAACTATTCGATACCCCCAAGACGGCGAGCTCGGAGCGCATCATCCCCCTCCCCCGAAAGTTGGTCCGCTCCATGCGGGAGCTCAAGAAGAGGGAAGGCGGCAAGTTCGTGGTGGCGGGGAGGAGTGTCTACGGCGCACAGGTCCGCTCCTATCAGCGTACCTTCTCATCGGTGTTGAAGCGGCTCCGTATCCCGCACAGGGGCTTCCACGCCCTTCGGCATACCTTCGCCACCCGTGCCCTCGAAGTGGGCATGGACGTAAGGACGCTCTCCGAACTCTTGGGGCACACCAACCCCGCGCTCACCCTCTCCCGCTACGGCCATTCCATGATGGAGCACAAGCGGGAGATGATGAATAAAATCGGGAAGCTGTTCCCCGAATGATGTGCCTTTTCTTGCATTTCGGGTTAAGATGTGCTATAATTTTGGGTGGAGGGGAGTGTGCACTACGTCATTTCGGATCTCCACGGGGAATACGACCTCTTCATAGAGCTCTTGAGCCGCATCGGGTTCGGTGCGGAGGATACCCTGTACGTCTGCGGAGACATCGTGGATAAGGGGCTCCGATCGGTGCACCTGCTCGATGCCATTTCTAAAATGCCCAATGCAAAGGTCATTGCGGGCAACCATGAATACGCCTTCCTCAAGCACTATTGGGGGCTCATGCAGAGTGCCGAAAACTACGATGCCGTCCTCGAAGAGCTGAAAAGTTACTTCGAGGGGGACGGAGCCCTGCTCTCCTGGGAGCTCGTCGATTGGATGGAGGCCCTGCCGTATTCCATCGAGGAAGAGGAGTTTGTCTGCGTGCATGCAGGTATCCCCTTCAAGGGGGGAGCCCTTCTGCCTTTAAGTACGGCAACCCCCGAGCAGCTCGTCTACGATAGGGTATTCAAGGAGCCCGAAGTGGGGCAAGGCGCGGAGAAGTGCGTCTTTTTCGGGCACACGCCCACGAGCTACCTCACAGGGGGAGAGGGGAAGATCTTGGCCTACCGCCGTGCGGGCGGGGACGGAGAGCACATCGGAAGCTACTACAAGGTGCATCTCGATACGGGGGTATGGCTCACGGGGGTGCTCGGGTGCTTCTGTGTGGAGACCTGCCGCTGTTATTATGTAAAAAAACGGGGGTAACCCCTTACCGTAAACGGATCAACAAAGGAGCGAGGTATGAAAGTAACCGTAAAGAAATTGAAAGAGGAGGCAAAATTGCCCACTTACGGCACCCGCGGTGCGGCGGGGGCAGACCTCTACACCGCAGAGGGGGGCATTGTTCCCGCGGGGGAGACCCGCTTCTTCCACACGGGCATTGCCGTGGAACTGCCCGAGGGGACGGTGGGGCTCATCTACGCGAGGAGCGGCCTCTCCTGCAAGCAAGACCTCGCTCCCGCCAACAAGGTGGGCGTCATCGATAGCGATTACCGCGGTGAGATCGTCGTCGCCCTCCACAACCATGGGAAGGAGGAGAGGGCGGTAAAACTCGGAGACCGCATCGCCCAACTCGTCGTAACTCCCTACCTCACCGCCGATTTCGAGGAGGGGGACCTCTCGGATACCAACCGCGGCGGGGGCGGATTCGGCTCCACGGGGAGGGCATAACGAATGCGTATGCGCAAAAAACGGCACTTGGAGGAGCGCATGGAGGCATGCGGCGCCCTCCTTCTCGCCCGCGGGAAGCCCTGCCCCAATTTGAAGGAGGCGGCGGAAAACTTTCGTTCCCTTCTCGATTTTGAGGAGATCTTCGGCAACGGTAACCCCGTCGAACTCGAAGTGGGGTGCGGCAACGGGGGCTTTTTGTTGACGCTTGCGGCGCGTACCCCCGAAGTCAACTACGTCGCCGCGGAGCTGTGTTCCAACGTCATTTTAACGGCGATGGAGCGCATGCGGGCGGCGGGGCTTTCCAATGTGCGGTTTCTGAACATTCCCGCGGAGATCCTGCCCTGCTATATGCCCCCGCACAGCGTCCGCCGTATCTATTTGAATTTTTCCACGCCGCTCCCCGGGAGCACCCATGAAAGACAGCGGCTGACTTCCTCCCGCTTTCTGCAAATTTACAGGGAGATCTTAACGGATGGGGGAGAGATCGTGCAAAAGACGGATAGCCTGCCCTTCTTCGAATACTCCCTTGCACAGTTCGAAAAGGAGGGCTTTTCGGTGCACGACGTCACCTACGACCTCCACCATAGCCCGTATGCGGAGGGCAACATCATAACCGAATACGAGGCAAATTTTCTAAAACAGGGCCTGCCCATTTGCCGCGCAGTTGCCCGCAAGGAGGGCATATGAACGAACTTCCCACGAAGGTACTCTTTGGCAGGGGGTGCGTCCTCGAACACGCCCACCTCCTTGCTTCACTCGGCAAGCATGCGCTCATCGTAACGGGCTCCTCCTCCAAAAATAACGGGGCCCTTTCAGACATGGTATGCGCACTTTCCATGAACGGTCAGCATGTCACGGTGTTCGACCGCGTCACCCCCAACCCGAAGCTCGGCACCGTTCGGGAGGGGGTTGCCCTCCTGAAGGCGGCCTCGGCGGACTTTGTTATCGGCATCGGGGGTGGGTCTCCCATGGATGCGGCGAAGGCCGTTGCCCTTTTGGCCGTCCAACCGCGGAGGGACGGGGAAGTGTTTCTCGGCAACTATGCCCCCAAGGCACTCCCGCTCGCCCTTGTGCCGACGACGGCGGGCACGGGGAGCGAGGTGACCCAATACGCCATCCTCACCAACCCCGAGCAGGAGACCAAGACGAGCATCTCTTCCCCCGCCCTCTTTGCAAAGTTCGCCTTCCTCGATGGGTCGTATACCGACGGGCTCTCCGTAAAAAATACGGTATCTCCCGCCCTCGATGCCTTCTCCCATGCGGTGGAGAGCCTGCTCACCACGGGCTCCACTCCCGAATCCGAACGATATGCCGAAATGGCGCTCAAACTGCTTGCACCCCTGCTCGGGCGCACCAATGGGCCGCTTGAGAAGGAGGAGCGCGATAGGCTCCTGTATGCCTCCACCGTGGCGGGCATGGCAATTGCGTTTACGGGAACTACCGCGGTGCACGGCATGGGGTATCAACTCACCTACCACTGCGGCATCGACCACGGCAGGGCAAACGCCCTCCTGCTCGGGGAGACGCTCAGGCTGTGTAGGGAGAAGGAAATTCCCGCTCTGCATACCATAGAGCAGGCATTCGGAAGAGACGTGGAGGAAATTTGCGCCCTGCTCGATGCCCTCTTGGGGGAGCGGGAGCCTATTCCAAGGGAGGAGCTTGTGGAGTTTGCCCGCCGCTCCGAGGGAAATAAAAACATCAAAAAATCGGCGTATGCGCCCACCCCGGAAGAAATCAGGCGCATCTTCCTGCATTCCTTCGGGGCATGATGCTTCCGTAACCCTATCTATCGTAACCATTACGAATCAGCCCTTTTGAAGGGGACGTCATAGGACAACCCACCTCCCTCATAGTATGGAGGGAGGTGGGGCATGATAGAACTCTTTTACGCCGTGCTTGCACGGCTCTTTTTCTTTACGGGGTCGTATGCGGACGGAAGTTCGTATCCCAAGCCGCTCTCCAAGGAGGAGGAAGCGAAATACCTTGCACTTGCGCGGGCGGGGGATAAGCATGCAAAGGATATGCTCGTCAAGCACAACATGCGGCTGGTGGCGCATATCGTAAAGAAATACAGTGGGGCGGCGGAGACGGACGACATGCTCTCCGTGGGCTCCATCGGGCTCATCAAGGCCATCAATACCTTCGAGGAAGGGCACGGCACCCGTCTTGCGACCTACACGGCTCGGTGTATCGAAAATGAAATTCTGATGCTCATCCGTGCAGGGAAGAAGCATAAGAGCAACGTCTCCCTCTCAGACCCTGTAGGCACCGATAAGGATGGCAACGAGCTCACCCTCATGGACCTGCTCTTCGAGAAGGAGGATAAGGTCTTTGCGGGCGTGGAGCGGAGCCTGATGCAGGAAAAATTCTTGAGCGCCATCAAGAGCCTGCTTACCGAACGGGAGACGGTAATTATCAGTTTGCGTTACGCCCTCTGCGGGGGCGCCCCGATGGCACAGAGGGAAGTTGCGCAAAAGCTGAAGATCTCCCGCTCCTATGTCTCCCGCCTTGAAAAGAAGGCCCTCGAAAAACTCCGCCGCGGCCTCAAGCGCGAAGATTTCTTCAGCGATTGACGTGTGCCATCCCCTCGCTACGCTCGGGATGAGGGTGGAAGGTGCGGGATGAGGGTGGAAGGTGCGGAATGCCCCCTGTGCCTCATCTCGAGATCCCGTAGGGGCTGAGGGGACAAGGCTTCCAATCCGTCATGCTTTCTCCTCATCCCGAACCCCCGCAGGGGGTGAGAGGATGGAGTGGAATGAGGGCGGGGGAGTGTGTCATTTCGAATGCCGCTTCTGATTGTGCTACCACTGCGGCGGCACGAGCCCGCAGGGCGAAGTACTAAGCCGCCGTAGGCGGCGCATGGAGAAATCTCATGATTAGTAGCCCGAGATGTCTCGGCTGCGCTACGCTTCGCTCGACATGACAGTCCTGTCATCTTGACGAAAAAAAGACCCCGCGGGGCCTTTTTTATCCATGAAACCGTTCTATTTGCTGTCGTCCGAGGGAGGATAGGGCGTCGGGTCGTCCGTTCGCCCCAAGAGGTAATCGATACTCGTATGATAAAACGCCGCAAGACGAATGAGCACGTCGGTGGGGAGGTCGTTTTCGCCCGTCTCATATTTGGAATACCCCGTCTGGGACATCCCGAGTATGCGCGCAACCTCCGTCTGATTCAAATCATGATCTTCCCGCATATCGCGGATCCTTCGATACACCGTTCTCATTCTACCCAATCCCAAAAAAATTATAACATAAATCGGTAGAATCACTTGACATTTAACCTGTTTCAGGTTACAATAAGAACAATGAAGAGGAATTCTTCAAAATTTTACGTCATGGTGGCAAAAAAATGGGTAAGTATGCAGAAAGCAATCTCCAACAGGGAGAGGGGATGGTACGAGAGGCGAGGATCACGCCGCTCTTTGCCATTTTGCGCCTCACGAACATCTTTATCATTCCGCTCATCGTGCGGCTCATCAAGTGGTCTCATATGGAATTGGCCATTACCAATCGGCGGATCATCGGCAAAATCGGCGTAATCAAGGTGCAGACGCTCGATGCTCCCCTGAATAGGGTGCAGGATTGTTCGGTATCCCAGACGTTTTGGGGCAGAATTTGCAACTACGGGACGGTGTCTATCCGCACGGCGGCGGCTTCGTTTTCGTTCTCGGGCGTAAAGGATGCAAACGCCTTCAAGAATGCCGTCTTGGCACAGGTGGAGCAGTACGAAGCCGATCGTGTGCAACAGCAGGCGCTCCAAATGGCTCAGGCGATGGCAAGCACAAACCAAAATCAATGAGAGGGAGCCGACTGCATTGCAGTCGGCTCCTAAAAAATTTATCGTAAAAATGTTGACAAAAGAGAAAAAGCGTGTTACAATAAAATCACAACAAGGGTTTTGACCCTACTTTGCGGTCAGCTCCGGATTGTCAAAAGAAAACAACCGTCACTCATCACAAATCGGACGGTTGTTTTTTTGTACGTTTTATTACAAGATACTCGATATCAAAATGCTCAAGCGTTTCAGAAAGAAGCGAAATGAGCAAAAGGAGTTCGAAGAAATCCTTCATAAGTACATACCTCCTTTTCGTTGGAATATATTTATCATATTCCCTCTCAAAGGAGCCAACCGCCTTGCAGGAACCCTTGTTGCTTAAATTTATTCTATCATACGCGTTTCATAAAGTCAACCATTATTGAGAAAAAAAGCCGCCCGTCGCAAAAAGCGACGGGCGGCAGTGCGTATTCTTATACCGATTCCAAATTGATGAGGGAGGAGTTGCCGCTCTTGCCGTTCGGGGTGCCGCCCGTAATGACAATGACGTCCCCCTTCTTCACGAGGCCGCTCTCGACGGCCGCCCGCTTTGCAAAGTGGAACAGAACGTCCACCGAGAAGTATTCCTCGGAGAGGACGGGCAGGACCCCCCACGAGAGGGCGAGTTTTCTGTAACTCTTCTCATCCGTCGTCATGCCTATGATATCGATATTGGGGCGGAACCGCGAGACCATCTTTGCGGTGCCGCCCGTGCGGGTGCAGACGACGATGGCCTTCGCGTGCACGTCGTGGGCGAGAAGGCACGCCGAGTGGGAGAGGGCATCGGAGAGCCCGCGGATGAGGTACTCCTTATCTTCAACGTATTGGATATATTCGGTCTTGTTTTCCGCCTGTTCGGCGATGCGCGCCATGGCGGCGACCGCCTGAACGGGGTATTCGCCCGCCGCGGTCTCCCCGGAGAGCATGATGGCGGAGGAACCGTCGTATACGGCATTGGCGACGTCCGAAATTTCGGCACGGGTGGGGCGGGGCTGATGGATCATGCTCTCGAGCATCTCGGTCGCCGTAATGCACCGCTTGCCCGCCTTACGGCAGGCGGTGATGATGGTCTTTTGGATATCGGGGAGTTCCTCGTAGGGGATCTCTACGCCCATGTCTCCGCGGCCGATCATGATGCCGTCTGAAACCCTGAGGATCTCATCGAGGTTGTTGACGCCCGCCCTGTTCTCGATCTTTGCAATGAGGTCGATATCCGTGCTCCCGTGTTCCTTCAAAAAGTTTCTGACGTCGAGGATGTCCTGCGCTTTGGAGACGAAGGAGCAGGCGATGAAGTCTACCCCGTGCTCGATGCCGAAGAGGAGGTCTGCCTTGTCTTGTTCGGAGAGGTAGACGAGGTTGAGCTGTTTTTCGGGGAAGAACATGCTCTTGCGGTTGGAGAGCTCCCCGCCGATCACGACTTTGCAGAGGACGTCGGGCGCCTTCACCTTCACGACCTCGAATACCATGAGGCCGTTGTTGAGAAGAATTTTATCCCCGGGGTTCATTTCGGCGCAAATGTTCTTATAGGATACGGAGACCCTCGTCTCGTCCCCTTCCACCTCTTCGGAGGTGAAGGAGAAGGGATCGCCCGCCTTTAAGGTAACTTTGCCCTCCTTGAAGGTGCCGATACGGAACTCGGGGCCCTTGGTATCGAGCAGAACGGGAAGCGGAATATTCTTTTCGGCACGGACCTTTCGGATGAGTTCGATCTTCTTGGCGTGGTCCGCATGGGTGCCGTGAGAGAAGTTGATGCGCGCAACGTTCATGCCCGCATCCGCCATCGCGGCGATGATCTCTTCGGTATCCGAAGCAGGGCCGAGCGTACAAACGATCTTTGTCTTTTTCATAAAATCCCCCCAAAAATTGTTCGACTATATTTTATCATATTCGCATGAAAAAACAAGCCTTTTTTGAAAATTTGTGCTATAATAATTGTACCGAGCGGACTGCGCGGCCGCGGCGTACCTTTGAGTGCGACGAGGAAAGTCCGGGCATCGCAGGGCAGGACGCCTGATAACGTCAGGTGAAGGTGACTTCAAGGAAAGTGCAACAGAAATAAACCGCCCGCATGGTTTACAGCCCCACATGGCCGAGGAAGCATGCGGGTAAGGGTGGAAAGGCGAGGTAAGAGCTCACCGACGGGACGGTAACGCCCCGTGCCATGTAAACCCCGTCCGATGCAAGTTTGGGTCTCTCCCACAAGGGTTGCCCGCCCGGGAGAGTGCCGCCAATAACGCTGGAGCCTGTCGGTGACGGCAGGCGTAGATAAATGGCCGCGCTACCGCGAATTTTCGCGGGGTGACAGAACCCGGCTTACAGGTCCGTCTCGGTACTTCGGAAGAAAGCCCCGCATGGGGCGGTGATTGCCCTCCGCATGCGCGGAGGGCAACTTTTCGGATATGCCGCAATTTGGTTGCAATTTTCGGGCGAGTGAGGTATAATGAGAAGGAATATGGACGACGAGAATTTCAAGACCGCACAAACCGAAGAGAGGAAGGAGGCGGAACTTGCGCCCTCCGCATCCGCACAGCCCGTGCAGGATGGGGTACCCATGCCCGAAAACGAGGCTTCGGACGAGAACGGGGCACCCATGCCCGAGAACGGATCTTCGGCGAAAGAAGAGGTCCCCATGTCTGAAGAGGAGGCCTCCGGATTCGATGAGAAGAAAGGGGATCTTCCCGAACTCCCTGAGGAAGAAGCTCCGCTCACCGAGCGGCAGAAGAAGCGCAAAAAGATCACAAAAATATTGCTCTACATCGCCTGTATCCTGATCATGGCGGGTACGGTGGCGTTCACCGCCTACCACGATTTCTCGCAGGAATCGGTGAGCCTCTCCGCCATTTCGGATATGATCGGCAAGCATTGGTACTACCTTTTGGTGCTTGCGGGGCTCTTTATGGGGCTCATTCTGCTCGAATCGCTCAAAATCTTCCTAATGATCCAAAAGACTTCCAAAAAGGCAATGCCGCTCACGGCATTCAACTGCGCGGCGCTTGGGAAGTTTTACGATTACATCACTCCCCTCGGGACGGGCGGCCAGCCCTTCCAAATCTACTACCTTGCGAAGAAGGGGGTACCTTCGGGGCCCGCGGGCGCCATTCCCATCGGCTCCTTCTTCCTCAACCAACTCGCCTTCTTCGTGCTCTCCGTGGTGTGCTTCATCATCGGGATCGACAGCGCCGCCATCGGGATACAGGGCGAGATCGTGCCCCTCTATATCCAGATCTTCGCATACATCGGCAGCGTGTTTATGGTAAGCATCTCCCTCTTTTTGGTGGTGTTTTCCTTCATGCCGAAGGTGGGGTGCGCCATTATCCGCTTCGGCGTTGCCGTGCTCACCAAGCTCCACCTCTGCAAGTCTCCCGAAAAGTGGAGGCAGAAGGGGTACCGCGCCATCTACAACAACAAGCGCAACATGCAAATTCTCTTTAAGTCTAAACGGGTGCTCATCGTGTGCACCCTCCTCTCCTTCCTGTATGCCATTTGCATGTGTTCGATGCCCTACTTCACCCTGCTGCTCTTCCGCGATATGCTCCCCTTTGAACCCTCGTGGCGGGCATGGTTTGAGATCACGGACATCACCTTCTTCATCATGTGTGCGGTCTCCTTCATCCCGACGCCCGGCAATGCGGGGGCGGCGGACGGCACCTTCTACGGCCTCTTCAAATCGGTGCTTACGGTGGCGGGCACCTGCTTCACGGGCATGATGATTTGGCGCCTCTTCAGCTTCTACGCCTTCATCATCCTCGGGGTGATCGTATTTATCGGTACGAAGGTCGCGGCGAAGGTAAAGCAAAATCAAAAGATGAGGATGAAACGGGAACGAATTTAATCGGAGCTCAATAAAGCCGCGGCCCCGCCTGAAAAGGCGGGGCCGCGGCGCTTCTTATTTTATCCACATACATGGGCGATAAACAGGGCAGTTTGGAGTTTTGTTACGGCACGAACGCGGTGTCGAAGGTGCCCACACGGCGGGAGGAGAGCACGGCGTAGAGGTCGTTTGCCCGCATATCGGCCGCAAAACAGGTGAGCGCCTCCTTCCTGAGAGCGGCGTAGTCACTGCTCCGCACCACGGCGGGGAACTTCGCCTCGGAGAGCGCGGAGAGCATGCCTTCCGCTCCCTCCTTCTTTACGGCAAGCACCCGTAAATAGAGGGGGGACTGCACAAAGCTCAGCACGTCCCTTTGGGAGATGCCGAGGAAATTCTGGAGCAGAATGCGCTTGATGCGGGAGCGGGTGTACCGCTTTGTCACCACCTTTTCGAGCATGCCCTCGAAGGTGGGGTTGGTGCGCGCCATCGCGCGGATGCGCTTCTCGAGGCCCTCCGCGCAGTCGGGGGCCAATGCCATCTTCTCATCCGAGGCCGCCATCATCGCCGCAAGCGCCGCCCGCTCGTAGCCCGTGGGCACATAAGAGAGGGCATCCTCCAAGACGTAGGGCGGCAAATTTTCCTTGAGGAGCTTACGGGCACGGCGGGAATCGTCTCCGAGGAGGCCGCGTATCGCAGAGGCGGAGGAATACTCCGCCTGCGGCGCCGTATCGAGGTGCCCCGCTCCGATCCTTTGGATGGGCAAAGGCTCGATTTGGGAATTCTCCTTGAGGAGGGCGCGGCAGTATTCCACCCCCAAGATGTTGTTGGGCGAGGTGAGCATGGTGCGGAGCTCGGGGCGGAGGGAGAGAATGGTATCCGTCCTCGCCTTCACATAGGAATCTCCCGCCTTCAATTTCTCCTTGAGTGAAGTTTTGAAGGCCTTATCCTCAGACATGGTAGCGCCCGATGCGATGAGAAAGTCCTCTTTGGCGCCGCTCTCGCACCCGAATGCGAGGGTGGTGACGGCGGGGATGGAGGCGACGAGGTGCACCGCGCCCTGCGCAAACAGCTCCGCGGGGGAGACGGCAAAGGGGGCGGGAAGCTCAATGACGGCATCCGCGCCCGCAAGAATGGCATGACGGGCGCGCGTGTACTTATCGAACACGGCGGCATCCCCGCGCTGGGTGAAGTTTCCGCTCATCACACATAAAATTTTATCGGCGCCGAGCTCCCGCATCTTGCGGAGCTGATAGAGGTGCCCGTTGTGAAAGGGGTTGTATTCGCATATGACGGCACAAATTTTCATCTTTTTTCCCGCTTTGTCCTTTACAATTTCGAGAAGAAGGTGTATAATACCAACTGAACTGTTTCTCTGCCTTCCATTATACACGAACCGCAGAGAAAAATAAAGAGTTTTTTCGGAGTTTATTATGGCAGGATTCATGAAAGCAGTGAAAGACCTCGGCAGAAAGATCAGCGAGAGCGGAACCATCGTCGAGACGATCAAGAAGAAGGCGGCAGAACGCCAGAAGAGGATCGTGCTCTGCGAGGGTGAAGATCCCCGCGTCGTGGAAGCGGCGGCAGACTGTGTCGCCCAAAAGATAGCCCGCATCGTGCTCCTCGGCAATCCCGAAGAGATCGCGGCGAAGAACCCCGATGTTGACCTTACGGGCGTAGAGATCATCGAACCCGCTACCTCTCCCAAGCTTCAGGAGTACGCAAACCTTCTCTATGAGCTCCGTAAGGCAAAGGGCATGACGGAGGAACAGGCAAGTATTCAGGCCAAGGATCCCACCTTCTTCGGCGCCCTCATGCTGAAATCGGGGGATGTGGACGGGCTCGTTTCAGGTGCATGCCACTCCACCGCAAACACCCTTCGCCCCGGCCTCCAGATCATCAAGACGGCCCCCGGCGTCTCCGCCGTTTCGAGCTTCAACCTGATGGTTGCCCCGATGGGCGGCAACAAATACTGCGAGGACGGCATGCTCATCTTCGCCGACTGCGGCCTCAACCCGACGTATACGGCGGAAGGCCTCGCCGACTGCGCGATCGCAACGGCCAAGAGCGCCAAGGAAATTGCAGGCTTGGAGCCCCGCGTTGCGATGCTCTCCTTCTCGACGATGGGGAGCGCCAAGCACGACCTCGTGACCAACGTACAGGAGGCCGTGAAGATCGCAAAGGAGAAGGCGCCCGACCTCATGCTCGACGGCGAACTTCAATTCGACGCCGCGCTCGTTCCCGAGGTGGCACGCCTCAAGGCACCCGCTTCCAAGGTTGCGGGCCATGCCAACGTACTCATCTTCCCCGACCTGCAGGCGGGCAACATCGGCTACAAGATCGCAGAGCGCCTCGGCGGGTTCCAGGCCATCGGGCCCATCTGCCAAGGGTTCGCAAAGCCCCTCAACGACCTCTCCCGCGGTTGCAAATCGGCGGATATCGTATGCGCAGTCGCCATCACGGCGCTTCAGGCAGAATAAAGGGGAGACGGCATGAAAATTCTTGTGATTAACGCGGGAAGCAGTTCCCTCAAATACCAACTCATCGATATGGAGCACGAGGAAGTCCTCGCAAAGGGCGGATGTGAACGCATCGGCATTGCGGGCGGCAAACTTATCCATAAGGCACACGGAAAGACGTTTGAGATCCTTCACGAGATGCCCACCCATACCGATGCCATCTCCCTCGTCCTCAAGGAACTTGTCGATGAAGAGGCGGGCGTCATTCATTCGATGGATGAGATCGATGCCGTAGGGCACCGCGTCGTCGCCTCCGGCGAGGCCTTCAAAAAGACCACCCTCGTAGACGACGAGGTGATGGTACTCATGGATGAGATCGCAGAGCTCGCTCCCCTCCACAACCCCGCGGCCATTCTTGGCGTCAACGCCTGCCGCGCCGTCATGCCGGGGAAGAAGATGGCGCTCGTATTCGATACCTCCTTCCATGCGACCATGCCCGATTACGCCCACCTCTACGCCATCGACTACGAGGATTACAAGAAGTATAAGGTGAGAAGGTACGGCGCCCACGGCACCTCCCATAAATATGTCTCGGGAGAGGCGGCAAGGTACCTCGGAAGAAACCCCGAGGACCTCAAGATCATCACCTGCCACCTCGGCAACGGCTCCTCCATTTCGGCAGTCAAGGGCGGGAAGTGCATCGATACTTCGATGGGCTTCACCCCCCTCGCAGGGGTACCGATGGGTACGAGGAGCGGGGATATCGACGTCGCCGCCATCGACTTCTTGTGCCGGAAGAAGGGCATGACGATGGAGGAAGGGCTCACCTACCTCAACAAGAAGTGCGGCGTTTTGGGCGTTTCGGGCGTGAGCTCGGATTTCAGAGACCTCGCGGCTGCAAAAGAAGCGGGCAACGACAGGGCACGGCTCGCCCTCGATATGTTTGCATACTCCTGCAAGAAGTATGTGGGGGCGTACATGGCGGCGCTCGGCGGCCTCGACGTCATTGTGTTTACGGCGGGCATCGGCGAAAACACCCCCGACGTACGCGCGGCAGTCGTGGAAGGGCTTGAGGCCTTCGGTATCGCGATCGATAAAGAGAAGAATAATTACAAGAACGACGGCGCCATCCACGATGTCTCGGCAGAGGGCTCCAAGGTGCGTATCCTCGTGATTCCCACTAATGAAGAGCTCGTGATCGCCCGTGAGACGGCGGCTCTGCTGTAATTTTCGCAAAAACTTGCAAATAGGCGGCAAAATAGATTGACAAACCCGTTGAAATCTTCTATACTTTTTTTAGTCAATGGAAGAAATCGACGTACGCAGTTTGGTAAGAAAGAACGTCTTTGAAGGGGAGCTCGCATTCGAATTCGAACCCGATGCCACCCTCTTAGACCTTCCCTATACGGAATTCGACGGCCCCGCCCGCGCCAAGCTCAAATTTGAGATCGGGGAAGAGAACGACGTTGCCGTAAACGGCACCCTCACCTTCGGGCTGAAGGGGAGCTGTTCGAGGTGCCTTGCCCCCGCGGAGGCGGAAATAGAAGGCGAGGTAGACGGCGTATTCTCCGAAGGCGAGGACGACGGGGAGCGGTATGGCTACACCCGCGGCGTCGTAACACTTGTTGATTTGATGCGCGATTCTCTCCTGTTCGCGCTCCCCTCGCGGCTTTTGTGTGAACGTTGCCGCAAGGATGAGGAAATGTAAGGAAAATTCAGAAAACGGAAAGAGGTGAAATATGGCAGTCCCGAAGAGAAAACAGTCGAAGAGAAGAACGAACCAGCGCTTTGCAAATTACAAGGCGACGATGCCGACGCTCGTCGAATGCCCTCACTGTCATGAGCTCAAGTTGGCGCACAGAGTCTGCGAGAAGTGCGGCTACTACGACGGCAAGGAAGTCGTGGCTCAAACGGAAGAGAAGAAGTAAAGAAGGCGCAATGCAAGGGCGGACTTTTTGTCCGCCCTTTTCATAAATTTTCAATGAGGTGAAACTATGAACGAAACCGCTCTCTTCAAGCTCTCCTATGGGGTGTACGTCTGCTCCACATGGGATGAAGGCCGCCCCGTCGGCTGTATCGCTAACAGCGCCATGCAGATTACTTCGAGCCCCGCGACCGTCGCCGTAAGCATCAACCGCAACAACTACACGCACAAGTGCGTCTCGGATACGGGCTACTTTGCCATCACCATTTTGGGGGAGCACACGGCGCCCTCCGTCATTGGCCGCTTCGGCTTCACCTCCTCGAGGGATTGCGATAAGTTCTCCGAAGTCTCCTTCGGGGTGCGCGGCAAGCTCCCCGTGCCGAGCGATGCGATAGCATACTTGTGCTGCAAAGTAATAGATAAACTCGAGACGGCGACGCACACCGTCTTTTTGGGGGAGGTGTACGATTGCGACCATTTGAAGAGCGATAAGCCCATGACGTATGCCTACTACCACGAGGTGCTGAAGGGAAAGACGAGCGTCAATGCGCCCACCTATCAGAAGAACCAACCCGAGGCGCGCGATGTGTGGGTGTGCGATATTTGCGGCTACGAATACGACGGAGAGACGCCCTTCGAGGAGCTCCCCGAGGATTGGGTTTGCCCGCTCTGCGGCATGGATAAATCGCACTTCCATAAGAAGTAAGTATTTCGATGATTATCGAAATAACGGCAATTTTGTCAAATTTCTACAGAAAATCCCGCAAAAATGCGGGATTTTCCTATATTTCGACATTTATCGAAATAAATGGGTGGGCAAAGCGATCCCCAAAATTTCGGGCAAAAGTTACCGTAACAAAAATTTTTCAAAAAATCTTCGGAAAACCCTTGACAAGAATACCTTTTGGGGTATATAATAGTAATACCCAGAAGGGTATGGAGGTTTCTTATGGATTGTTGCAACGAAGAGGGGAAGCGCATGCGGTCCCGCACAGAAGAAGAAAAGAAGCTGTTCACCTCGCGTATCAACCGCATCATCGGGCAGCTCAACGGCGTGAAGAAGATGATCGATGAGGACCGCTATTGCGACGACGTCCTCATTCAGCTCTCCGCCATCGAAAAGGCAGTGAAGAGCGTTGCCTCCGTCGTGCTCGAAAAGCACATGCACAGCTGCCTCGTGGAGGAAGTGCAGAAGGGCAACCTCGGCATCATCGATGAAATTACGGAGCTCTTCAAGAGGTTCTGATGAAGAAGCGGTTTTCGGTCACCGGCATGACGTGCGCGGCGTGCTCCTCGGGCATCGAGCGGACGGTGAGAAAGCTCGAAGGCGTCTCTTCTTGTGCCGTCTCTTTGATGGGCGCGAGCATGGATGTGGAATTCGATGAGGCCGTGCTCGGGGAAGAGAAGATCAAAAAGGCCGTTGAAAAGCTCGGCTACGGCATCTTCGACTTTGGTATGGCGCCCAAGAAGCACAGGGGCCTTCCGCTCTCCGTGCGCTTTCTCGTATCCCTGATTCTGCTGCTCCCCGAAATGTACCTTGCGATGGGGCACATGATAAGCCCCAACATTGTGCCGCACGGGTGGTGGAATTACGGGTTCCAAATTGCTTTAACGCTTGCGGTGCTGTGCGTCAACTACGCTTTCTTCGTGAGCGGGGTGCGGGCGGCCGTAAAGCTCGTGCCCAATATGGATACGCTCGTGACGCTCGGCGCCGCCGTATCCTTTATATATAGTGTGGTTACGGTCTCCCTCGACCCGACGACGCACACCGCCTTCTTTGAATCGGCGGCGATGATCGTAACCCTCGTCACCCTCGGAAAATGGCTCGAGGATAAGAGCAAGAAGAGGACGGGGCGGGAGATCGAAAAGCTCACAAAACTCGCCCCCGATACCGTCACCGTGGAGGAGGGGGGCACCCTCAAAAAGATCCCGCTCTCCGAACTTCGGGTAGGGGATATCTTCTTCGTGCGCCAAGGCGAATCGGTGGCCGCGGACGGCATCGCCGTCGAGGGGCATGCCTTTGTGGATACCTCTGCCGTCACGGGCGAGAGCTTGCCCGTCGAGGCGGTGGAGGGAGACAGGGTGACGAGTGCGGCCATCGTGACGAGCGGGTACTTAAAGCTCCGCGCCGAAAAGGTGGGGGAGGATACCATGCTCGCGGGCATCATCCGCATGGTGCGGGAGGCAGGGGCGAGCAAGGCCCCCATCCAAAAACTTGCGGATAAAATTTCCGCCGTATTCGTACCCATTGTCCTTACTCTTGCCGTCATTACCTTCCTCATTTGGATCTTGGTGACGGGGGACCTTGCGGCGGCCTTCAACTACGGCGTGAGCGTCATTGTCATTTCGTGCCCGTGTGCGCTCGGGCTCGCGACGCCCGTTGCGGTGATGGCGGCTACAGGCCGCGGCGCCTCCCTCGGGGTGCTCTTCAAGTCTGCGGAGTCCCTTCAAAAACTTGCGACCGTGCACGATATCTTCCTCGATAAGACGGCGACCCTCACCGAGGGCAAGCCCAAAGTCGTGTTCTATGAGGAATACGAAGCGGGGGCAAAGGAGATCGCCTACGCCCTCGAAGTCAAGCTCAACCACCCGCTCTCTGCCTGCATTACGGCATATTGCGATGAAGAGAGGGCGAAGGAAGAAGATACGGCGAAAGAGGGTGCGGAAGCGCAAAATGTGGAGTACATTGCGGGCATGGGTGCCACGGGCGTCGTCAACAGTACTGTTTACTATCTCGGAAACGAGCGCATGATGCAGGATAGGCGTATCCCCTTCGAAGCACAGCTTCCGCTCTTTGAGAGGCTCTCTTCTGAGGGCAAAACGGTGCTCTTTTTGGCAGACGAAGGGCGGGTGCTCGCCGTATTCGCCCTCGCCGATACCCTCAAGGAGGGGAGCCGTGCGGCGGTTCAATCCCTGCTCGAACTCGGCTGTATGCCCGCCATGCTGACGGGGGACAACGAGGCCGTAGCGAAGTATATTGCACATGAGGCGGGGTTCCCTTCTTACGATGCCTGCGTATGCGCAGAGCTCCTTCCCGAGGATAAGCTCAATTTTGTGCGGGGGCTGCGTGAACAGAATGAGGAAAACAAACGCACCTCGCGCACGGCAAAGCGGGAAAATTATTACGTTGCGATGGCGGGGGACGGCATCAACGATGCCCCTGCCCTCAAGGAGGCGGATATCGGCATCGCAATGGGAAACGGCACCGATGTGGCCATTGAGAGCGCCGATGTCGTGCTCGTCGCGGGCGACCTCGCCGCCCTGCCCAAGGCCATCCGCCTCGCCAAGAGGACGATGCGCATCATCAAGCAGAATCTCTTTTGGGCGTTCTTCTACAACTGCATCGGCATTCCGCTTGCGGCAGGGGCATTTGCGTTTGCGGGGGTCTCCCTCAACCCGATGATCGCCGCCGCCGCAATGAGCCTTTCTTCGCTCTTTGTGGTGACCAATGCCCTCCGTCTCACCCGCTTCCTGAAAAATAGGGAGCAAAATTCCGTAAAAATCCAAAAAGGAGATAATAGTATGAAAAAGACACTCAAGATCGAAGGCATGATGTGCGACCACTGCGTCAAGCATGTGAGCGATGCGCTCTCCTCCTTAGAGGGCGTGGAGAAGGCAGAAGTTACCCTAAAGCACAAGAAGGGCATTGCCGTTGTGGAGGGAGATGCTTCGGATGAGGCCTTGAAGAAGGCCGTTGCCGATGCGGGGTACACCGTAACCTCCATCGAATAAGGGCATACCATGTCCGAGACCGAAGGGACAAAATTCGCCAAAACTCGACGTTACGGGTGAATATGCGCAAGCAAACATGTGCTATACTTTCACAAAAAAGAGGTGGCATATGGATACTTTGCTCTTGGATCGGCGCACACAGAGTTTGATTGAGGGGTACGTCCCCGAAGGGGAACTGCTCGAAAACCTCGTGCGGTTCTTCTCCATCTTTGCGGACGGCACGCGGCTCCGCATTCTCTCCTCGCTTGCGATTTCGGAGATGTGTGTGACCGATATCTCCCGCGTACTCGGCATCAACCAAACGACGGTCTCCCATCAGCTCCGCTTTCTGAAGGATGCGGGCATGGTGTGTTCGGACCGCCACGGCAAAATTATCTTCTACTCGCTGTATAGCGAAATCGTGAACGACGTCCTCTTAAAGGGCGTGGAATTTCTCGGCTACTGAGGGAATATCGCCCCCAAACAACTTCATGATCACAAAAAATGGGCATAAAATTTACGAATGCCCATTTATTTTTCTTGCAAAGAGCGGGTTGAAAGATTATAATTTTGTAAAACCATCATGGCAAAACCAATGAAGAATAGGTGTGTATTTACGATGAGAAGCTCTCGCAAACTGCTATGTACCGTCCTCCTCTGTATCCTCCTCACGCTGACGGCGGGATTCATTTCCGCATGCGCAAGTGAGAACGTGAAGCTCACCTTCATGGACGGAGACACCGTATACGAGGTGATAGAAGGGGAGGCGGGTGATGAAATAACGCCGCCCGACCCGCAGAAGAGTGGTTACCGCTTTGCGGGTTGGTATCTCGATGCAAACTTTTCGGGCGAGGCGCAGACGGTTCCCGCCAAGATGCCCGAGGAGAGCGTGACGTACTACGCCCGTTGGATCGTGAACGTGCCCGCCGTGCTCAAGCTGAGTGCGGGCGGGGTGGGAACGCTTATCAGGAATGAGATCCCGGTAAACGTGGGAGACAACGTCCTTAAGGCCCTCATGGGCAATGCGCCCATCCTCAGCCCGGAGGTTGCGGGCTTGCTCACCTTCGGCGGTTGGTTTTACGGGACGGCGCAGGTCACGGAGGATACCGTAGTCCCCGCAGGCGGCATGGAACTCACGGCGAAGTACAAGATAAGTTACACCGTCAATTTGTATCTCGAGGGGGAGGATGGCGCCTATGCCGCGGCCCCGCCCGTAAGGGGCGCCTCGTGGTATCGGGAGGCCTTTCAATATGCGGTCGATCCCAAGCTCTATCCCCACTACGTCCCCGATGAGGGGCAGGAGGGCTACGTCGGCGTCACCCCCTCCCTCGATGAGACGAACAACACCTTCACCGTCTACTTGAAGCGGGAGCGGTTTACCGTCACGTACGATGGCAATGCGGGCACGGGCACCGATTCGCGGCCCCTGCATGTGACGGGAAGCACGAAGGCGCAGGAAGTCGTATACGGTTCCGAAGTCAAACTCGCCGAAAACGGCTTCGTGCCGCAGGGCACCTTCCGCTTTGCGGGTTGGGCGCATACCCCGAACGGCGCCGCCGAATATCAAGCGGGAGAGCGCATCCCCGTCTCCCAAAATATGTTCCTCTATGCCGTTTGGGAGAAGGGGTACAGGGACCGCTTCGGCGGCTCAGACGTCATTTACTTCCCGAAGGCGGAGAGCGGGGTCGCCGTTTTGGTGCGTGGAGGCAGGGAATTTTTCGGCACTGCCTTGGGCGATGGGAGCTTTACCTTCACGATACGGGAGGGCGATGCGCCCGTAACCCTTACGGGAAGGGCTGAAGGGGATACCTTCGCCTACCGCCGCAGCCATCTCGAGGGCACCTACACCCTCTATGATAGTTCTCTCCAAATCGACCCCGATACGTTGGACCCCTTGCCCGCATATGCGCCCCACGGCCTTCAGGATGCCGTAACCCTCACCATCGATGGCTACACCGCCACCTACCGTGGGGTGAACAGGACGGTTTCGGGCCCCTATGGTTACGATAGCGCCCTTCAGCTCTACTACATCGAGGCGGAAGAAAATCTCTACTTCTCCCTCGGGAAGGATGCCTCCGACGGGGAGCGGGATATCTTCTATCTCGTCGAGGTCGGCGAGGTGGGCGTATTCCGTGAGAGAATTTGGCTGGGTGCGGACGGCGCCTCCGAAAACGGGCGGCTCTCCTTGGAGCTCTTCGGAAACGGCAGGCTTACTTTGAAGAATGTCTCCACGGGGGAGACGTTTGCGGGCCTCTATGCAAGCTACCCTAATGGCAGCTATGAGAATGCGGGAGGCAAGGTAACCTTCTATACCGCCCTCTTCTTTCAGGGGGACAACGAGGCCGTTCCGTTCAGGTTCTATGTTGCCCGAATGAAGGACGGCGCCGAGGAAAGTTTCTTCACCATGCGCATCGAGAGCGCAGTCGGGGAGTTTGCGGGGACCCTCGAGGGTCAGCCCGCCACCATTCGCCTCAGCGGATTCAGCGGCTTCGAGCCCGCCCATGCGGCATACCCCGAAGAAGGAGCCCGCGTCACCCTCGGGGAGGGCAGCGCCGCCGAGAGCTATTCCATCTACGATGTAGACGGCCGCGGCCTCTATGCGGATTACCTGCTCCGCGTCACCGATGCAACCTCCTCAACCGTGCTCACCTTCCGCCTGCCCAAAGACGCGGGGGATGGGTACGAGGAGTACACCGTCCGCCTCTTTCGGGAGGGCAACGAGCTGAAGTTCGAAATTTTCCGTGGCGGCGAATTCTATTGGCTCTTCCACGAGGAGGGCACGGAGGGCGGAGACAATATTTTGCCCGTCCTGCTTACGATCTCCGATGCGGAATATGCGGCAGTTGCGGGTTCGAAGGCAGCCTCCGTATACGTCTCGAGGGGCGATACGGGGGACTATGAGAAGGTTTCCGAGGGCTACGTTACGGAGGCGGAAGGCCCCTACGGCCTTCAAAGCTATGTGCATGCGGGGCATGAGGCAATTGGTGCGGGCAGTGCGTTCTTCCGCGAAAGCTTCACATTCCGCACCCTCCCCATAGCGGCGGGCCGCCCCCGTGCCACCTACCTCGTCTATGAGATAGATGGGGATAAGCTGTACGATACCGTTCTGAATGAGGACGGCGAGCTCCTCCTCTACCGCAATGTGCAGGGGCAGGAGGGGATCGGCAGTTTTTACAGGCCGCAGGGCGGCCAAGCCTTAGAGGGGAGCCTCAAACTGCTTGCCGAGACCATAGCGGGAGCGGATCATCTGAAAACATTCTCCTTCACGAAAGCGGACGGCACGGTATGGTACTTCGATGTGGAATGCACGCAGACGGCCTCGGGCGGGGGGACGGATACGGAATACGTGTCGTTCGTAAAGTTCGATGTGCCCCTGTTGCCGGCGCCCGAATACCGTGAATTCTACCCCGTCATGGGGGAGGGCGGCGTCGAGTTCCGCCTCCTGCCCACCCTCTTCTATGAGAGCACAAGCGGGGCGTGGAAGTATACCGTCTACCACACCTCAGAGGGCATCGTGGATTTGGAGAGAGCGCCAACCTTCGTCAGGGGCACCGTGACGAAGGAGACCAAAAAGACTTCGCTCGGCTACGATATCTTCACCTTCACCCCCAACCCGAACGGGAACGGGGTGCGGCCGTTCACCTTCTCCCCGTGGAAGGGAGAGGACGGCACAGGCATGCTCGGCCGCCTTTCGAGGGAACGGGAGGCAGTGCCCTCTTCCAAAGGGGATGAAATGATACTCGACGGCTACGCGGGCGCCACCCTCGAGACCGCGGAGGGCGCAGAATATAGCGGCAACTACTTCCTCCAAAGCATGGCGCTCGCACCCGATGTGGAGCGGCAGGCCATCACCTTTATCGCCTCGACGGGAGAAAAGTTCCTCCTCGTGCGGAATGGGGAGGGGTTCTACTTCCCCGATGAACTGCTCGGTGCATCCTTCGAGGGCATATTCGAGGACGGCAAGACGGGTTCGGAGATGCCGTTTGGCAACGTTACCGTCCGTTGCCTCGGAGACGGCACGCTGATTTTCTACGGGGCGCAGGGCAGTGCGGCGTATGAACGGGTGGGGGAGGGAAGGTATTCCTACCATTCGGATGCCGCGGGCAAGCCCCTTCTCGCCGTGGAGGCGAGCTTCAATGCAAAGGCCACGGGCGGGACGCGGCGGGTAACCTTTTTGGCTCACATCACATCCACTCCGCAGGGCACGAAAGAATTGCACCTCGCGGGAGAGGAAGCGCTTTCCTATGCCTTCCTCTGCAATGAGGAGGATTGGTCGGTGATTACATATGGCAAGGGTATAGCGATCGGGGAGAGCAGTGATGCTGTCTACTGCGATGCGCTTGGGTATTCTTACAGGGGCACCTTTGTCATGGTGGATGCGACGCACGGCATCTTCCTGTTCTCCTCCGAGCATGCGGGGGAGGCCTATCTATACTTCACCTACGATGCCGACGGGGGGACGTTCACGCGCGATCCTGCCGTCTCCGCAGAGCGGAAAGCGTAAACACCCCTGCAATTTGCAATTATTTGTTACGGATAGCGAACGCGCCCGTTCGCTATCTCTTTGTATTCCCGCGCCCGAATTACAAATCCTTTCGGAAAATACTGCAATTCCCTTGAAAAAGCGCGTTAAGTTGTGTATAATAGTGGTATGAGCGAGAGCGTGATCCGCGAAAAACTCAAATTGCTTCCCGATAGTGCGGGCGTCTACATCATGCTCGATCGGGAGCAGACGGTCATCTATGTAGGAAAGGCACGGGTGCTCAAAAACCGTGTCCGCCAATACTTCCACGATACCGAAAAGCCCCCCAAGGTGCAGGCGATGGTAGAGCAAATCGACGATTTCTACTACGTCGTAACCCCCTCCGAAGTGGATGCCCTCGCCCTCGAAAACACCTTCATCAAGAAGTACAAGCCCAAGTATAACATCCTCCTAAAGGATGATAAGACGTATCCCTACATCAAGCTCTGGACGAAGGAGGAATACCCGCACATCTCCATCACCCGCCGTATCAAGAAGGACGGAAAGTACTTCGGCCCCTTCATGGGCGGGGTGAACTGCAAGGACATCGTGGACGTGGCGGCGAAGGTATACCACATCCGCACCTGCACGGTTTCCATCGGCGAAAAGCCCAAAAAGCCCTGCCTCAACTATCACTTAGGCCGTTGCCTCGCCCCCTGTGCCCACAACATTTCCAAGGAGGAATACGCCGCCCTCGTCGAAAAGACCGCGGCATTCCTTGCGGGGGATTACGGAGAGGCCGAGGCCATCCTCATCCAAAAGATGCAGAAGTTTGCCGAGGAAGAGCAGTTCGAACTCGCCCTCGAGCTTCGGGATAAAATTCAGATGCTCAAAAAACTCGGGCAGCGCCGTATCACGGCGATGCCCAAGGATGTAGACGTCGATGTGTGGGGGTACGCCACCAACGGGCTGTATTCCGCCCTCTCTCTGCTCGTCACGCGGAAGGGCATCATGCAGGGGAGCCTCAACTTCTCCGAAGATGCGGGGGCGGGGGAACGCGGTGAAAATTTCTTAAGTTTTCTCACGCAGTACTACGCCAACCACGAACTGCCCCATGAAATTGTGTTGGAAGAGCCGATGGACGACGCGCTCTTCTTGGAATATGCTAAGGGGAAGGCGGGAAGGAATGTGGAAATTACCCGCCCGAAATTCGGAATTCGAAGGGAGCTCTTAGACATGGGTACCCGCAATGCGACGGAGTACCTCGAAAAATCCATCTCCGCCATCGCCCACAAGAGCGATATGACGGTGCAGGCATGCAGCCGCCTTCAGGCGCTTTTAGGGCTCAAAAAGTACCCGAAGCGCATGGAGTGTTACGATATTTCCAACATCTCGGGCGTCGATAAAGTGGGGAGCATGGTGGTGTTTACGGATGGCGAGGCGGATAAGTATGAATACCGCCGCTTCCGCATCAAGACGGTAGAGGGCGCGGACGACTTCGCCTCCCTTCGCGAAGTGCTCTCCCGCAGGCTCAAAAAGCTCGGAACGGAGGAAGAGGAGCGCTTTTCCCGCCCTCAGCTCATCGTGATCGATGGCGGCAAGGGGCAGCTTTCGGCGGTGAAGGGCATCTTTGAGGAGCTCGGCGTGGAGGATATCGAGCTCATTGCCCTCGCAAAGCAGGAGGAAGAGGTATTCGTAACGGGAAATCCCGACCCCATCCGCCTCGATCGAAGGGATTACGCCCTCAAGATGCTCCAGCGTATCCGCGATGAGGCGCACCGCTTCGCCGTAACCTACTTCAGAAGTCTGCACTCCAAACGCAACCTCGCCTCCGTCCTCGAGGAAATTGAGGGGGTGGGC
This sequence comes from uncultured Clostridia bacterium, assembly GCA_947625025.1. Classification (GTDB taxonomy): domain Bacteria; phylum Bacillota; class Clostridia; order Christensenellales; family Borkfalkiaceae; genus Gallimonas. The sequence goes on from CANQMQ010000002.1 coordinate 78,148, forward strand.
AAGCAAAAGCGGGCGGCCCTCCTCCAAAAATTCGGCACCATCGATAAGCTGATGCACGCCTCCGAAGAGGAGCTGTGCGCGGTGGAGGGCATCGGAAAGGAACTCGCCTCCCGCATCAAGACGTACTTTGAAACGCTATGAATTACGATATCTTCATTTCTGATTTCGACGGCACCCTCGTGAAAAAGGACGGTACCGTGTCCGAAACCAACATCGCACAAATCAAAAAATATCGAAAAGCGGGCGGCATCTTCGCGGTGGTTACGGGAAGAATGCTCACCGCCATCCTGCCCCGCCTCAAGGAGCTCGGGCTCGAGGAGGGGGTCGTCGCCGCCTTTCAGGGGGCCGTCCTTGCGGACATCGCAACGGGAAGGCGCATCCGTGAGAGTTTCTTCGAGGAAGACCTCGCCCTCCGCGTCGTAAGGGAGATGGAGGCCCTCGGGCTGCACATCCACATCTATGTGGGGGACGACTTCTACGCCAACCGCAGAGACGGCCTCTTGGAGGCATATGAAACGATCTGCCGCGTGAAGGGTATCGTAGAAACCGAACCCCTCTCCCGTAAAATCCAAAAAGAGCACCTCCCCGTCATTAAAATTTTGGCCATGACGATGCCCGAGGAGCGAGACGGCATCCGCGCCGCCCTCATCGAGAAATTTGGGGAGGAGTGCTTCGTTACGGTCTCCTCGGAGTGGCTCGTGGAAGTGATGCCGAAGGGGCACACGAAGGCGTGTGCGGTGCGCTTCCTCTCCGAGTACTACAATGTTAAAAGAGAGCGCATTGCCGCCATCGGGGATGAGCACAACGACCTTCCGATGCTCCTCGAAGCGGGTGGAAAGTTCGCCGTCGCAAACGCCTGCGACGCCTTAAAAGAAATTGCAACCGTCGTCCCCTCCTGCGAGGAGGATGGCGTTGCCTATGCGATACAAATGGGAATGGGGGAAACAAGAGATGGATTTTAACCTTCCGCACGAGACAGTCATGCTCGATAAGTTTGCTTCCGATTTGAGCCTCGAGCTCCTCTATGCGGGGCGGGGCATCCTGACGCTTACGAGCGTCAGCGTGGATCGGCCCGGCCTTCGCCTTGCGGGGTTCTTCAGCTATTTCGATTCGAGGAGAATTTTGCTCATCGGCAACACGGAGCATGAGTACATGCGCTCCTTCGAACCCGCAGTGCGGCAAGAGATGATCCAGAAGCTCTTCGATTGCGGGGAAATTCCGTGCGTCATTTTCGCACGGGACCTCCCCGTGCTCCCCGAATTCATGGAATGTGCACGGGCTTCGGGCACCCCCATCTTCCGCACGGGGAAAATCACCACAAATATCATGGCAGACCTCTGCCTGTACCTCACCCGCCTCCTCGCCCCCGCCACCACCGTGCATGCGGGGCTGTTGGACGTATTCGGGACGGGCATTCTGATTACGGGGGAGAGCGGCGTAGGAAAGAGCGAGACGGCCATGGAGCTCATCAAGCGTGGGCACCGCCTTGTCGCCGATGATTCTGTCATTATCAAGAAGATAGGCAGCGACCTCGTGGGGAGCGCCCCCGAGCGCATCCGCTACTTCATGGAGCTACGCGGCATCGGCATCATCAACGTGAAGAATATGTATGGCTCGGGCTCCATCTTGGGAGAGAAGGAGGTAGACCTCGCCGTCGAACTCGAACACTGGCGGCAGGATAAGGTATACGACCGCATCGGGGGAGAGGGTAGCACCGAGGAAATTTTGGGCGTTCAGGTGCCCAAGCTCACCATCCCCGTAAGTCCCGGCAGAAATCTTGCCATCTTAATCGAGGTTGCCGCCCGTAACTACCGTTTGAAGAGCATGGGTTACGATGCCGCACAGGAACTCATTCAGCGCACCATAGGAAGATAAGGTTGAACTGCGAACTGCTTGCTCCCGCGGGGGGCATACAATCGGCACGGGCGGCGCTCTGTTCGGGCGCCGACGCCGTCTATCTCGGGGTACATAAGTTCTCCGCACGGGCAAGTGCCCAAAATTTCGGGAACGAAGAACTTTCCGAAGTGTTGGAGTTCGCCCATCTCTTGGGGGCGAAGGTATACGTTGCCCTCAACACCCTCGTGAAGGACAGCGAGACGGAGGAATTTTTTGAGACGGCACGCCTCGTTTGGAATGCGGGTGCGGACGCCATTCTCCTTCAGGACCTCTTCTTGGGGCGGGAACTTAAAACACGGTACCCCGAAATCACCCTGCACCTCTCCACGCAGGCGGGGTGTTGCAATGTGTATGGGGCGGAAGTCGCCAAGGAATACGGCTTCTCGCGGGCGGTGCTCGCACGGGAGACCCCCATATCGGACATCGCCCAAATTTCCAAAATTATCGAGACGGAAGTATTCGTGCAGGGGGCGCTCTGCACCGCCTTTTCGGGGCAGTGCTACTTCTCCTCCTTCGCGGGCAACATGAGCGGCAACCGCGGGCAATGCAAACAGCCCTGCCGCAAGAAGTATCAGATCGACCGCAAGGGCTTCGAAGAATTCCGCTACGCCCTCTCCACCTCCGATCTCTACCTCGGGGGAAGGCTTCAAGAGCTCCTAAATGCGGGCGTCAGCTCCCTCAAAATCGAGGGCAGAATGCGGCGGGAGGAGTACGTTTCGGCAGCCGTAACCCACTACCGTGCCCTGCTTGCGGGGGCAGAAGGGGACTTCGGGCGGCTGCGCCGTGCCTACAACCGCGGCGACTACACCGAGGGCCTTGGCTTCGGGCAGAGGCGGGGCTTCCTCTCCCGCGACGTGCAGGGGCACATCGGGGAACATATCGGGGAAGTGACCCTTCGCCGCGGCATGCCGTTTTGCCGCACTTCCTACCCTGCAGAGCGGGGGGATGGCTTCAAAATTTTACGGCAGGGCCTCGAAGTGGGCGGCGCAACCCTCAGGGAGCGGGCGGAGAACGGATTTTACCTCTCCTCCCGTGAGCGGCTGAATGCGGGGGATGAGGTGCGGCTTACGACCTGCCTTGCGGACGGTTCCGCCCTTCAGGCTGCGCGGGTGCGGGAAATTCCGCTCACCCTCCGCTTTGTGGCGGGGGAGGCGCCCGAAGCCGTATGCGGGGACTTTACCTACCGCGGGGAGGCCCCGCTCGCCCGTGCGGAGCGGGCGCCGCTTACCGAAGCCGAGCTCGTCTCCTGCTTCCAAAGGACGGACGGGCTGCCGCTTTTGCCAAAGTGCACGGTGGAAACGCAAGACGCCTTCCTCCCCAAATCCGCCCTCAACGCCTTCCGCAGAACTTTCTACGCTTCCTTAAAAGCATATCTGCTTCCCCGCCGCACTCCCTTAGAGCCCGTGGAGCGAGAAGTAACTATCACACCCGTCAAGGGGCATTTGGAAGCCTGTATTACGGACATGGTATGCCAGTCCGACATCATCATCTATAAACCGAAGGATTACCGTAGCCTTTCCCGCCCTGCGGGGGAGAAGGTGTATCTCTACCTGCCGCCCTTCTTCACTTCTCAGGACGAGGCGCTTATCTCTTCCCAAATCAACTTGTTCGACGGGCTCTATGCGGAGGGGTATTACGGCATTGCGCTCGCTAAAAAGTACCAAAAGCCCCTGTTTGCGGGTATCGGCTTCAACCTCACCAACCGCTATGCCGTAGAGGGGGTTTCGGAATGCGCGGCGCAGTTTGCCCTCTCCAAGGAGCTCTCGGCGGCCGAACAGGATGTCCTCTCGGCGGAGGGTGCCTTCGTGCTCTCTTCGGGCGGCATCAAGCTCATGGACCTCTGTTACTGCCCCTTCGAGAGGAGCTGTGCCTCCTGCGATCGGCGGGATGTTTACCGCCTCACCGATGAAGCGGGGCGGGTGTTTCCGCTCCGAAGATACCGCATTTCGGGGGACGGGTGCCGCTTTGAGGTGTACAACTGCGCCGCCCTTATGGGGAGCGGCAGGCTCGCCTCGCGGCTCAGGGATGGGAGCATTGTGCCCGCGGGAACGACGAAGGGACATTCCGAAAGGAGTATGCTATGAAACGAAGCGCCGAACTGCTTGAATTCGATAAAATTTTGGGGGCGGCGGCGGGGTACGCCGTGCTCGAAGAGGGCAAGAGCCGCCTTCTTCAAACCGAGCCCGCCTTTCAGCTCGCCGAGGCAAAGCGGCTCCTCGATACCACCGACGAGGCGACCCGCCTTCTCTTTACGCTCGGCGTAGGGAATGTGGAGTATTTTCCACCTTGCAACGACTATTTGGAGCGCGCCCAAAAAGGGGCGACGCTCTCCTGTGCGGAGCTCCTCGACTGCGCCCGCCTCCTGCGCTCTGCCAGGGTGATGTATGAATCGGTGACCGCCCTTGCGGATGAGAACATCGTCATCTTCAGGGACCTCGTAAACCGCCTCACCTTCGAGAAGCGCCTCGAGGAGGAGATCGGGGATAAAATCGTGAGTGCGGACGCCGTAGCCGATACCGCCAGCGAGAAGCTCTTCGCCCTTCGGCGTGAGATAAGAAGCCTCGGAGAGCGCATCCGTGCCCGCCTCGCGGCTTACCTTTCGGGAGACGAAAAGAAGTACTTGCAGGATGGCATCGTCACCGTACGCGGAGACCGCTTCGTCATTCCCGTGAAGGCGGAATACAAGCGGAGCATCCGCGGCTTCATCCACGACCGTTCGCAGAGCGGGGCGACCGTATTCATCGAACCCGAAGAAGTTTTGGGGATGAACAACGAACTGCGCGACCTCATGATCGATGAGAAGGAGGAAGTCGAGCGCATCTTGAAGGAGCTCTCGGGCGAACTCGGCAGAAGAAGGGACGCCTTGCTTACAAGCGCGGATGTGCTCGCCGAAATCGATACCTTCTTCGCCCGTGCGCAGTATGGGTATGCCTACCGCGCCACAAAGCCCTCCGTCAACATGAAGGGAATCGTGGATATCATCAAGGGGCGGCACCCCCTGCTCGATAAGAAAAAGGCGGTACCCGTGTCCGTAACCGTGGGCGAAACATGCAAATTTTTGCTCATCTCGGGCGCTAACACGGGCGGCAAGACGGTGACCCTCAAGATGTGCGGACTCTTCTGCCTGATGGCGGCAAGCGGCTTCTTCGTCCCCGCGGGGGAGGGAACGCGGCTCTCCGTTGCGGGCGTCTTTTGCGACGTGGGGGATAGCCAATCCATCGAGGAAAATCTTTCCACTTTCTCCTCGCACATCGTCAATCTCAAAGAAATCATCGAGGAGGCGGGGGAGTATTCGCTCTGCCTCATCGATGAACCGGGCGGCGGAACGGACCCCGAAGAGGGGCAGGCCCTCGCCCGTGCCGTGCTCCTCACCCTCCTCGAAAAGGGGTGCCGCGGCATCGTGACCACCCACTATTCCGCCCTCAAGGAGTTTGCTTACGAGACGGAAGGGCTCGAAAACGGGTGCATGGAATTCGATTCCGCCGATTTCAGACCCCTCTTCCGCCTCAAGACGGGCACCCCCGGCTCCTCCAACGCCCTCGCCATTTGCACCCGCTTGGGGCTGGATCCCGATACGGTGGAGCGGGCAAGGGGATTCCTCTCGGAGGGAGCGCGGAGCTTCGAGCGGACGGTCCGCGCCGCCGAGCAGAGCAGGATCGAGGCGGAGGCGCTCTCTTTGGAAGCCGAACAGCGCAAAGCCGAGTGGGAGAACCGCCTTTCGGAGCTTGCCAAGGAGGAGGAGAAGTTCAGGCGGGAGCGGGAAAAGTTCTTGCAGAGCTCCAAGGCAGAGGCAAGGCGGATCGTCGCAGAGCGCACCGAGCGCGCCGAAGAATTGCTCTCCGAAATGGAGAAACTCTTCGAAAAGGAGAACCTTACGGAGGGCGACCTCGTCCGCGCCCGTACCCTCAAGAACACGTTAAAGCGGGATACCATGTCCGAAGAGGAGGCTCCGATCCGTGCCGTACCCGTAAACGAAGCCGACCTCAAAGAGGGCATGCGGGTGAGCATCGGGAGCATGAATGCGGAGGGGGAAGTACGCTCCGTCAACCATAACAAAAAGACGGCCGAAGTGCAGGTGGGCGCCATCCGCGTACGGGCGAACTTTTCAGACCTCTTCGTCGCCACAAAGAAACGGGAGGAGCGCACGGTTACGGTGACCCGAGACCTCAGAGAGCGGGAGAGCATTCGCCCCGAGATCAACCTCATCGGCATGACGACCTCCGAAATGGAGCCCGAACTCATCAAATTTTTGGATGCCGCCGTCATTGCCAACTTCCAGGAAGTGCGGGTGGTGCACGGCATGGGCACGGGCAAGCTCCGCGCCGCCGTGCATGCCATCTTAAAGAAACATGCGCGGGTGCAGAGTTTCCGCCTCGGCAAATACGGAGAGGGGGAGAGCGGCGTCACCATCGTCACCCTCAAATAGGGGAGGACAAGGCATAATCGGAGGGCGTACCCCATAGAATGGGATATAAGTTTTCGGTTTGAGGTACACTGTTGAAAAAGCCTTCCGCCCGCGCCGTATCCGCCCTTACCAACCTTGCCCTATCCCTCATTCTCATCGCCGTAGCCGTCGTCTGCTTTCTGCCCTACGCCCCGCCCGCCGCAAAGCTCGAGGAGGGGGTATGGAGAAAGGGGAATTCGGAGGACGGCGTCTCCCTCATGATAAACGTCTATTGGGGGACGGATATCGTCTATCAAATGCTCGATGTCTTGGATGATTACGGCGCCCGTGCCACCTTCTTTCTCGGGGGGAGCTGGGCGGACGACAACGTGGACTGCGTGAAGGAAATTGCTTCCCGCGGGCACGAGATCGGCTCGCACGGGTACTTCCACCGCAGCCACGATACCTTGGATTACGCTGCCAACGTGCAGGAGATCAGAACGAGCGTAGAGTTTTTATCCCTCATCATCAAAAGGCCCGTCACCCTCTTCGCACCCCCATCGGGGGCGTATTCGGAGGATACGCTCTCCGCCTGCCGCGCCTTGGGGCTCAAAGCGGTGCTTTGGAGCAAGGATACCGTCGATTGGCGGGATAAGGAGGAGGCCCTCTGCCTCACACGGGCCACTGAGGACGTTTCGGGGGGAGACCTCATCCTGATGCACCCCATGGAGCACACCTTAAGGGCGCTCCCCAAAATACTTGAAAGCTACGCGGAGCGCGGGCTTCGCGCCGTCACAGTCGGGGAAAACCTCGGCTGAAGGAAGAGAATTATGATACAGACAAAAGAATTGGATAGCGGCGTTCGCGTCATTGTCAAGCGCATGGAGGGGCTTCTCTCCGTCACGATGGGGGTACTCGTGGGTACGGGCGCCGCCTTCGAAACCGATGAGGAAGACGGCATCTCCCACTTCATCGAACACATGCAGTTCAAGGGGACGCCTACGCGCACCGCCTTCGAAATTTCGGATGCCTTCGATGCCTTGGGGGTACAGGTAAACGCCTTCACGGGCAAGGATATGACGTGTTACTACGCGAAGTCTACTTCCGACCACGCCGCCGAGGCCTTCTCGCTCCTTGCCGACCTCTTCCTGAATGCCAACTTCCCCGAAGAGGAGATGAAGCGGGAGAAGGGGGTGGTGCTCGAAGAAATTCACATGGACGAGGATTCCCCCGAAGATCTCTGCCTCGACCTCCTCTCCCGTGCCGCATTCGGGAAGGCGAATTACGGCAGAAACATCTTGGGCCCCGCCGCCAATGTGCGCCGCTTCACGCGGGAAGATCTCTTCCGCTACAAGGAAGAGCGGTACTGCCCGCAGAACATCGTCGTCTCCTTTGCGGGCAACATCGGGGTAGAGGAGGCCGTAAAACTCGCCGATACCTACTTCGGCTCCCTCAAGGGCAATTCTTTCAACGACCGTCCCAAGGAAGTGGTGCACCACAAGAGCCACCTCTTCAAGAAGAAGCCCATCGAACAGGCGCACTTTGCCATCGGCTTCCCCTGCCTCGCCCGAGACGATGAGAAGGTCCCCGCGGCACAGGTGATGAATGCCATCTTGGGCGGCGGCATGAGTTCCCGCCTCTTCAAGCGGGTGCGCGAAGAGCTTGGCCTCGCGTATTCTGTGTATTCCTTCACTTCCCACTATGCGGAGACGGGGCTTCTCACCGTGTACGCCGCCGTCAATCCCCAAAAGGCGCAGGCGGCCTTGGAGGCGGTGCGCGAAGTCTTAGAGACCTTTGCAAGGGAGGGGGCGAGCGAAGAAGAGTTCTTCCGCGGCAGGGAACAGCTCAAATCGGGCAGCATCTTCTCGCAGGAGAACACCTCCTCCCAGATGCTCCTCTATGGCAGGACGCTCCTGTATACGGGAGAGGTATACGATTTCGAGAAGCGGATGGCGGAAATTACCGCCCTCACCCCCGAAGATCTCTTGCCCGTGCTTCGCTCTCTCAAGTGTTCCGAGGTGGCGATGGCGACCGTCGGCAACCTCGAAGAGAAGCTGAAGTTATGAAGTGCAATGGGTTTGCGCCCGTGTTCGACGGGGAGAGCAGGCTCCTCATCTTGGGGAGCTTCCCGAGCGTGAAGAGCAGGGAAGAGGGGTTTTACTACGGCAACCCGCGCAACCGCTTCTGGAGCACCCTCTGCGCCTATTTCGGGGAGGAAGTGCCGGAAAGCGTAGAGGAAAAGAAACGCTTTCTTCTCAAAAATCACATCGTCCTTTGGGACATGGTATCCACCTGTGAGATAGAGGGCTCCTCGGATGCTTCCATCCGCGGAGCGCAGTACATCGACCTTTCTTCCCTCATGCAATCGGCGAAGATCGAGAAAATTTTCTGCAACGGGGCGCTCTCCTATTCCGCCCTCGAAGCGCAGCATCCTGCTCTTCTTCCCATCGCCCTGCGGCTTCCTTCCACCTCGCCCGCCAACCCCCGCTTTTCGAAAGAAGCGTGGTTTGAGGCCCTCTCCCTCGTATTTCCGCGCTGAAAAAGGCCTCAGCGAAGGGGCGGGGCGCAAATTTCGCGTAAAGTATTGACAAACGCGCCCAAATGCGTTACAATGGGAAAAAAGGAAAATATGGCTCCCAAAGAGCCCTCGGAGGTTTTTATGTTTGAGAAAATTTGCAAGATGCTCGCGGATCAGTTGAACGTACCCGTGGAATCCATTCATCCCGAATCCGAAGTCGTGAAGGACCTCGGCGCCGACTCCCTCGACGTCGTAGAGCTCATGATGGCGCTCGAAGATGAATACGGCATCACCCTTCCCGAGGCGGAAGTGGAGAACGTCCACACGGTGCAGGATATCGTCACCATGATGGAAGGCCTTCTGAAGTAAGTTTTCTGCGTACGGGCGCCCTGCAGGGCGCCCTTTTTTTATGCGATGAAGTTTATCCAAACGCTGCCCGTTTTTGTGAAATTTCCGAAAAGCCTTGCATGGAGGAAATGTTTTCGCTATAATGGAGATATGATGAAGTTTACCTTTCAAGAAAATGCCCTGCTCGCCCGCCGCGGGCATGAAACCATCCGCATCGAAGGTTGGGGAGAGGATGGCCTTCGGGTGCGGGCGACCGTCTCCTCTCATTTCACGGGGGAAGCCCATGCCTTGGAGGAGGAAGTCACCTCGCATGCGGAGGCCGCCTATACGGAGGGCGGCGCCGTGATCCGGAGCGGCAAGCTCCGCTGTTTTGTCCATGAGAACGGTTGGATGGCGTTCTATGCGGGGGAGAAGTTGCTCTTAAAGGAGTATTACAGGGATTTCTCGGGCGCCAACGAGCATAGCCCGAGCATGAAACTTGCGGCACGGGAATATACGCCCATGGGCGGCGATTATGCCCTCACCCTCCGCTTTGAGGCGGCCGAGGAGAAGATCTTCGGCATGGGGCAGTATCAACAGCCCAACTTCGATTTGAAGGGGTGTGTCCTCGAGCTCGCCCAGCGCAATTCGCAGGTGAGCGTCCCCTTCTACCTCTCGAGCAGGGGCTATGGGTTCCTGTGGAACATGGAGGGCGTCGGGGAGGCCGTATTCGGAAACAACTTCACCCGCTTTACGGCGAAAAGTGCAGACGAATTCGATTACTACATCACGGCGGGCGATACCCCGAAACAAATTTTGGAGCACTATACGGCGGCGGTCGGCCGTGCCCCCGCATTTCCAAACGACCTTTTGGGCTTGTGGCAGAGCAAGCTCCGCTACCGCACCGAGGAGGAGGTGCTCTCCGTTGCTCGTGAATACCACAGGCGGGGCATTCCGCTCGACGTCATTGTAATTGACTTCTTCCACTGGGTACGGCAGGGGGATTGGAGCTTCGATCCCGTATACTTCCCCCATCCCGAGGAGATGGCAAGGAAGCTCCATGCCCTCGGCACCAAGTGCATGGTCTCGGTATGGCCCACGGTGGATAGAAAGAGCGTAAACTTTGCACCCATGTCTGAGAATGGCATGCTCGTCCGCACCGAACGGGGGAGCATGCAGTGCTTCGATTTTCAGGGGGATACCGTCATTTACGATGCCACAAATCCCGATGCACGGGAGTACCTCTTTGCAAGGCTCAAGGAAAATTACCTCGAGAAGGGGGTAGACCTCTTTTGGCTCGATGAGGCGGAGCCCGAGTATTCCGCCTACGATTTCGATCACTTCCGCTACTTCCGCGGGCCTGTCTTAAAGGTGGGCAACAGTTACCCCAAGTACCATGCAAAGGGCATCTTCGAACGCATGCAAAAGCCCACGGTGAGCCTCACCCGAAGCGCCTGGGTGGGCAGCCAGAAGTATGCCGCCCTCGTGTGGTCGGGGGATATCCTCTCCAATTTCCAATCCCTGCGGGATCAGCTTGCCGCGGGGCTCAACATCGGCATCGCGGGCATCCCGTGGTGGACGACGGATACGGGCGGCTTCTTCGGAGACGTCACCGCTCCCAATTTTTCAGAACTGCTCATCCGTTGGTTTGAGCTTTCCACCTTCTCGCCCGTCCTCCGTTTGCATGGGGACAGGGGTCCGCACGATATCCCCAACCTCGCAGAGGGGGAGTGGGGCGGCGGCTTCTCGCCCACGGGCAGGCCCAATGAGCTGTGGAGCTACGGGGAGGAGGTGTATGCCATCCTCAAAAAATATGTGGAGATCCGCCTCTCCCTCAAAGGGTACTTGGAAGAAGTATTCCGTGAGGCGAGCGCATGCGGCTATCCCGTGATGCGGCCCCTCTTTTTTGAGTTCCCCGAAGATGAGAGGGCGTGGGAGATCGGGGATGAATATATGCTCGGCGGGCGGTGCCTCGTGGCCCCCGTGCTCTATGAGGGCATGCGGGAGCGGGAAGTCTATCTCCCGCAGGGCAGTTGGAAGGAGTTCTTCACGGGGAAGGTATACGGCGGAGGGGTCGTGAAGATACAGGCTCCCCTCGATATCATTCCCGTTTTTTGGCGGGAGGGCTAAAAGAATTTGACAAATCCCGCCGTATCCGTTAAGATAGTAGATATGAAGGGACAAACGGCAACCAAAATGCGCCCGTACACGCGGGCGGGCATGCTCCGCTTCTTTTTGAAGGGGAGCCTTTCGCTGTTTGCGGCGAGCATCGTCTGCAACCTCTTCAGCGTGCTGTTTACGGCGGCCGTGCCGCAAATCGTCTCCTTTACCGTGGATAGCGTCATCGGAAACGAACCCGTCTCCGATGCCCTTGCGCCCCTCGTCGACCTCTTCGGAGGAATTGGGTACCTCAAAGGGCACCTCGGCGCCATTGCCGCCGCCGCCCTCCTGTGCGCCGCCCTCATCGGGCTCTTCCAATACTTGCAGGCATACTTCAACGCTCGTGCCAACCAAACGCTCGCGGAGCGCATGCGCAACACCGTCTTTTCGCACGTCCTGCGCCTGCCCCTCGCCTGGCACCGCGCAAGCCGCACGGGGGACGTCATTCAGCGGTGCACTTCGGATGCGGATACCATCTCTAACTTCATCTCGGGGCAACTCGTTACCCTCGTCCGCGTCCTCATTTTGACCACCCTCTCGCTCACCCTGATGTTCCTCATGAACGTTCCGCTCGGGGCAATCGCCGCCGCCTTCGTCCCCGTACTCCTCCTCTACTCGCTCATCTTCTACAAGCGGATGGGCAAGCACTTTTTGGAGTGCGATGAGAACGAGGCCCTGCTCTCCGCCTATGCGCAGGAGAACTTCTCGGGGGTACGCGTGGTGCGCGCCTTCGGCAGGGAACGCAGCGAGCGGGATAAATTCGAGCGGCAGAACACCTATTACACGGGGCTGTGGGTGAGGACGCTCCGCTACCTCAATCTCTTCTGGATCTCGAGCGACCTCCTCCTCACCCTCCAACTCATGACAATTATCGCGGTGGGCACGGTATTCTGCGTACAGGGCAACCTCACCGCAGGGCAGCTCCTCGCCTTCGTCTCCTACAACACCCTCCTCATGGACCCCGTGCGCCAGCTCGGAAGAATCATCTCCAACCTCTCCAAGGCGGGCGTCTCCATAGACCGCCTCGCAGAGCTCATGAATGTAGAGGAGGAAGAGGAGGGCGCCTTCGAGCCCCTGAAGGGAGACATCGTCTTTGACGGGGTACGGTTCTCGTATGGGGACCGTGAAGTGCTCAAGGGCGTAAGTTTTCGGGTGCCCGAGGGGACGACGCTCGGCATCATCGGGGGCACGGGGAGCGGAAAATCCACCCTCGCCGCCCTTCTCGACGGGCTGTACCCCTTGGACGGGGGAGATATCACCATCGGGGGCAGGAGCATAAAAGAGCTCTCTCCCGCCACCGTTCGGGGCAATGTGGGGCTCATTTTGCAGGAGGGGCACCTCTTCTCGAGGACGGTAGGGGAGAACATCGCCATCGCCACCCATGGGGCAGGGCAGGATGAGATCGAGCGGTACGCCAAGATCGCCTGTGTCCATGAGAACGTCATGGGCTTTGCGCGGGGATACGATACCGTTGTGGGAGAGCGGGGCGTCACCCTCTCCGGGGGGCAGAAACAGCGGGTCGCCATCGCCCGCACCCTCCTGCGTAAGACGCCCTATTTGATTTTCGACGATTCGCTCTCCGCGGTAGATAGCGATACCGATGTGATGATCCGAAATAACCTCAGGCGGGAATGTGCGGGGAGCACCGTGATCGTGATTTCCCACCGCATCTCCACCGTGATGGATGCGGAGAACATTCTCGTGCTCGAAGATGGGAATATCAAGGAGCAGGGGACGCATGAGGAACTTTTGAAGTTGGGCGGCACCTACCGCCGCCTCTTCGAAATGCAGACGGAGCCGCCCGAAGCGGAACCCGAGGCCGCAGCCTTAAAGGAAGGGGAGGTGCAAGATGAGCAGTAAACTTCGCTTCTTCGGGCTCGGCAAGCTCCGCCCCTTCTTAAAGCCCTATCTCCTGCAATTCATTTGGATGGCGGGCTGTGCGATCATGGTGGGGGTATTCAGCATGATCTTGCCCCTCTTCCAGAAGTACGCCATCGATACCTTCATCGCAGGGCAGACGCTTACGGGGTTCGTTTGGTTCCTCGTCGCCTACTTCGTATGCGCCCTCCTCCTTGCGGCCGTGGACTTCGCCGCTTGCTTCACCTGCGGGCGGCTCGAGATGTATGTGCTGCGGGATATGCGGCGGGTCTCCTTCAACCACCTGCAGACGCTCTCCGTCGCCTACTACAGCGTCAACGGGGTGGGCAGGATCCATGCCCGCGTCATGAGCGATACGAGCGCGGTCTCCTCCGTCGTCTCGTGGACGTTCTACCAGGGCGTCTGGAACGCCGCCTACGCCATCGGGGCGGTCATTGTGATGTTCATCCTAAACCCCATCCTCGCCCTCGTCGCGATCGCCGTAGTGCCCGTCGTGGGGCTCGTTTCGATGTGGTTCTCCCGCCGTCTCACGGGGGTAAACCGCCGCGTCCGCCAACTCAATTCCGAAATTACGGGGGCGTTCAACGAGGGAATTGCGGGGGCGGAGACCGCCAAGACGCTCTCCGCCATCGGGGAGCTCGACCGCAGTTTCTACGAAGGCACCCATGAGATGAAGAGATGGGCAACGCGGCAGGGGAGTTACCGCGCCCTCTTCTCGGCCGTCATTTCCTTCGCCGCCTATGCCGCCCTCGCCCTCGTCCTGTGGTATGGCGGCATCGCCACTGCACAAGATCTCCGCCTCCTCGGCACCCTCTCGGTATTCATGACGTATGCGCAGGGGGTGATGGGGCTGGTGCAGTGGTCGGTGGAGGCCATCTCCGATCTGATTGCCGTCAAGGTAAACATCGAGCGCTTCTGCGACCTGATGGGCACGGAGAGCGATGTGAAGGATACGCCCGAAGTCGTGGCCCGCTACGGAGATAGCTTCCATGAAAAGCGGGAGAATTGGGAGAAGCTCGAGGGGCACATTTGCTTTGAGGATGTCACCTTCCGCTACCCCGATGGGGAGGAGTACGTCTTGGAGCACTTCAACCTCGATGTCCCCGCGGGCACCACCGTCGCCCTCGTCGGGGAGACGGGTGCGGGCAAATCCACCCTCGTCAACCTCGTATGCCGCTTCTATGAACCCACCGAGGGGCGGCTCCTCATCGATGGAAAGGATGCCCGCCTGCGCAGCGTGCAGTGGCTGCACAGCAACATCGGGTACGTCCTGCAGACGCCGCACCTCTTCTCGGGCACCGTGCGCGAAAACCTCGCCTTCGGCAAGGAGGATGCCACGGATACGGAGCTGTACGAGGCCCTCAAAAAGGCCAATGCGGAGGGCATCGTGCGGCGGCTCGGGGGGCTCGATGCCCCCTTGGGTGAGGACGGAAGTACGCTCTCGGCAGGGGAGAAACAGCTCCTCTCCCTCGCCCGCGCCATCCTCCGCGACCCCGCCATCTTCATCTTAGATGAGGCCACCTCTTCGGTAGACAGCGAGACCGAGCTCGCCGTACAGAGCGCCATCGAGCGGTTGATGGAGGGCAGAACGAGCTTCATCGTCGCCCACCGCCTCTCCACCATACGGAGCGCCGACGTCATCCTCGTCGTCGAGGACGGGAAGATCGTGGAGCGGGGCACCCACCGCGAGCTCTTTGAAAAGCACGGCGTCTACCGTAACCTCTATGAAAAACAGTTCCGTGAGGAGCAGGTCGATAAATTTTAGGGGTACCATGTCTGAGGTTGCCCCGAAGGAATGCATATGGAAGTCTGGGATATCTACACAAGGGACCGCGTCAGGACGGGGAGAACCTGCCTCCGCGGGGAGCCCCGTAAAGAGGGGGAGTATCACCTCGCCGTCCATGTTTGGATCCAAAATAGTGAGGGGAAGTTCCTCATCTCCCGCCGTTCGGGAAACAAGAAGAAGTTCCCGCACATGTATGAATGCGTGGGCGGCGCCGTCGTCGCGGGCGAAGATAGCCTCGAAGGGGCACTTCGGGAGAGCTTCGAGGAGGTGGGTGTCCGCCTCGACCCGGGAATGGGCAAGGTGGTGTTCAGCAGGGTGCGGGATACGGAGGGCGGCCGTGCCTTCTATGATATCCTCGATGTCTACCTGTTCCGCTACGATGGCGAGCCCGACCTCGCCTCTGCCACCACGCAGGAAGTGGAGAGCGTGAGCTGGCGTACGCGGGAGGAGATCAGGGAGCTCTTCGAGAAGGGGGAGTTCGTGCCCACCCTCGCGTATTTCTTCGAGAAGCTGTGAACTCGTTTCGGTAACCGTAACCCAAAATTTTCTTGAAGAACAAACCTGAATTTTCCTTTGGGAAAGGCCCTTCATTTTGTTGCTATTTGGGCGGCGGCATGCTATAATAAGAATGACACCTGCGGTGTACGGGGTTCGGGAAAATCGTAATCCACAGAGTATTTTCGGGAGTGAATGTCGGCAGGGCTATGCGAGGTCTGTTATGGCAACGGAAAGTCTGACGCTGTGCCGCTTTGCACCCACCTGCGAGAAGCGGGTTAACCCTTTTCCGAAACGCGGCACAGGCGGATGTCTTTTTTTGTGAAAATTTTTGCGAATTGTACCCCGAAAAAGGTTGCAAGATTTGTGCGGGTATGGTATACTTACAATTGCTTTGAATAAGACGGCCTTGTGGTCAAGCGGTTAAGACGGCGCCCTCTCACGGCGCAATCCCGGGTTCGAACGACCGAGGCTTCTGTTATTTCTAAGGTCGGCACAAGCGCGTAGCGCGAAGTATTCCCGGCAACGGGAAGCGAACCAAAGCAGAGCAATTGAATCTACGGCCTTGTGGTCAAGCGGTTAAGACGGCGCCCTCTCACGGCGCAATCCCGGGTTCGATTCCCGGCAAGGTCACCACTCTCAACCTAAATCGAACACTTTACAAAGTGACGGTTTAGGTTTTTTTCTTTGCTCGAAATCGGAAAAGCGGCGGTTTATGCCGCGAAAGGCTCTTGACATGAGAAAGACGTGCGGTAG
>CANQMQ010000003.1 GCA_947625025.1 uncultured Clostridia bacterium
CTTGTGCTCTTTCTCTCGCAAAAATCCTCAAAAAATCTTCCCGCTTTTTACTTGACTTTTATTTGCAGGTCTTTATTCTTCATTCTTTATCGTTCATTAAACACAAATACTAAGAACGGAGGGCCGGAATTTGGAAGAATCCAAGAAATTCCTGCCACAGAGACCATCGTAAATACCGTCAAGAGTCCTACTCCAAAGGTCACTACATACTTTCCATCGAAGTTGCCGTAATAGTGCATCGTCAAATCCGCAATCGCCGCATCCTCCTCTTCATCGGGATCGAAGTAGCCAAGGTCGTCCCTGTAATTCCTGAAAAACGCCCTCTTGATGTTGAGCTCCGTCTCTTTATCGAGCGGAACAAGGGATTCAAGGGGCCCCGGTTGGAAGTCGATCCTCACCCATGAATCCCTATGGCATTCCCCGCCCATACCATCCTCCTCGGGAGTCAAATACACGGCGCCGCAGTAACGATAGGAAACGAGCATGATATCTCTTCGGGTGAGGAGCTGCATGCGATACGCCTCATCGATTTCATAGAAAGTGCCGATTTTATCCTCTTCCTCCTCGCTGCACCCGCCGAAAGATATGAGGCTTAGCGACACTATTGCCGCAAGCAAAATTGTTACGATTTTTTTCATGATTTCACCTCCTTATTTATATTATAGCACGCTAAAAAACGAATTGCAAGTGTTTGAACAAGAAAGATTGTAAAAAGAGGTATAAGAATTTTTAATATAGTGTATAAGCAATGCTTATAATATATGGTTTTATATTGCATAATTACAGAATTCGTGCATAAAAAGCGCGAATAAAATATTAAAGCGTGGCGCTCAAATCTGAGCGCCATGCTTTATTTATATCAAACGCGCATTGGGCTGTGCATATGAAGCTACTCCACGGGGTGGTTCATGGCGAAAATTCTATGGTTTTCTAAGTTACGCCCCCCGAGCGGGAAGCGCTCGGGGGGCGTAAAAATCAATTCAAAACCACATCTTTGAGGCTCTCGTACTTTTGGAGAGCGGCCGTGCGCACCGCTTCATAGTTTAACCGTCGCTCGAAGGTTTCATCCACGAGCCTCTTTGCGGTGAAAATGACTTCGGAGCCGTACTTCAAATTCTTGATTTCGGAGAGCAGGCGGCCGCTCTGGCGGGTGCCCAAGAAGTCGCCGCCGCCCCGCAGTTGCAGATCCTTCTCTGCAAGGGCGAAGCCATCCGTGGTATTCTTTAAGATGTTGAGCCGCTCGAGCGCCGTTTCGCTCTCATTGCCGATGAGCAGGAAGCAGTAGCTCTTTTCGCTCCCCCGCCCCACTCTTCCGCGGAGCTGATGGAGCTGGGAGAGCCCGAACCGCTCTGCGTTGTAAATTACCATTACGGTGGCATCGGGCACATCTACGCCCACCTCAATGACCGTGGTGCTGACGAGGGCATCGTATTCCTTCCGCTTGAAGGCCGCCATCACTTCCGCCTTCTCCTTCTCCTTGAGTCTGCCGTGGAGCAGGCCGAAGCGCACGGTGGGCAGGCTCTTTCTGAGGCGGTCGTAGAGCTCGGTCACGCTCGTGACTTCCCCCTCATCGTCCTCGATCTTGGGGCAGACGAAGTACGCCTGCCTCCCCTTGGCAACCTCCCCGCGGATCCAGCCGAGCATATCCTCATACTTCCTATCCGGAATGACGGCGGTGGAGACCTCCTGCCGCTCCTTGGGCTTATCGGGGATGGTGGTGACGTCTAAATCCCCATAGAATACGAGGGAGAGGGTGCGGGGGATGGGGGTTGCGGACATGACGAGCACATCCACCGCCTCCCCCTTTTCGGAGAGGGTGTTTCGCTGTGCGACGCCGAAGCGGTGCTGCTCATCGCAGACACAGAAGGCGAGGTCGGAAAAGTACACATCCCCCTGAAGCACGGCGTGGGTGCCGCACAGGATATCCACTTCCCCCCGCGCGAGGGCGAGTTTTACCGCCTTCTTCTCGGCTGCGGAGGACGCCCCTGCGAGGTAGGCGACGCGGTAATCGGGGAAGAGCTTTTGGAGGAGGGCGAAGTTTTGGGCGGCAAGCACTTCGGTGGGAGAGAGGTACGCCGCCTGAAAGCCGCTCTTCACCGCCATGAAGATGCCCGTGAGGGCTACGGCCGTCTTTCCGCTCCCCACGTCGCCCTGAAGGAGACGGTTCATGCGGAAGGGACCCGTGAGGTCGTCGTAGATGGCGCGCACCGCCCCCTGTTGGCCCTTCGTAAACGTGAAGGGAAACCGCTTTTCGAAGTTGGCGACTTCGCGCTCGGTCACCGTGTACCGCTTCGTTCTCGCCTCCCCCTTATCCCCCTTGATGAGGCGGAAGGCGGCGATGAGGGTGAAGTACTCCTCGAGGGCGATCCGCGCGGCCGCTTCCTGCATTTCTGAGGCCGTGTTCGGGACATGGATGCCACGGAATGCGTCTTTGAGCGAAATGAGGTTATACTTTTTCCGAAGCTCTTCGGGAATGACGGAGGGAAATTCTTCCACCGCAAGGGCGGATCTTACGGCGCTCCGCACCTCCCACTGCGCAATGCCGCTCTTTAAGGGGTAGACGGGCACGAGGCCCTTGAGCCGCGCATTCGCATCGAGCCTTTCAAATGTGGGGTTGATGAGGGAGATGCGGTCGTAATAATTCTGCACCCTGCCGTAGAAGAGGTACTCTCCGGGCTTCAACGTCTTGGCGAGGTAGGGCATGTTGAACCACACTGCCGTAAAACAATCGTTGCCCTGCGTCAAGAGGGCGCGAAGGATCTTGAGCTTGCCCTTGCTCTTTACGGGCTCCACCGATTCAAGAGTGCAGGCGACGAGCGCCATATCGTTATGGTAGACCTCGCGCACGGAGACGCGGCTCGTCATATCGAGATAGGAGCGCGGGAAGTACCGCACGAGCTCGGAAGTCGTGGTAATATTGAGTTTTGCAAATGCGGCGGCGCGCTTTTCGCCGAGGCCGCGTAGCTCTGTGAGTTTCATTTTTCTTATAAAAAAAGAGCGGCGCACCGCTCTTATGCTTATTCGAGGGAGACGAGGTAGTAATACACGGGTTGGCCGCCGTTGTGATAATCGACGTCGCAATCGGGGAAGGCCTCGCGCACCTTCTCCGCAAGGGCGGCGGCATCCTCTTCGGTGACGCCCGCGCCGTAGTACAGCGTAATTACCTCGTGGTAGTCCTCCTTGAGCTTATCGAGGAGGGTGAGAACGGCCGTATCGATGTTGTCACTCTTGGAGAGAATTTTCTTATCGTCGAGCCCGATGATGTCCCCTTCCTTGATGCTGAATCCGTTTACCTTGGTGGTGCGGACGGCGTGGGTGACTTGCCCTGCCTTCACGTTATCGAGGGCGTGGATCATGTTCGTCTTGTTCTCTTCGGCGCTCGCATCGGGTTCGAAGGCGAGGGCGGCGGCAAAGCCCTGCGGAATGTTCTTGGTGGGAATGACGTGAATGGTCCTGTTCTCCACGAGCGCCCTTGCCTGTTCCGCCGCAAGGATGATATTCTTATTGTTGGGGAATACGAACACGTTGTCCGCATTGATCTTCTGGACGGCGGTCGCGATATCGGATGCGGAGGGATTCATCGTCTGCCCGCCCTCAATGACGCGGTCTACGAAGAGGTCCTTGAAGATATCCGAAATGCCTTCCCCCGCACAGATGGCGAGCATGCCCTGATCCTTCTTCTCTGCCGCGATCTTGGCCTTCAACGCCCTGTTCTGCTCCAACATGTTTTCGATTTTGGGGCGGTCGAGCTCGCCGAGCTCGAGGGCGTAGGTGAGCGCAACGCCCGGGCTGTTGGTGTGGACGTGCACCTTGATCATCTCCAAATCGCCGATGCAAATGACGGAATCGCCGATGTTCATCAGGTTTTCCCTGAGCTTATCGATATCGGCGAGCGTCGTACTCTTCTTGAGGTTAATGACGAAGAACTCCGTGCAGTAGGCGAATTGGATATCGCCGAGGTCCATGTTGATGATATCCGAATTGTCTCCGAAGATATCATCCACGCTCTTTTCGGAAGCGGCATCGGTGGGCACTTCGGATACGACTTCCTCCCCCATAATGACGGAGAGGAACCCGCGCATGATGGTCATGAGGCCTACGCCGCCCGAATCGACGACGCCCGCTTTCTTGAGGACGGGGAGGAGTTCGGGCGTCTTGGCAAGCGCCCTATCCCCCTCTTCAATGACGGCGGGAAGGAACTTCTCGTACTCCTTGAGCTTGCCCGCATTCTTGACGGCAAACTCGCTCATCATGCGCACGACCGTGAGAATGGTGCCCTCTTTGGGAATGGCGACGGCGTTGTAGGCGATCTTGGTACCCGCCTCCATGGCCTTTGCAAACGTCTTGGTATCGACTTCGGGCTTAGCCGTGCGGAGCACCGAGCATATCCCGCGGAAAATTTGGGATAGAATGACGCCCGAATTGCCCCGTGCGCCCTTTAAGGCGCCCTTCGAGACGAGGTCGCACACTTCGGCGAAGTTGACGGAAGCGGAGGAGGAGAGCTCCTTCACCGCCGACTGCATGGTGAGCGACATGTTAGTACCCGTATCACCATCCGGGACGGGGAACACGTTGAGCGCATCTACTTTTGCCCGATTGTTTTCGAGCATCTTGGCGCCCGCGAGTACCATCTTACGGAAGGTGGCGCAGTTGATTGTTTTTTGCATGAATTAACCTCTGAATGAAAAGGACCGCTTACAGTTCGAGGCCGACGACGTTCACGTTGACCGTATCCACGATCATGCCCGTGAAGCGCTCTACCTTGTACTTTACGGCCTCTTTGAGCGACTCGGCCACTGCTTCGATGGAGACCCCGTACTTGATGACGACCGAGACGTCGATGAAGATACGGTTGCCCGACGTCGTAACCTTCACGCCCTTGCCGCCCGCATCCTTTTTGAGCAGTTCCGCAAGCGTATCCGTAAAACGGCGCGCGACGGTATCCACGATGCCATAACTTTCCACCGCGGCCTGAGACGCGACTTTGGCGATCGCCAAATCGGAGATTGAAATTTTACCGTATGCGTTACTCGTGCTTACCGACATATCTGCTCCTGAGCCTTTGACTTTATTCTACCCCATCCTCCGTAATTTTGCAAGCGATATTGGAAAAAAATTCTACGTTTCGGAAAATTTTTAAGAATGTATCCCTTTTTTGATTGATTTTTTCGCCGCGAAATGGTAAGATAGTTGCGTTACCCCGAGGCGGAGCGTCTTGGGCGTACCAAAACGGAAATTGCCTTTGGAGGTTTGGATATGTCGAGAGTATGCAGTATTTGCGGGAAAGGCCAAATCGCGGGAAACAATGTGAGCCACTCCCACCGCAAGACGAAGAGGACGTTCTCTGCCAACGTGCAGAAGGTCTCCTTCATCAGAAACGGAAAGGTGGAGACGGGTTACGTCTGCGCGCGCTGCCTGAAGGGCGACAAGGTTCAGCGTGTCTAAACGTGTCTGACTGAAAAAAACGTGTAGGGAGCCGCAACATCTATGTTGCGGCCCCCTGTTTTTTTGTCAAATTGCTTCCCTCATTCCTTATGGAAGGTCTGGCCGCCGTCGTCGGTCACCCACACATCCCCCACGTTGTCCCGATAGCGGTTGCCATCCAACCGAGAGAGATGGCGGGTGTAGCCGTCCACCGTAATTTCATACTCGCTCGGCGTGCTCTCCCCCGACCAACCCTGCTTCCACCCCCGCTCGAGGCCGCTTCCGCCGAGCATGATGCCGAAGGCGGAGATGATCCAGCGGATGAACATGATGAGGAAAAGGAGGATGATGGCGGCGAGGATGAGCGCCGTCGCCACGGGGAAGAGGACGGTTACGATGTAGGCCGTGCCGATCTGCCAACCGTCGGGCAGCCCCTCGCACCAGAAGAGGTAGGCGAAGATATACGCCACCGTAGAGACGACGAGAGCGGCGGGAAGGAACCATGTAATTACCATCCCGATGATGTGGTCTTGCGGCTCGGGCATGTTCATGAAGAGCACGAGGCCCAATACGTCTGCGCCGATCATGAGGATGATGCCGAGGATGTTCAGCGCCCTCTTTGCCCCATAGGGCATGCCGAACGGGTCGAATACGCTGAGGAAGAGGAGGACGGAGGGCGTGATGAGAAGATACGCAAGCGCAATGCCCTGCACGAGCTCGGCCGTATCCCCGCTTCCCATCGGCCTGAAATAGCAGAATAGACCCATGGACAAAAGGACGATATACAGGGCGGCAACGCTCGCGAATGCCCAGAGCCGCTTGCCCTTTTCGGCCTTGGGCCTTTGCGGAATGTTGGATTTAATGCGTTCGAGAATGCCCACCTTCTTGGGAGCCTCTTCGGGAGGAGGAAGGGTGACGCCCGCCGCCTGCAATGCGGCCGTGCAATCGGCAATGACCTGCTCCCGCATCTCCCCTTCCTCCACGTACTGCGCCGTATCGGGGGCGCTATTGTCGATATGGAGGATGTACATTTGGAAGGCGGCGCCGCGGCCCAAGCTCACCACATAGTAATATTCGCCCCCGTACACATTCCCCCACAGGAAATCGAAGGAAGCTACGTGCGTTCCATCCTGCAATTCGATGGTGCTGACGTCTGCGGCATGGGAGAGGATGGTGCGCATGTCGAGGCCGTGCGTCTCGCGCACGGTGCCATCGGGGAGCTCTGCAAGGGGCACCGCTTCGGGCGCTTCCTGCACTGCGGGGGTTTCCTGCACTTCGGGCACAGCCTGCGCTTCCTCAGCCTTCTTTTTCTTCTTACGGCCGCGGTCGAGGACGGCGGCGCCGATGATGATCATCACGATCCCGATCCCATACCCGATCTCCGTTCCGCGCACGACGCCGCCTTCCCCGAATATGTTCTCAAAGGCAGGCAGAGAGCCCATAATGCCGAGCACAAGCCACACGGCGCCGATGAGAAAGCAAACGACGGAAATGGCGATGTATTTGCCTATGCCCGTTTTCTGCTTCTTAGGCTTTTTTTGTTTCATAGAATACCTCCGTAAATTTTGGGCGATGCCCGATTTGTCCCAAAGGGCACAAAAAAAGTGTGCCTTCAACCGAAGACACACCGCGTCGGTATCCCCGGTTGTTGTCACACAAGTTTTCCGAAATAAAGGTTGAAAGGAAAACGGGAGATACGCAATGCCCATTATGCGCTCCCTTTCAACACTCTATTCGCTTGTGTGACAGCATCAGTATACCACAACCGTGCCGAATTGACAAGTGTTTTTTGAAAATTACCCTCTAAGTACGTCCCGAAATACGCGAAGCGCATTCCGATAGGCAATTTTTTGGGTGATACGGCTTCCGAAGGCATGCTCGAACTCCATGAGAAGTTTGGGCATCTCCGCCGCAGTGGGGAGGTAGGGATTGGGCGGGATGCCGTCGAAATCGCTCCCGATGCTGAGAACTTCCTCCCCGCCCACCTTCAAAATGTGCTCCGCATGGGCAAGGAGCGCCGCCCTCTGCCCCGCGGGGCTTCTATCCCCTCCGAGAAAGGCGGTGTAGAAGTTGAGCCCCATCACCCCGCCGCAATCGGCGAGGGCTCTGATTTGCCCGTCGGTGAGGTTACGGGAGACGGGGTGCACGGCGCAGGCATCCGAATGGCTGGCAACGAAGGGGATGCCGCTTCTCTTACTCCCCTCTGCGACGTCGTAAAACAGCTTATCGCTGCCGTGGGAGACGTCAATTATCATCCCGAGCGCCCGCATTTTTTGCACCACTTCCCTGCCGAAGGGCTTGAGGCCGCGCTCTTCTTCACGGAAGTTCGGCTCCCCCGCCCGCACATTGGAAAAGCCGAGCGCGTTTTCATCGTTCCACGTGAGCGTCATGAGGCGCACGCCGCGCCCGTACAGCGCCTCCAAATTTTGAAGGCTCCCCTCGATCGCCCCACCCCCTTCTATCGTGAGCATGGCGCAATTGGAGGGTACCATGTCTGAAACCTGCCGCACGGAATGAAGCCCCCATTCTGCAATGAGGGCGTCGTAAGCATCGCAAAGTTCCATCGCACGGGAAAACCCCTTCGCGGGGGAGGGGAGGAAGGCGGCGAAGCATTGCAGGCAGCACCCGCCCGCCTCGAGAGAATGTTTAGAAACTTGACGGACGCCCTCTGTTGTGAGGGCGTCCGTGTGCAAATCAATGTATTTCATCCCCTGTAAAACAGCCTGACGACCCGCCCCAAAAGCCGCGGGAGGCGAAAACAGACAATCATGCTTCCTCCATATTTCCGATCACGAGCACATATCCCGAACCCACGTTGAAGGCAACGTTTTCCTCCACCGCGACGTTGGAAATGCCCCGCGTGGCGCCGTACTTCAGCGTAAGGTCATCGAGGGGGTACTTGAGCCCGCTACTACTTATGATATGCGCGTCCCCCCCAAAAGGGATAAAGGAGAGGGTAATTCCCAAGTCGCAATCGAAGGTGTGCTCCCCCTTCCCAAAGAAGAAAATGCGGGAGCGATTGGTTACCATAGCCACCGCGGCGCCGCCCTCGTATGCCTTGTAGAGCAGGTGGAGGTTGCCGAGGAAGTGATCTTCCCTCCCGCCGCCGCCCCCGTAAAAGGTGATGGTAGAGGCGTGCATTTCGAGGAGCCGATCTACGGCGAGCTCCCCATCCGTTTCATTCTTTTCGGAGGGATAAATTTTTGTGGGCGGGGGCACGACTTCGCCCTCGTAGGAATCGAAGTCCCCCAAATTCTCATCGATATGCACCCTGCCCTTTGCCCAGGCGTAGGCGCCGTCACAGCAAATGACGTAGCTCCCCTTATCGTAGATCTCGCCCCTGTAGGGCTCCCCGTTCAACAGGACGATCGCTTGCATCCGCGCAGCCTCCTGATGGTTTGCTCCATATCGGGGGAACGAAATACCGTGCTCCCCGCAACGATGACGTTTGCCCCTGCCGAGAGCACGTCGCCCACGTTCTCCTCCGTAATTCCCCCGTCCACTTCGATATCGAGCTCGGGCCTCCCGTGGGTCACGCAGAAGTTTCTGAGCGTTTCGATCTTTTTGAGGGTTTCGGGGATGAACTTCTGCCCGCCCCACCCCGGCACCACGCTCATGAGAAGGAGCATATCTGCCTCCTCGACGGCGGGGAAGATCTGCTCTACGGGCGTTGCGGGGTTAATGACGGCGGATTTCTTTACGCCAAAGGAGGCGATTCTACGGAAGAGCTTGGGAATATCGCAGGCCTCCACATGGACGGTGATGAGATCCGCCCCCGCCCTCGCAAAGTCCTCGATGTGCGTTTCGGGGTGCAGGACCATGAGGTGACAATCGAGGGGGAGCTTGGTATGCGGGCGGAGCGCCTTCACGAACTGCGCCCCGAAGGTGATGGGCGGCACGAAGTTTCCGTCCATGACGTCGCAGTGCACATAATCTGCGCCGTTTTGTTCGAGCAGGGAGACGGTCTCCCCCGCCTTCGAAAAATCGCTTGCCAAAATACTCGGCGCTATCTTTACCTTCATCTTCTCCTCCTTGTTATAATGCGGTGATACTTCAACTCCGCTTCGCTCCGTTCAGTATGACGGGTTAGAATTGAGATTTCTCGGCTCCGCCTGAGGGATGGGCAAGGCCCTACTCCTTCTTCAAGTAGCTTGCGCGGAGCTGGCCGCAGGCGCCGCCGATGTCGCTTCCCATGCTGCGGCGGAGCGTCGCCGAAATGCCGCACTCCGTTAAAATTTCCAAAAACCGCTGTGCCTCTTCTTCCCGCGTCCCCTTCAGGGTACGCTCCTTCACCTCGTTGAGGCGGATGAGGTTGACGTGGCACGGCCTTCCCTTCAGGAGCTCCGCAAGCGCATACGCATGCGCTTCATCGGCATTCTCCCCCGCGATCAGGCTGTATTCGAAGATGTACCGCCGCCCCGTCCTTTCAAAATAATAGGAACAGGCCTCCAAAATCTCGGAAATTGTATACTTATTGGCAACGGGCATGGTGCGCGCCCGCTCCGTATCGGTAGAGGCATGCAGGGAGACGGTGAGGTTGAGGGGAATGCCCTCCTCCGCAAACTCCCTCATCTTGGGCACCAACCCGCAGGTGGAGAGGCTTACATTCCGCGCACTCACATGGATGCCGCCCTCCGCGGTGAGCAGCCGTAAAAATTTGACGACTTCCCCATAGTTATCGAAGGGCTCCCCGCTCCCCATGAGGACGACGTTGGTCACCTTTCTCTCCTTTAAGGTGCCCCCTTCCGTGCGGTTGACAATGAGAATTTGGGAGAGGATCTCGCCCGCGGTGAGGTTCCTCACGAGCCCGCCGAGGGTGGAGGCGCAGAACTTGCACCCCATGCGGCACCCCACCTGCGTGGAGACGCACTGCGTGTTGCCGTAGTGATAGTGCATGAGGACGCCCTCGATGAGGTTGCCGTCCGCAAGTTCGAAGAGGAACTTCTTGGTGCCGTCCTGAGAGACAAAGGTCTCCCTGATTGTTACGGGCTCATCCTCGTAATCCTTCAGAAGCGCTTCCCGCATGGGGGCGGGAATGGGCAGGGCGGAGATGCGCTTGCCCTGCATGAGCCCCTCGAAGAGTTGCCGTGCGCGGAATTTCTTCTCCCCCATCCCCTCTACGAGGGCGAGGAGCTCCTCTTCATTCAAATCCTGCAATACCTTCTTCATAACCGTTGAAGTTTACTGATGTAGAAGCCCGCACCGAAGGCGGTATCGGGCAGAAATTGGAGCCCGCACTCCGTCTTGTCGTGGGCAAGGGGAGAGGTGATGGGTACGGTTTTCCACCCGCCGCCCCCTAAAAAACTCTTCACGACGCCGTCATTTTCACGGGGCAGAATGGAGCAGGTGGCGTAGTACAGCGCCCCGCCCTCCCGCACATAGCGGGAACAGTTCTTCAGAATTGCCCCCTGCAGGCGGTTGAGTTCGGGAAGGTTTTCCTCCCTGCACCGAAGGGGCAGATCGGGGTTTTCGCTCACCGTACCCAAGCCCGAGCAGGGCACATCGCAGAGCACCCCGTCGAATTTTTTCTCCCATGCGGGGTTGAAAACGCTTGCGTCTCCCTGAACGGGGGTCACGTTTTGCCGCTTCATACGGGCGCAGTACGCCTCGATGAGCTTCACGCGGTGGGGGTGCAGCTCACATGCCGTCACCTGCCCGCAGCGCTCGGAGAGGAGCACGCTCTTGCCCCCGGGGGCGGCACAGGCATCGAGGAGGCTTTTGCACGGCTCCACGGCGGCGCATACCGCCACACTGCCCACCGATTGGAAGGTGTAGTTCCCCGAAAAGAACCCCTCCTCCCGCGTAAAGTTCTTGAAAATTTTTACGTTCTCGAAGGGCGTATCCTCATGCGGGAGCGCATTCATGGCACCCATGTCCGAAGTGAACCGTACGGAAACGCCGTGCGACTTCGCAAGCAGAATTTGCTCCGCCCGCCCTTTATAGGCCTCTTTCACTTCCTCGATGGCAAAGCGGGGGAAGTTGCTCCTTATCGCAAGGCCCTCTATCCCTTCGGGGATGCGGACCTTTGTTTCATCGAAACGGCGCAGGAAGGCGTTGACAAACCCCGCCGCGCCCCCCTTGCCGAGCGATTTCACGAGCGCAACGGCGTCGTCCACTGCGGCATAGCGGGGGATATTGAGGAAGAGCATGGCGTAGAGCGCCATCTTCAGCACGATCCTTACGGGGAGCTTGGGCTGTTTCTCGGCAAACGTCCTGATGCACAGGCCAAGGTAGCCATCGTTTTCGAGGACGCCGTAAGAGATGCGCACGGTGCGGCCGTGCTCCCCCGAAGGGAGATCCCCGAGGGCAATTTTGAGGTGCGCGCCCTCCGAATATACCTTGAACAGCACCTCGTAGGGCTCAACAAACAGGTTCAAACCGTTCCCCTTTGAGATGTCGCCCGTTGGCAAAGGCGGTATCTCGCATGCGTTTTCCGCCCGCAGGTTGGAGCTCGGTGAGGCGTACCGCCCCCTCCCCGCAGGCAACGATGAGCCCCTTCTTTGCATCGCAGGTGACGACCGTACCCCACGGCACCGCCTCCGTAAGCCCAACTTCCTCTGCGAGGAAGAAGTTGACTTCGAGCCCCTCGATGCGGGCGAAGCTCCCGGGGTTGGGGGAGAGCCCGCGGATGAGGCAGGCGACCTCCCTCGAGGGCTTTGAAAAGTCGATTTCCGTCCTCTGCACCTTCTTGCAGACAAACCCTTCCCCCTGCTTTTTGAGGGTGATCGTGCCCTCCTCGATTCCCTTGAGTTCGCGGACGATGAGCTCCGCCCCCACGAGGGAGAGCTTTTCGGAGAGGGTCTCCGCCGTATCCGAATCGGAGATCTCCACGGGCGCACTGCACAAAATGTCCCCCGTATCGATGCCGAGCTCGGTCTTCATGATGGTTACCCCCGTCTTGCGGCAGCCGTCCATGATGGCGCGGGCGATGGGCGCCGCACCGCGGTAGGCGGGAAGCAGGGACGCGTGGATGTTCCACACTCCCTTGGGGAAGAGGTTCAAGATTTCCTCGGTGAGAATTTGCCCGTAGGCACAGGTCACCATGAGGTCTGCCCCGAGCTCTCTTAGAAGTTCGGGCTCGTTCTTGAGTTTTACGGGTTGGAGCACGGGGAGCCCGAGCTCTTCCGCAAGCACTTTCACGGGCGGGGGGGTAATTACCCCCCTTCTGCCCTGCGGCTTATCGGGCATGGTCAAGACTGCCGCAATTTCGTAGCCCGCTCCCTTAATCGCCGCAAGGGGGGCAAGCGCAAACTTGGGTGTTCCCGCAAAGATGAGTTTCATTCTCCCTCCACACTGTGCACGTTCACGGCCTTATCGGTATAGAGAATGCCGTCGAGGTGGTCAAGTTCATGGCAGATGGCGCGGGCGAAGAAGTCTCGGGCGACGAGGGAATACTTATCCCCCCGCCGATCCTGAAAGAGAATTTTCACCTTGGAGGGGCGGGTCACCGTGCCCGCCTTCCCGACGACGGAGAGGCACCCCTCTGCCCCCGTCTGCTCCCCCTTCTGCCATACGAATTTGGGGTTGATAAATTCAAAGAAGCCCTCTTCGACGTCTACGACGACGGCGCGGATGGGTACTCCCACCTGCGGGGCGGCGAGGCCCGCCCCCTCATGGGCGCGCACGGTCTCCTTCATGTCGTCGAGGAGCGCACACAGCTTTGCATCGAACCTTGTGACGGGTTCACACGCCTTGCGCAGGACGGGGTCTCCCACCTGCACGACTTCACGTATCATACCTTCCTCCTAAGAGAGATTGCTTGGATTTTCTTCGACGTAGACGAGCACGCCCTTCGTATGCAACTCAGCACGCTCGTATACCTCTTTGAGCACGGAGCTATCCGCAAGGCGCATGAGCACCTGATAGCGGAATTTATTCTGGATGCGCTTGACGGGCGAATGCATGCGGTTGAAGAAGAGGAACTTCTCGCGGTTTTGGGCGTAGAGCTCCTGAAGGCGCCCGTACACCTCCCTGAGCGCTTCGAGGGTCTCCTTTTCATCCTCCCCCGTCACCATTACCCGCACGATCTTTGCAAAGGGCGGGAAGAGGGTGGCGGCGCGCATGCCGATCTCGTGGGCGTAGAAGCCCTCGTAATCGTACTTCGCCGCAAAGCGCAAAATGTAATTTTCGGGGTCGTATGTCTGCAACACGACTTCGCCCGGCATCTCCGCCCTGCCGCTCCTGCCCGCGACCTGCGTCACGAGCTGGAAGGTGCGCTCCCCGCTCCTGTAATCGGGGAAGTGCAGGCTCATATCCGCATCGAGGATGCCCACGAGGGTGACGGAGGGGAAATCGTGGCCCTTGGCCACCATTTGGGTGCCGACG
This sequence comes from uncultured Clostridia bacterium, assembly GCA_947625025.1. GTDB lineage: Bacteria > Bacillota > Clostridia > Christensenellales > Borkfalkiaceae > Gallimonas. Next base: position 13,750 of record CANQMQ010000003.1, read on the forward strand.
AGGAGGTCCGCCCGATGCTCCGAGAATTGCTTCAAGATTTTATAGTGCCCCTCTTTGCCGCTCGTGGTATCCTGGTCCATGCGGAGGATGCGGGCCTTCGGGTATAGCTTTCTGAGGCCGTCCACCACCCGTTGGGTGCCCGTACCCGCATAGATGAGGTGGGTCCCCCCGCAATCGGGGCAGGCGGGCGGCATCCTGTAACCCGCACCGCAGTAGTGGCACTTCAGGAGGTTTTCATCCTTATGGTAGGTGAGGGAGACATCGCAGTTTTCGCACTTGGCAACGTAGCCGCAATCGCGGCAGACGACCGTCTGCGAATACCCCCTGCGGTTGAGAAAGAGGATGGCCTGGTTGCCCTCCGCAAGGCAGGAGGAGAGCTTTTCCTGAAGGAGTGCGGAAAAACAGGAGGCGTTGCCCCGCTTGAGTTCGCGGCGCATATCTACGATGCTGACCGCGGGCATGGGGCGGGCGTTTATCCTATCGGGCAGGGTGATGAGCTCGAATTCCCCCTCCTTGGCACGGCGGTAGGTCTCGACGGAGGGCGTCGCGCTGCCGAGCACCAACTTGCATCCGTTGTGACGGGCACGGAAGTAGGCGATATCGAACGTCGTATACCGCGGAGAACTCTCCGAAGTGTAGCTCCCGTCATGTTCCTCGTCAATGACGATGATGCCCACGTTTTCGAGGGGGGCGAAGATGGCGGAGCGGGCGCCGATGGCGATGCGCGCCGTCCCCTCCCGCAGCCGCATCCATTCATCGAAGCGCTCCCCCGCCGAGAGGCCGCTGTGCAGAATGGCGGCCGAGCTTCCGAAGCGGGCACGGAGCTGCCTCAGCATTTGGGGGGTGAGGGAGATCTCGGGCACAAGGAAGATGGCAGTCTTGTGGAGGGCGAGCTGACGGGCAATTAAATTGAGGTAAATTTCCGTCTTTCCGCTTCCCGTCACCCCGTGGAGGAGGGAAACGGTTTTCTCTGTGTTTACGATGGTCTCCACCGCATGCGCTTGGGCCACGGTGAGCTCCCGCTCGGGTTCGTGCTCCTCGATATCCCGATAGGGGGCGCGGAACGCCCTCCGCTTTTCAATATTGAGGGCCCCCTTCTCTTCGAGCGCCTTCACCGCTCCCCCGAACTTTTGATGGAGGACCGCGCTCTCCTCCTCTCCCCTCTCTTCGAGGTAGGCGATGAGGGCAAGTTGGGCCCTCGCTCGGGGAGAAATTTCGGGCAGGGGCTCCCGTAAACTATAATACGTCTTATACAGTTCCCCCACCTTTCCGCTCCGCATTTCGGCGGGAAGGAAGAGGCGCAAACAGAGTGCGAGGGGGACGCGGTACCGTGCCGCTATCTTTTGGGCGAGGGAGAGGGCCTCCTCGGTGAGGGCGGGAAACTCCTCCTCCGCACGGAGCACCGCCTTGAGCTTTTCGGGCGGGACATCGGAATGCTCCTTCACCCGCATGACAAAGCCCGTCGTCACCGTCCTTGCAAAGGGTACGGCGACGCGCATCCCCGCCCGCACGGTATCGGCGGCGATGTAATCAAAAATTTTATCGACATCGCTGTGCGCGATGTCCACGATGACCTCTGCAATTTGCGCCATGCCGACTTGCGGGAACCCCCCGCCCCCTTTCTCAAAGTTTGCTTTTGCGCAAAAGACGCCCCGAAAAGCGGGGCGCCCTTTCAATCCTTTACGCTCTTGACTTTGCCGTTCATCACTTCCTGGCAGGCGACGACGATTTCCTTCTGCTTGCCGGGGAGCTCGGTTGCGCCCGTTGACTGCATCTGTTCGATAATTTGGCGGGTACGCTTGGCGACGACCACGCACAGTTCGTAACCCGAAACGGGATTTTCTTCCGTGCCGAGCTTGCGAATGAGGGAATCTACCGAGGGTTCGTTTATCATATCTTTACTCCTTGTTTTGTTCGGTTTCGATGATGGATTTAAGTTGGGAGAGGGCGGTATCGAAGTCGTCATTGACGATGACGTAGTCATAGACGTCCGATTTTTCGAGTTCGAAATTCACCCGTTCCCTGCGGGATCTCAGCTGTTCGGGCGTCTCCGCACCGCGGTGGAGGATGCGCTCTTCCAAGGAATCGAGGGTGGGGGGGACGATCATGATGAGAATGACGGGTACGCCCGCCTTCCGCACCTCCTCCTTCACCTTGAGGCCGCCCACGACGTCAATTTCGAGGATGACGCTGCTCCGCTTCATGTGATCGAATACGTACTTCCTCGGCGTTCCGTAGAGGTTGCCGAAGTGTTCATCGTATTCGAGGAAGCCGTTCTCCTCTTCGAGTTGCACAAATTCCTCACGGGAGACGAAGAAGTACTCCACGCCGTGCCGCTCCCCCTTGCGGGGCGGGCGGGTGGTGTAGGAGACGGAGAGCGCGATGGTGGGATCCGAATCGACGATTCCCTTGACGAGTGTCCCCTTCCCAACCCCCGAAGGGCCCGAAACAACAAATAAAATCTTTCGCATACTCATTCCAAATTCTGTATCTGCTCGCGTACCTTCTCGATCTCGTTCTTCATCTCGAGGGCGTACGCCGTTACTTCACGGTCGTTGGATTTACTGCATACGGTGTTGCATTCGCGGTTGAATTCCTGCACGAGGAAATCAAGTTTTCTTCCCACCGCTTCCTCGCGGCATATATTTTTGAATTCTAAGATGTGGGAGGCGAGGCGGGTGAGCTCTTCATCGATGTTGCACTTATCCGAGTAGACGGCGGCCTCGGTGAGGATACGCGTCTCATCCACCTTCCCCGAGAGGAACTCCCCTACCCGCTCCGTGAGCCTCTTTCTGTATTCTTCGGCAACCGAAGGGGCACGGACTGCGATCTTCTCCCGAAGCTCTGCGATGCGCTCCATCCTCGAAAGGAGATCGGCTTTGAGGCGTTCCCCCTCCTTCTTCCGCATTCCCCTATGGGCTTCCATGGCCTCGCGGAGAGCAGAGTAGAGGGCTTCCTTCAAATCTTCATCTTCCCCCGTCTCTTCGGGTTTTACGACGTCGGGAAGCCTTAGGAGGCGGGAGACCGTCATATCGTCCCGCTCACAGAGTTCGGGGAAGGCCTCGGTGAGGGACTTCGCCGCCTCCATGTAGGCACGGGCGGCGTTGAAGTCTACCGCAACGAGCTTGGTGCGCACCCGCTTATCCGTATAGGAGACAAAGAGATCGAGGTGCCCGCGAGACATATACTCCCGCACGACGGCGCGGATGCCGTCCTCCTCGCCCAAAAAGATGCGGGGCGCCTTCACGGAGAGATCGAGATAGCGGTTGTTGACGGACTTGACTTCCACCGTGAGCTCCAAGCCCTCCCTTCGGCAGACGCCCTTGCCGTAACCCGTCATGCTATACATGCAAGCCTCCTTGGCATTCTGAGATATTATTCTCTATTATAGCACATGTGCGCGGGCGCGGTCAACTTATTTCGAGATATTTTAGCCAAGCATAGCGAGAAACTCTTGTTCATCGATAATGCGGATGCCGAGCTTTCTCGCCTTTTCGAGTTTACTGCCCGCTTTCTCCCCGGCGACGACGAGCGTCGTCTTTTGGGAGACCGAACTTTGGCATACGCCGCCGAGCGCCTCGATGCGCTTTTGTGCCTCGGGGCGGGACATGGAGGCAAGCCCTCCCGTAAGCACCACGCTCTCCCCCGCAAACGCCCCCACGGTGGGTTTCGCTTTCACATACGGTGTGACGCCGAGCGACATGAGCCGCCCGATCTCGTGGACGTTCTCCACCGAATTGAAGTAGGAGAGGATGGAATTTGCGGTGATCTCCCCGATGTTTTCCATGGCGACGAGCTCCTCAAAGGAGAGGGCGCGGATGGCCTCGATGCTGCCGAGCCCCGCGAGGTCCCGTGCCGCCACCCTGCCGATGCCCTCAATGCCGATGGCATACAAAAAGCGGTCGAGGGGGATCTCCTTGCTCTTTTGGATGGCGGAGAGGAGGTTGGAAATTTTCTTTTCTCCGAAGCCCGAGAAGTAGGTTCCGTCCTCCTCTTTGAAGCTCTCCTCGGTGAGGGTGTAGAGGTCGGAAAACCGTGATACGCCCCTCTTCTCATGCAAAAATGAGAGGGTGCTTTCGGACATGCCCTCCACGTCCGCCGCGTTCTTGCTACAATAGTGGGTGAGCTTCTGCACCACGCGGGGCGGGCAGTTCTCATTGGTACAGAAGAGGTTTGCGCCCACCTCCCGTATGGGTGCGGAGCAGTACGGGCAGAACACGGGCCGCTCGACGGGCACACTGCCCTCCACATGGGAGACCGCCCCCAGGATCTCGGGAATGACTTCATTGGAGCGGCGGATAAGGACGCGGGAGTTCACCTTCACGTCCTTCTTGGTGAGGTCCCCGAAGTTATTGAGGGTGGCGCGGCGTACGGTCGCCCCCGCAAGTTCCACGGGCTCTACCTCTGCAAGGGGGGTGAGCTTGCCCGTCCTGCCCACCTGCCAATAGACGCGGCGCACCGTCGTCTCCGCCTCCTCCGCCTCGAATTTATAGGCAATGGCCCAGCGGGGGAATTTATCGGTGGCGCCCATCTCTTCGCGGATGGGGCCCTCGTTTACCTTAATGACGGCGCCGTCCGTGAGGTAATCGAGGCTCCTGCGCCCCACTTCGATCTCCTCAACGGCGGAGAATACCTCTTCGGGGGTACGGCAAATGCGGAGGAAGGGGTGCATCTTGAAGCCCTCCCGCTTCAAAAATTCGGCGGCCTCCACCTGCGTTGCGAGTTCTCCCTCGCTCATGTAGTTGACGTCATAGAATAAAATTTCGGGGTTACGGGTGCGGGTCACCTTGGGGTCGAGGTTGCGGATGGCCCCCGCCGCCGCATTGCGGGCATTCTTCAGGGGCTCCTCGGGATGGGCCTCGTTGTACTTCTGCAGGGCAGAGAGGCGTATTACCGCCTCCCCCCGCACTTCGAGGGTGCCCTTGTACCCGATTTTGAGGGGAAAGCTCTGCACGGTGAGCGCCTGTGCGGTGACATCCTCCCCCTCCACGCCGTTGCCCCGCGTGGTGGCGCGCACGAAGGCGCCGCCCGCATAGGTGAGGCAGACGGTGAGCCCGTCGTATTTATACTCCACGGTATACGTCGCCTCCCCCGCCTTTTGGACGCGGGTGAAGAAGGCGGAGAGTTCATCCTCCGTCACCGCCTTATCGAGGCTGTATAGCCGTGCGATGTGCGCATGCCGCTCGAAGCCCTTCACGGGCTCCCCGCCCACGCGGCGGGTAGGCGAATCGGGAAGGGTCACCCCGCTCTCCCGCTCGAGCTCCACGAGCTCATCATAGAGGCGGTCGTACTCCCTGTCGGGTACGCTCGGGTCGTCGAGGACGTAGTATTCGTACGCCCAACGGTTCAAGATCTCCACAAGTTCGTGCATTCTATCCATAGGTTTACTCCAAAATCTCCATCGGCGCAAGGGACGCCGCCAAATCTTTATTGCCCACGGAGGGGAAGTTGACGGTGACAATTAAATTCCTGCCCTCTCCGCGCATCGCCGTGACGACGCCCTCCCCGAAACGGGTGTGTTTGACGCGTACGCCCACGGCATATCCCGCCGTATCTTTGGGCGGATTTTGCGGCTGTATTGCGGACATGGGCATGCCGTTTGCGATGGGAGGCCGCGTTGTGCCACCATAGCTCGGGTATTCCTCCGAATAACTTCCCACCCGCGTGGGGGCGCTCCCGTAAGATTGCCCGTAGCTCCTTCCGTAATTCTGCCCGTAGCCTCTCCCATACGATTGCCCGTAGCCGCGCCTTCCGTAGCCGCCTCCATAGCGGGGCTCATCGGGAAGGTTCAGCTCCTCCTTGAGCTCCTCCACAAATTGGGAGCGCGTGGTGGGCTGGCGCTCCCCATAGAGGTAACGCGTCTTGGAGCGGGTCAGCCACAGTTTTTCGCGTGCACGAGTGATGGCTACGTACATCAGCCGCCGCTCTTCCTCCTCATGCCCCTCTTCGAGGGCATGCGAGGTGGGCATGAGGTTTTGCTCGAGGCCCACGAGGAACACGCAGCGGAACTCGAGCCCCTTGACGGCATGGATGGTGGCGACGGTCACGTAGTCCCCGCCGTCCATCTCATCGGTATCCGAATAGAGGGTGATCTGTTGGAGGTAATCGGAGAGCGTTGCGCCCTCGTTCATGCGGACGTACTCATCCACCGAATTCTGATATTCATCGAGGTTGGCCCGCTTGGTCACGCTCTCATCGGTGCCGTCCGCGTACTGGTCGTACATGCCAGAAGTGCTCAAAATGTGGGCGACGAGGGTGTTTACGGGTTCCTCCTGTGAGCGGATGACGAGGTCTTTCACATACCTTCCGAAGGCGCGGAGCTTCTCGCGCATGGAGGCGGAGAGGGGCAGAAAGTCGCAGTCGAGGACGGCATCGTACAGCGTAAGATCCTCCGAATTGGCGTACTCGGCGAGCACCTGAATGGTCTTTTCGCCGATGCCCCGCTTGGGGACGTTGATGATGCGGAGAAGCGCTTCGCCGTCGAAGGGGTTATTGATGAGGCGGAGGTAGGCGAGGATATCCTTGATCTCCTTGCGCTCGAAGAACTTGAATCCTCCGAATACCTTATAGTTGATGCCGTACTTGGTGAATTCCTGCTCGAAGGAGCGGGTGACGGCGTTGATGCGCATGAGGACGGCGAAATCGGAGAGGCTGTAACCCTTCTTCACCATCTCGAAGATGGTCCTGGCGCAGTACAGCGCTTCCCCCGCTTCCTCTTCGGCCTCGTAGTACACGGGCTTGTCCCCTGCGGGGGCATTCGTCCAGAGCGTCTTGCCCTTGCGCTCCCTGTTGTGCGAGATGGAGGCATTGGCGAGCTCCAAGATGGCGCCCGTCGAGCGGTAATTGCGCTGAAGTTTATAGACCTTCGCCTTGGGGAAGCTCTTCTCGAAGTGGAGGATGTTCTCGATCTGCGCCCCCCGCCAGCCGTAGATGCTCTGGTCGTCGTCGCCCACCACGAAGAGGTTGCCGTGGGTGGAGGAGAGCAGTTTGATGATATCGAACTGCACGGCGTTGGTATCCTGAAATTCATCCACGTGGATATAGCGGAAGCGCCCCGAAAGGTACTCCCGCGCCTCCGCATCCTCCATGAGAAGGGCCCGCGCCTCGGTCAGAAGGTCGTCGAAGTCGAGGGCGTTGTTGGCCTTGAGGCGGGCGTCGTAGCGTTCATACACCTTCATCGCCGCCTCGATATCCCGCTCGTACTTATACCGCGCGCCGTACTCACGGGGAGAGAGCCCAAGCATCTTGGCGTTGGAGATGTGGTACTTGACGGATTTTAGAAGATCGTCCTTCTCGTAGTTACACTCCTTCAGCACCTGCTTTATCACCGCCGCCCGTTCCTGTTCGGAATAGATGGAGAAGTTTTCCTTGAGCCCCCGCCGCTCGGCGTACATGCGGATGATCTTCACGCACATCGAGTGGATGGTGCACACCCACATCCTGCGCGTATCGCATACCAAATCGAGGCGGCTCTTCATTTCATCCGCCGCCTTATTGGTAAACGTGATGGCAAGGATGCTCTCGGGGGGAACATCGAGCTCGGTGATGAGCCGCTCGATGCGGGCGGTGAGCACACGCGTCTTGCCGCTCCCCGCCCCCGCAAGTACGAGCACCGCCCCTTCGGTATCTTCGACGGGCTTTTGCTGTTCTTCGTTGAGATAGTAGAAGTTCATACCCTTCTATTATAGCACAAACCTCTCTTCTTTGCAAGGGGACGAGGGCTACCTTCTGCCCTTGATTTCAAATTCGTATTCGCGCTTGAAGCGTTCGAGGGCACGAAGATACTTTTCTGAGAGTTCGAGGGTATACCTCTGCCGCTCGGCATAGGAGAGCGTCTCGTAATACGCCTTATCCGTAAGCCTTCCGATGGCATCCGAGACCTCCCCCTCCTCCAAGAGGAGCCGCTTTACCTTGAGGTAGAATTCATCGGGCGTCTCCCCCTTGATCTCAGCCCCCACTTTTTCCATGAAATAGAGCTCGAGCTTGCTCTCGTTGATGCCCTGCTCCTTGGCATTCTCGCGCTCTTTTGTGAGCTTTTTCTCGCACTCCTCCCAAAATCCCCGCTTCATGCGGAGCTTGGCTTCCTTGGCAAGCGCTTTGAGTGATCGTTCCATCGCGTTCCCCTCTCTTGATTCGACAAATTTTGCAAAAAAAATCCGTAACACAAGTTACGGATCTCTCTTTTTACGTTCTGTTTCTCTTTCTCGCCGCTTCCGACTTCTTTCTCTTTTTGACGGAGGGCTTCTCGTAGAACTCCTTCTTGCGGAGGTCTCCGATTATCCCATCGCGTGAGCACTTTCTCTTAAACCTGCGCAGAGCAGATTCCAAGCTCTCGTTTTCACCGACCCGAATCGTGGACATAACAACCCTCCTTCGCCGAAGCACTTATTTCCTGCCCATTATAGCAGAGCGCCGCACATTTGTCAAACGCTTTTTAGGGGTAACAAAAATTTTTTACAGGGAGCTATCCCGCGTAACTGTTTGCAAAGACGGAGAATTGTGCTATAATGTGGCATGAGGTGAACATGACAAAACAGGCACAACACAATTTCACCCGCGGGGTATTCATCGGCGTTCTCGTCATTCTCTTGCTTGGATTGGCCATGGGGGTTGGCATGGGGCTCGCCGCGTGCCGTAAAGATACGGCAGAACAGGGCGGGAAAACAAACGCCGGTTTTTCGGATTTGAGCTATGCGGCTCTCGGAGACAGTATTACATACGGTGCGGACTATGAGCGCGGCTATGCGGCAATGGACGTTCCCTACTGCATGGAAGTGAAATCGTTGCTCGGCTTATCCCGCGTTCGGAATTACGGTATCAGCGGTACCTGCCTTTCCGATATTCGCGGCGAGGACGGGACGATGTCGCGGCGATATGTGAATATGGCTGACGACTTCGACATCGTTTCCGTCATGGGCGGCGTGAATGATTTCAATTCGAGTGCGCCCTTGGGCAATATCAATTCGAATGGGCATGATACGATATATGGGTCTCTCCATATCCTTGCGAAGGGGTTGAAAGAGAAGTATCCGAATGCGTTCATCTTCTTCATGACCCCGCTCTCCGAAAGCTCGAAATGGTATGCCGAAAATCATGCTTATTCCCTGCTTGACGTTGGAAGTGCCGTAAAAGAAGTGTGTGCGAAGTATGACATTGCGGTGCTTGATACCGCTGTGCTCGCAGACTATGCGAGAGAGTATAACGCCCCCGGTTACACGGGAGACGGACTTCACCCGTCGCAGGAGTTTCACAAAACTGTCCTTGCACCCGTCATTGCTGACTTCATACGAAAAAATTACAAGCCGGCGGAAGCCATTTGAAGAAAATAAAAAAGACAAAAATGGGGGCGCGGCAACCGAAGTGTTGGCCGCGATCCCCCATTTGCTATTTTTACAGGGAGCGGATGGCCTCGACGGGCTTCTTCTTCGCGGTGAGCGAGACGGGCACCACCGTAGACACGATAGCAGTCACGAGGGAGATGGCGAGCACAAAGAGCACGTTGAGGATGCCGAAGGAGAACAGCCCCACGATGCCGAACATGGGCTCAATGACGGCGTTCACGATGAGGCATACGGCGAGCGCCCCGAGGCATCCGAGCACGAAGCAGGCGAGCGTCACCACTCCGCCTTCCACGATGAAGATCTTGAATACGTCGATCCCCCGTGCCCCGACTGCCCGTAAAATTCCTATCTCCTTCTTCTTTGCGTTGATGCTTGCAGAGATGAAGTTAAAGAGGAGGAGGGCGGCGAATACGGCGAGCACGGCCGCGGCGGGACCCAAAATTACCATGATCTCATTGAGGAGTTCGGTGGCCTCTCGGATATCCGCCATGAAGGAATAGGGGGCGGCGTAATTGATATCGAGCTCACCCTCGGGGCGGGCATCGAGTTCCATGAGCGCCGCACACTTCGCGCTTCTATCCGATTTCAGCGAGGTGAAGAGGTAATCCACATAACTGCCCTCCGGCTCCGCTTCGGGGTTGATGGTGAAGAGGATATCTCCGCGGAAGTTGAATTGCTCGATGAGGTAGCCGCTCGAGACGAAGTCGCTTTCCGAATAGACGATGCGCTCATTCGAATCGCCGTACTTGTAGGCCGAGAAGGTATCATAGAACCCGTCCCCGACAAAGCAAATGGAGGACATGGAGTATTCAAAGGTCTCTTCGAGTTCATTCTGAAGGGCATTCCAATCCTCGGGCGGCATAGAAGTATTGGGCTTTTGGAGCACTTCATAGGCGGAGAAATCCTCCCCCGCATCGAAGATGCCGACGACGGTCAAGAGGAGACTTCCGCCGTTCCCGACGATGGTTACCGTCTTGCCGATCAGATCATCGTAAGAGGCAACGGCCTGTGAATCGCCGCTCCCCGACCAACCGTAGTGCTCAAAGGAATCGTAGACGGGCACGGAGACGACGATCTCATGGGCGGCCTTGGGCCATTCCCCCTTCACGAGCTGTACGCTACCGTCGTCCGGGATTTCGGAGGCATACGAGAAGGCGGTGAAATTTTCAAAGTTATCGTAATAATCGCTTGCGCTATCCGAGAGGCCGCGCGGCTGGGAGCTCGCAAAGGAGAGCCCTGCGATGCCGAGCGTGAAGCCCTCCATGAAATTCATTTGCGGGTACTCCGCTTTGAGCGACGCGATTTCCCCCTCCGAGAAGTGGAAATCCCAATCGCGCGTGATGCGCCTTAAGTACGGTTCATCCGAATCGGCGGGCTTTAGGTGGACCATGCCGTACTTCTGAATGATCGCGGTGCCGTAGGAGGAGCGCTCGAGGGTGTGGGCCGCGGCATCCGTCGCACTGTAGGTGAGGAGCGTTGAAAAGACGCCGAATACGATGAAGGCGACCGTCGCGAGAAGGGAGGTAAATACCAACCGGAGCGGCTTGATCCGAAGGCTCGCAAGCCCCATCTTGACGGCGTAGCGCATCGGGAATTTGGATTTGATGAAGTCCGCGCTGTCCTCTTCGGTGGGCTTGGGCGTCGTATCGGTGGGCGTGAAATTGGCGACCACCTTCTCTTCGGGCGGGAGGGTGGCAAGGTCGCTCTCCTCCGAGGAAATGACGACGCCGCCCTTGTGCCTCTTTAGGAAGGAGAGCACTTTTTGGGCCTCTTCTTCGGACATGGCTGCCCCGCTTGCGATGGCGAGCTTGTGTTCGCCTACCTCGCTGACGTTGTGCCATTCGCGCTTCGTGCCCTCTCCGCGCGTCACATCCGAGATGATATTGCCATCCTTGAGCTCGATGATGCGGTCTGCGTACACCTCCGCAAATTCCCTGTCGTGGGAGACAACGACGACGAGCTTCTCTTCGGAGAGCTTCTTCAAGGTATCGAAAACCTGCTTGCCCGTGTTGGAATCGAGGGCGCCCGTCGGCTCATCCGCCATGATGATCTCGGGGTTCTTGACGAGGGCACGGGCGATGGCGACGCGCTGTTTCTGGCCCCCCGAGAGGGTGTTGGGGCGGCGGTCTCCGTAGCCGCCGAGGTCCACTTTCGTGAGAAGATCCTGCACTTTATCGGGGTCTGCGGGCTGCCCCTGCAGTTCCACCGCGAGGGCGACGTTCTCCCGCACCGTAAGTTCATTCAAGATGTTGTATTCCTGAAAGATGAAGCCCACATAGGTATTGCGGTAACTATCGAAATCGCTCTTGGAGAACTCCTTGGAGGAGCGCCCCTTTACAATGACCTCCCCTTCATCGGGGGAATCCAACCCGCCCGAGATATTGAGAAGGGTGCTCTTGCCGCTCCCCGATTTGCCGAGAAGGAACACCATGCCCTTTTCGGGGAAATCCACCGAGACGTCGTTTAAGGCAGTGACCGTCTCCCCCTTGGAAATATACCGCTTGACTAAATGCTTGACCTGTAACATACTCCCCCCTGAGTCGTACAAAAAATTAACTTTATTATACTACAAAGCCGCACCCCCGTCAAACAAATGAGGGGCGCGGCCGTAAATTTTACACAATTTTCTCAGTAGAAGAGGTCCATGAGCTCATCCACCGTATCCTCCATGAAGCCGTAAGTGCAGTAGAGGGTGAGGATGGTGAAGCGATCGCGGATCTTGTATGCCGAGCGGAACATCTCGGCCACCGTATCCTTGGGGATATCGAGCTCCGAAAAGCGGGTAGGGCAACCGAGGGCATGCAGGGTATTTTTTACGGAATCCACCGTAGGCAGGGCCTTTATGAGGGGATACACCTTCTCGCAGCCCGAAAAGGCGGGGCGGGAAGGCAGGGTGTGGTAGAGATGGAGGGAGACCTCCGTCCCGAGCCCCACCTTCACCCCGTGCAGGGGGATGCGCTTGCCGCGGCGCAGAAAGTCCATTTCGAGGAAGTGGCTCATGTGGTGCTCGGCGCCCGAAGCGGGGCGGGAGTTGCCCGCGATCACCATGGCATACCCCGAGACGAGCAGGGCATTCATGAGTTTCTCCACCCCCGATTTGCTCCCTCGGATGAGTTCGGGTACGCTCTCATCGCAGGCATGCAGGGCCTCATACATGAGGGCGGCCGCCTCTTCCCCGTACGCCTCCCCCGTAAGCAGGGAAGCCATCTTCCAATCGGTGAGGCAACAGTGCTTGGCGAGCACGTCCCCCACCCCCGCGCCGATCATCACGCGGGGCGCCGCAGAGAGCACCGAGAAGTCCATGAGGACGTCGCTTGCGACCTGTGCGGGGCGGGTAATTTTGAACCCGTTCTCAATGAGCGGGGTGACCCCCGAAGTGAATCCGTCCATCGAGGGGGCGGTGGCATAGATGCCGCTCGGCTTTTTGAGCAGGAAGCCCGCATACTTGGCGACGTCGTTGAGCGTCCCCGCACCCACGGCGAGGAGGTAATCGGCCTCTTCCCCCGTACGGCGCGCCCGCTCCACCGTTTTCTCATCCGCAACGGGTTCCTCTTCCTCAAAATGGCAATGGGTTACGGGGTTACCGTTTCCCACGAGAGCGCATTTTATGGGCTCACTTATGGGCATGGTATGGGCGTCGGTGATGAGAAGCACCTTTTTACCGCGTACGCGGCGTAAAAATTCGGGGAAGTTTCCCCCCTCTCCGCGCTCGGCGTTGACGCCAAACTTTTTGGAAAGCCCTTCGATCTCCATATTCCCTCCTATTTACAGACAAATTTGCAGACGATGCCCTGTTCGTAATCTCCGAAGCCCTTTCCGAAGAGGGTGAAGCCCCCCTTGTGCTCCGCGGTTTCGGGCACCGCAATGCGGAAGCGCACCTGCTCCCCCGCACGGATGCCGAGGTCTGAAATCCCCACATCCGAAGTTTTCATGCCGAGGACGTAGGAGCCGTCCTCCCGCACCGTCACCGTTACCTTCTTTCCGTACTGCCCCAAGTTGCCGTACCACCACGAGGGGTTACAACTGCCCGGGCGGTCGTTGTATTCCCCCTTGCTCGTGTAGAATCCCAACAGCTTGCCGTTGAGATAGAAGTGGATGTCGCTCGGGAAGTACGCCGCATAGCCGGGGGCCTCGGAGGCAAGCTCCATGGTGAAGTGGAGCTCCTTGAGGGCCGCATTCGGAGAGAGATAGTTGGGGACGAGGTACTCCACATAGCCGCCCGCAAGCCATAGAATGCCCGCCCTGCCCCGCTCGGGATAGGAGAACGCGGCAGGATTATCGAGGCCGCCCACCACGTTTTCGCGGGTCGCAAGCCCGCAAGTGGGGTGAATTTCGTAATCCACATACTGCCCGACGTCGATATCAACCGATTCCACCCTTCCCTCCGCCTGCGGAAGGGCGGCGAAGTCCACCACGAGCTTATCCGCGGCGATCGAGCAAATTTTCTGGGTGCCGCGGATACCCGAAGAGGTGGTGATCTCGATGAGCCCTGCCGCGTGGAGCTTCTTGACATGGGCGGTGATGGCGCCGTTGGAAACGCCGAACTGCTTTGCGAAGTGGGCGAGATTGACCTCCCCGCGCTTTAGAAGTTCCTCCAAGATGCCGAGGCGGATATCCGAATCGAGCGCTTCATAGATAAGTTTGCCTTTCTTGAAATCTTTCAAATATATCATGGGCGAATTATACCAAATATGTCCCGTTTTGTCAACAAAATGCGCAAGTATTTTGTAAATATTTGAGGAAAAAGTAAAATATTCCCCCACCCTTCCGTATCCAAAAATTCAATCTTTTTTCAAAGGATGAAAGAATTTTGCTTCCAATGTGTTGACAAATTCGCTAAAATCGTATATACTGATATTAGAAAATTTCAGGGAGGACCGATAATGACGATCGTAACCGCAACCGAAATGCAGAACAACTTCGGAAAGTATCTTCAAACCGTGCAGGCGGGGGGCGAAGTCGTGATCCTGCGCAACGGCAAGGAAGTTGCGCGGCTCGTCTCGCGCGACGCCGCCGTTTCCTTCCTCACGGACGAGCTCGTGGGCGTTTTGAAGGGGAACTACGACGACAAGGCCGTACGGGCTGAGAGGCTGCACCATGAAGATCTTGATTGATACCAACGTCATTCTTGACGTCCTTTCAGACCGCAAACCCTTCTCGGATGCCGCAAAACAGCTCTTCCGTCTCTCGGAGACCAACAGGGTTACGGGCGTCGTCAGCGCCTTCTCCTTCCCCAATCTCGTCTACATCCTCCGAAAAGAACTCGACGCCGAAAAGATACAGCAAATTCTCAACAAGCTCATGCTCATCTTCGACATCGCGGATCTGAAGGCAATCGATTTGCAGCGGGTGGCTTCGCTCGGGTTTTCAGACTTCGAGGATGCCCTTCAGAGCGCATGCGCCTCCCGTATCCGCGCCGATTACATCGTAACCCGCAACCTGAAGGATTTTGCAAAGAGCAAGGTCCCCGCGATCTCCCCTTCCGACCTTCTCCGCATGCTTTGAGAAGGTTTCCATCCGATTCCCCCATGCCATGTCTGAGGTGTCGCCCAAAAAATAAAACTTTTTGGAAAAGGGCTTGACATCAGGGCAGGGGGCGCATATAATAGAATTACGTTCGGAGGTATTCAGCAATGTATTGTAGAAATTGCGGGCAGGAAATCAACGACAACGCGGTGATTTGCCCTCACTGCGGCGTCCTCGTAAACGATACCGCCCTTCAAACCAAACAGGAGACCAACTCGCTTGCGCTTGTCGGGTTCATCCTCTCCTTCTTTACGGGGCTCGTCGGGCTCATTCTCTCCTGCATCGGGCTCTCCCGCTCCAAGCGCATGAACGGAGACGGCAGAGGCTTTGCGATCGCGGGCATCATCATCAGCGCTCTTGAAATGGTCGTATGGCTCTTTGTCGCTATCTTCATCTTTATCGCCTTCGGCTTGGGGGTATAGCATATGTTCTGTACCAACTGCGGGCAACAAGTAGACGATAATGCCGTGATTTGCCCCCACTGCGGCGTACCCATCTACGGCAAAAGCCTTTCTCCTCAGCAAAAGGAGACCAACACCCTCGCCCTTATCGGGTTCATCCTCTCCTTCGTGCTTGCCGTACCCGGGCTCATTTGCTCCATCTTGGGCTACAAGAAGGCAAAGGTGATGGGCGGAGAGGGAAACGGCCTTGCACTTGCGGGCATCGTCATAAGCGCGGTCTCCATTGCCCTCACCATCATCGGCATCCTGTTGTGGATCGGGTTGTTTACCTCCCTCCTCGGCATCATCTCCACTTCGGGAAGGATCTAAAAGAAGCTTGCCCGTCCCTTACGGACGGGCATTTTTTTGTTTACGGGATACGGGGCGCCATCATCCGAAAGGAATTCTGAACTCGAATCGGTACCCCCCATTCCGTACGATTCCGCGCCTCAAAATCCGTAACCATCTCCCCGAAATCGGGCATGACATAAAAAATGATGTCACGAAAAGCCATTACTTAGTTGACAAATCCCCCCGATAGAATTATAATTGAATCATGATTACTGTCAGAGAAGTGAAAACAAAGAGACAGCAGAAGGAATTCGTGGAGTTCCCCTTGAAGCTCTACAAGGATTGCCCTCAGTTTGTCCCCCCGCTCTACGGGGATGAGATGCGGCTGTTCCGCCCCGATTGCCATTACAACGAGATTTCGGAATCCCTCTTCCTCCTTGCCTATGATGGGGAGAAGGTCGTGGGGCGCATTCAGGGAATTTTGCACCGTACCAGCAACCAAAAGTGGGGCCAAAGGCGGGTGCGCTTCACCCGTTTCGATGCGATAGACAGCCAGGAAGTCGCCGATGCCCTCTTCGGGGCCCTCGAGAAATGGGCAAAAGAGAAGGGCATGGAAGAAGTCGTGGGGCCGCTCGGGTACTCCGATTTGGAGCGCGAAGGCCTCCTTATTGAGGGCTTCGATGAACTCTCCACCTTCGAAGAGCAGTATAATTACAGTTACTATCAGAAGCTCATAGAAAACAACGGCTATGCGAAGGAAGTGGATTGGGTCGAGCATCAGCTCCGTCTCCCCAAGGAGGAGGACCCGAAGATCCCCCGCGTCGCCAAGAAAATTATGGAGCGGTACAACCTCCATGTCAGCAAGGCAAGGAACATCAGGGAATTCGTGAAGCTGTACGCCGATAAGTTCTTCGATATCTTGGATGAGACGTACACCGAGATCTACGGCACCGTCCCCTTTACGGAGAGCATGAAGAAGGAGCTCATCAAGAGCTTCAAGCAGATCTTGGACCTCCGCTTCGTATTCCTTATTTTGGATGAAAACGAGCGGCCCGTGTGCTTCGGGCTCGCCTTCCCCTCCATCGGAAAGGCATTGCAGAAATCGGGCGGGCGGCTCACCCTCCCCACCCTTCTGAAGATCCTCCGCTCCGTCAAGAACCCCGAAGTCATAGATTTGGGGCTCATCGGCGTGGTACCCGAATACAGAAACAGGGGGCTCACCGCCGTACTCATGCAGAGCATGATGGAAATGCTCAAGACGAGCAAGGCCCAATATTACGAGACCAACTTAAACTTAGAGGACAATCAGGCCATCATCAGCCATTGGAAGATCTTCGACTGCCGTTGCCACAAGCGCCGCCGCAGTTTCGTGAAGCAAATTTGAGGATAAAATAATGATAGTGTGGGCGCCGCGGCTTTGCCGCGGCGCCCA
Organism: uncultured Clostridia bacterium; assembly: GCA_947625025.1. Classification (GTDB taxonomy): domain Bacteria; phylum Bacillota; class Clostridia; order Christensenellales; family Borkfalkiaceae; genus Gallimonas. Next base: position 30,780 of record CANQMQ010000003.1, read on the forward strand.
TCAATTTATAATCCCTTGGAAAGTTTTTGGAGGATGGGGGTATCGGCGGGGCAGAAGGAGTAATCCTGAGCCTCGGAGGGGGTCAGCCACCTGATCTCCTCGTGTTCGAGAAGGGTCAGCGTTCCCCCCACGATCTCACAGCGGTAGAGGCTGAGGTGCACGGTGAGGTCCGGGTAGGCATGGGTGACTTCGAAGAACTTCTCCCCCACCTTCACCTCGATCGCGAGCTCCTCCCTGCATTCCCTTGCAAGGGCTTCTTCATGGGTCTCCCCCGCTTCCACCTTTCCGCCCACGAACTCCCACAGGCCGCCCCGCGCCTTCTCCTTGGGACGCTTACAGGCAAGAAATTTTCCATTTTGCACGATGAGGGCGGCAACGACTTCCTTTTTCATACTTTTTTCCTCTTCGGTACGCATACGTTGACATGTGCGGGGAGCACTTCGATTTCCACATCCCCCTTGATGCCTTCCTCGCCATCGAAGTCCCAAGTAAGCATTTCTGAGGTGTGGATGCGGACATGGTCCCCCCGAAATATCTCAATGTCCCTTTTTTTGATTTTGATCCCGAATACCATGAGGGCGGCCACGGAGAAGAATGCCCCGATTTTTTGGAAGAAGTTGGGGCGCTTCGCCTGCTTCACGAGGGCCACCTCGAGCTTGCCATCCGCCATGCTCGCACTGCGGTTTACGGGGAACCGCGCAACCGATCTCCCATTCATCACGAGGATGAGCACGCAGTCCGTAGAGAATTCCTCTCCGCATTCCCCTTCTACGGGGAACACCTCGAACTTTAGGTTATTTTTGAGGCCGTGAAAGACGTAAGCAAACCACCCGAGCGCCCGCTTCTGGCGTTGGGACGTCATGTAGGTGAGGGAAGTGAGCGTTCCCGCGGCCACGATATACATGGCATAATACTGCCCGTTGACGAGGAGGCAATCGAGGGCGGCGCGCCTGCCCTTCAGAATGACGCCGAGCGCCCCGCGCACACTGCGGGGAATGCCGAGGGAGACCGCGATATCGTTGGTCGTGCCGGAAGGGAGGTAGCCGAGCGGCACCTTGCCCGCCGCCTGCACCACCTTGTTGAACGTCCCGTCCCCACCCGAAAAGACGATGAGGTCATACTGCCCCTCTGCTTTTTTTACCTTCTCCGTGAGGTCCTCGGGGCTCTTCGTCTCGTAGATCTCCACCTCGTATTGCGATTCGAGGCGGCGGCGGATGTAGGGAAGTTTACGGGCGATCTTGCCCTTTCCCGATTGCGGGTTGTAGAGGAACAGACACTTCACGGTAATTATTATAGCGGAAAATCCCGCCGCTTGCAATCATTTTCAGGCGAAATATTTGTGAGCGCTTACGATTGCCATGAGGAGGGTGACTTGCAAGTACCTGAGGTCCTTTGCAAACAGGATGCCCGTGGCGAGCTCCCGCGCCCGACGCGCGGTGCGCCTGAGCAGGACGTTCCACAGCCCGAAGCCCTCCGCCGCATTGCCCTCCGCAAGCCCCGAGAGCGATGCCGCGATGCCGTTTGTTGCCGCCCGTGCCTCCTCCTGCGTGAGGCTGTTCTGCTCCAATCCGTTGGCGGCATCGAAGCACATGCGGGCACAGCTCTCCGCCGTGCTCAAATTCGAGACCACATGATTTTTCCCCATACCATGCCCGAGACTCAGCTCAAATTCTTTGCAGGAAAGGGTCAGAATGGTCACGTCTACGCCCCGCCCTTTCAAGAGGCTCCCCACGAATTCGGCATCGGAGGCGGAGTAGTACCCCGCAAGCACGGCGTAGCTCTCTCCCCCCTCCTCATAGAGGTACCCCGCCCCGCCCGCAAGGTAGCTATCCCCCGCAACGGCGGCCGAGGTCTCCCGCGCACACCTCCGTGCGAGGAAGTAGTATTCCTTCCCATAGGAAATGACGGCGACCGCCTGCGCATGGCATGAGAACACGGCGAGGAGCACGAGTAAGAGGGCGATGAACAGGGCGAGCGCGCAGAAAAAAATCCCGCCCTTACCAAACGTTCGCATAGTCTATCCTATGCGCGGGCGGGCGGGAATACGATTATTTTCTTCTGCGGAGGATGTCTCCCGCATGGAGGGGGTAGGGGCAATCCAATTTGTAGACGGCCTGCACGAGTTTGGCGTCCGTGCACGAGAGGCCGTCGGGGCCCTCCATGTGTGCTACTTGAAACGCCTTGCCGAAGTACGCATGCGGGGAGAGAACTTCAAGCGTATCCCCCTCGAAGAAGCGGCTCCGCATCTCCACCGAGGCCCTTCCGTTCTCGTAATCCTGCACGATGGCGATAAATTCACAGCTCCCGTCCCTCTGGGAATTCTCGAATGACTGCATGCCGCGGGGCGAGAAGCCATCCGCGTATTCGCGGTGCGTGAGGGTGTTGAGCTCCTCCCCGAGCGCATCCGAGTACCCCATGTCCATGATATGCCTGTACGCATTGACGACGGTGGCGAGGTAATACTCGCTCTTCATGCGCCCCTCGATCTTGAAGGAGCACACCCCAGCCGCCGCAAGGGCGGGAAGGCGGGCGCTGAGGTTGAGGTCCTTGCTGTTGAGAAGGTAGGTCCCCTTATCGTCCTCTTCGAGGGGGAGCCAGCCGCTCTTTTGGTCCTTGGCACGGATCTCAAAGGCGTAGCGGCAGGCCTGTACGCATGCCCCGCGATTGGAAGAGCGGCCGTCGAGGTAATCCGAGAGGTAGCACCGCCCGCTGTAGGAGACGCAGGCGGCGCCGTGCACAAAGGCCTCGAGCTCCAATGCGGGGACGGCCGCGTGGATCTCGGCGATCTCTTCCACCGTCACCTCGCGGGCGAGCACCACCCGCCTTGCTCCGAGGTCGTAATACGCCTGAGCCGCCGCCACATTCATCACATTCGCCTGTGTGGAGATGTGTACGGGAAGGCGCGGCGCATGGCGACGCGCGAGAGAGAGGGCACCCATGTCCGAAACGAGCACGCCGTCCGCACCCATTTCCTGCAACCGCTCGAAGTAGCTTCCGAGAAGGGCAAGGTCGCTGTTGCGGGCGAAGATGTTGGCGGCAACGTACACCTTCTTGCCGCGGGCGTGGGCGTAATCCAACCCCTCCTTGAGCTCTTCATCCGTAAAATTATCGGCAAAGGTGCGTAAAGAAAAGGATTTGCCGCCGAGGTACACGGCATCGGCGCCGAAATAGAGGGCGAGTTTGAGTTTTTTGAGGTTGCCCGCGGGGGCAAGCAGTTCGGCTTTCATCGGCTATCTCTTCACGGAGACGGCGAGCCCCTCTCCGTATTTGTAAATTTTGGTGTCGTAATCGGGGTCGGAACACAGCCAATCGCAGTATTCCCTCAAATGTTCCGCAAGCATGCGGCGCTTGGCGGGCACGTTGCCGCTCAGAAACAGTACGTCGTCCGAAAAGAGGGTGCCGCCCCTTACGAGGAGCCGCTTGCAATCCTCATAGTAACGGCGATACTGCACCTTGGGCCCATCGAGAAAGATGAAATCGAAGGGCCCCATGAGGTAGGGAAGCACCTCGGCCGCGTCCCCTTCGATGAGCTCCGCCCTCCCGTCGACGCCGAATTCACGGTAGATGTTACGGGCGCGTGCCGCGCGGGCGGGGTCCTTTTCGATCATGAAGCCGCGGCAATCCGAACAAAGAAGGAGCGCGGTTGAGGTAAGCCCCTCCCCCGCGCCGATCTCCAAAAACGACTTAGCCCCCCTTGCGCACTGCATGAGGAGGGCAAGCGTCTCATCCGCACAAGTCGGGTCCCTTCCCGCCTTCGCCGCTTCCCTGAGGGCGAGAAGGCGGGGCGGAAGGTTCAATTCCATTCTTCCCCCCTTGCGGCGACTTCGGCCTCGTAATGCCGCCCCAAGATACGGCTCACCACGGGGAAGGAAGAATCCACCGCAGAGGCGGGCAGGGGCGAAGTATCCCGCGCCGTAAAGAGGCGGGAGAAGATGGCGGTGAGGATCTCGAGCTGCGTCTTGTAGATCTCGGCATGCGCGCAGTCCCTTCTGAACTCCTCGAATTCGCTCCGCGCCGTCTCGAATTCTCCTTCATCGAGCTTGATGAGGATGTAGCAGTAGGCCGTCTTATACTTCCAGCCCATGCCGCCCCCGTTGCGTAAGATCTCGATGTACTTCTTCGCCGTGGGGAGGTCGTCGAGCGCCATCGAGGCACGGACGTACCGCTGAAGCGCCACCATGCGTACGAGGAAGAAGAGGGGGCTCTTCATGTGCTTCTCAATGACGGCCCGCTCCTCCGCGTACTTCTTCTCCTCACAGAGCTTGATACATTTGAGGTTGAGGTTGTCCTGCGCAATCACGGTGGAGACGCCAAACAGCGAAATGACTGCCAAAATGGGCCCCAAGACGCTTGCGGTGAGGACGTCGAGCACGAACCCGACGATGGAAACTGCAACAAAGACTGCCACCGAAGATATTCCGAGGACGTAGAGTACAGTGCGGCGTTTCATCCTTCTTCCCCCTATTTCGTTAAATATCCTGCACAATCGCGACGATCATGGGCGACTGTTTGGTACGCCTGAACAAGTAATTCTTTACGGCCCGCCTGAGCGCTTCGGAGGCCTCTTCGGAGGAACAGCGCACGGGAAGCCCATCCACTGCCCTTCTTACGATGTCCTTGAGTTCCCGCTCGAAGCCCTTCTCCACCGAGGAGACAAAGCCGCGCGAGACGACGGCGGGGTCCCCCACGAGGATGCCGTCCGAGCGGGTGACGCTCACGATGAACAGCCCCTCTCCGGACATGCGGATGCGATCCTGCAAAACTTCTGCGGTGGCGTAGTCCTCAAACCCATCCCCGTCGATGAGCCGTGCCCCCGCGGGGAAACTTGCCCCCTGCTTTAAGGTGGTATCGGTGACTTCAACGGTATTGCCGATGGCGGGAATGAAGATGTGGGAGGCGGGCATGCCGAGCTCCTGCGCAAGCAGGGCGTGGCGCTTCAAGTGCCTGTATTCCCCGTGTACGGGAATGAAGAACTTGGGCTTTAGGAGGGAGTGCATAATTTTATGCTCTTCCTGGCAGGCATGGCCCGAGACGTGGATCTTTTCGAGGCTCTCATACACCACTTCCGCGCCCCGCTTCATGAGGTTGTTGATGACGCGGTAGATCATGCGCTCGTTGCCCGGGATGGGGCTTGCCGAGATGATGATGGTATCGTTGGAGCCGATGGTCACCTTGTTGAATTCGCCCTCCGCCATGCGGGTGAGCGCGGACATGGGTTCCCCCTGTGAGCCCGTGGAGACAATGACGATCTCGCGGTCGAAGTAGTTCTTCGTCTTTTCGACGTCTACGAGAACACCCTCGGGAATGGTGATTTCCCCGATTTTGGAGGCCGCCTCGACGACGCTCAGCATGCTCCTGCCCGAGAGGGCCACCTTCCTTCTGAATTTCACCGCGATGTCGATGATCTGTTGCAGGCGGTGTACGTTGGAGGCGAAGGTCGCAATGATGATGCGCCTGTTGGCATGCTCGGAGAAGAGGTGCTCGAGGGTGGTACCCACCACCTTCTCGCTCATCGTGAACCCGCTCCGCTCGATGTTGGTGGATTCCCCGAGGTATAAAAGCACCCCCTTCCTGCCATATTCGGCGAGTTCGGCAAGGTCTACGGGCTTGCCCGCAACGGGCGTTAAATCTATCTTAAAGTCTCCGCTGTGGAAAATGACGCCGTACGGGGTCTCAACGGCAAGGGCGGTCGCTCCCGCGATCGAGTGGTTGACGTTTACGATGTTCACCGTAAACACCCCCGCCCTTATCTTATCCTTGGGGGAGACGGTCTGCAGGAGCACGTCGTTCATGCGGTGCTCCCGCAGCTTGTTCTCCACGAGGGCAAGGGTGAGCTTGGTGCCGTATACGGGCACCTTGGGGAGCTCTGCCATGAGGTAGGGTACCCCGCCGATGTGGTCCTCGTGGCCATGCGTCAGAAAGACGCCCCGCACCTTGCGCTTGTTGGCGGAAAGGTAGGAGATATCGGGGAATACGAGGTCGATGCCCGGCATCTCCTCTGTGGGGAAAATGACGCCTGCATCGATGACGATGATGTCATTCCCGTATTCGATGGCCGTCATATTCTTGCCGATCTCGCCCACGCCGCCGAAGAAGAGGATCTTGACGGGCTTCTTTTGGGGCTGTTTTACGGCAGGCCGCGTTTTGGGCGCTGCGGGCGCTTGCTTTCTCTCCTGCTGTTTTACGGGGGCAGGTTTCCCCTTGACGCGGGGCAGGCGCTTCTTCTCCTCCTCCCGCTTGCCCGCCTTGGGCGCGGCCTTCCTGTTCTGTTCACGGCGGTACGCCTCAATGCCGTTCAATATGGCAAGTTCTACGGCGTCCGCGTTTTTCCGGTCTCTTATTTTATTGCTGTCTTTTTGGTTCAATGGTTACTCCTGACTTTGATATCGCTTTGCAACAAAACGGGAGAGCCGTAATGACTCTCCTCGTCTGTATACTTCGGATTATGATAGTTTCTCAAAAATCCAAATTGGACTTCTCGACGAGCGCCGTCTTGATGAGCCCTTCGGCAAGAAGCTGTTCCTCGCTGCGGTAAGCGTATTCCGCAACGTAGTCAACGGGTTCTGCCCCCGATTTCACGGTGCCGAGGCGCTCTGCAAGCAGCTCGATGAGGCGGAGGGACCGCTTGAGGGCGGCATGGCTCTTCACCTTCATCATGAGCGGGGTGCGCTCATACATCTTGGTATCGCCCGCGAACTTCTGGTGGTAGACCGATTCGGGGAACTCATTCGGGTCGAGTGCGAGGTAGAGGCACAACGTCTTTCCGCGGATGGAGATCTTCGCAACCGTATCGTTGTTGTATGCGAAGCGGTCATTCGACCAATTCACCTGCGACGCCATCTTCGAATAGGAGAGCAGTTCATTCTTGAGGGCGCTGTAGTATTCCTTCACCTCTTCTTCGCTTTCGATGATCTTGGCGATGAAGCTGCGCTTGTAGCGGGTGAACATTTCGGGTTCGGCTACGGGCTCGGCGACGGGCTCGGCGGCGGCTACCGCAAGCTCTTCCACGACTTCGGCGGGAGCTTCCTCAACGGGAGCCTCTACGGGTGCTTCTTCGACGGGTTCCTCAACGGGTTCCTCAACGGGTTCTTCGACGACCTCTTCAACAGGCTCCTCGACGGGCTCTTCGACGACCTCTTCAACAGGCTCCTCGACGGGTTCTTCGACGGGTTCCTCTACGGGAGCGGGTTCTTCGGGCTCTTCCTCGAGGGGAGCAGGCTCTTCGGCGGGCTCCTCTACGGGCTCTTCGGCGGGAACTTCCTCCTCCTCTTCGAGGCGGGCAATGATGAGCCCTTTCTCTTCAAGGAGTTCTACGACGCGGCGGGCGATCTCTTCATAGTCGATGGGCGTCTCGCGGTCGCCAAGCGTATCGGCAACGCGGAGGGCAATCGCATCGTAATCGAGGACGGGCTGATCGGCGGAGAGATAATCGGCAACGCGACGGGCGATCACTTCATAATCGACCTCGGCTGCGGGCGCCTCCTCTTCGACGGGCTCCTGTGCCTTCAAATAGTCGGCAACGCGGCGGGCGATCTCATCATAGACCTCATCGGGGTTACCCAAATCTTCGGGCTCCTCTTCCTCGTATCCTTCGTCCTCTGCCGCCCACTTCTCATCGAGGATCTCCGCGATGCGGGCTGCGATCTTCTCGCAATCCAATTCGGGTGCGGGCTCTTCGGCCACTTCGGCGACCTCTTCAACCTCTTCGGCCTCTTCGGGCTCTTCCTTCCTCTGAAGGAGATCGGCTACGCGGAGCGCGATCTGTTCACCCTCATCGGTGAGGCTGGTACGCACGGCCGTCGAGACATTCTCGCTGTAACGGGTGAAGGAATCCTCCAAGATCTCGGAGACGCGGAGCGCAACCTTCTCGTAGTCGATCTCGAGCTCAATCGGGGAATCGTCCTCGTCCTCCACATAGGCTTCGTCCTCTTCCGCCCACTTGGCTTCGAGGAGCTCCACAACGCGGCTTGCAACTTTCTCGTAATCGAATTCGGGAGCGGGCTCTTCGGCAGCCGTCTCGACGGTCTCCTCCACGACTTCGGCGGGCTCTTCGGCCTCTGCGGGTTCCTCTTCGGCCTCTGCGGGTTCCTCTTCGGGAACTTCCATCGCCTCGATCTCCGCATCCCACTTCGCATCGAGGTAATCCCCGATCTTTTGGGCAAGCAGCTCGTAATCGACGGCGGGCACCGCCTCTTCCTCCGCCACTTCTTCGGCAACCTCTTCGGAAGCTTCTTCGGGTACTTCTTCTGTAACTTCCTCGGCGGGCTCCTCCGCTGCCTGTGCCTCTGCAAGGGCCGCGGCTTCGGCATTGGCCTCCGCAAGGCGGGCGGCTTCGAGCTCCTCCTGGATATCGCGGACGCGGAAGGCGATGCGCTCTGCGCTCTCGTCGTCTACGGCGACTTGTCCGAGTGCGCTTACGACGCGTTCTGCGGCGAGGTCGTAATCGACGGGCGGAACGGCTTCCGCTACCTTGTCTGCAATCAAATTCTCGTCCACGAGGGGAACGAGCGCCGCGCAACGCTCGGCAATCGCATCGACGTCCGTCTGCGGCATTGCGGCGACAACTTTATCGGCAATGAGGTCATAGTCCGTCTCGGGAAGGAGTGCGGCGATCTTCTCTGCAAGCACGTCGTAATCGAATACGGGAGCGGCCTCTTCGGCAGCCGTTTCGACGGGCTCTTCGACAACTTCTTCGACGGGCTCCTCGGCGGGCTCTTCGGCGGGAACTTCCTCTTCGACGACCTCTTCCTCGGGCTCCTGCGCCTTGATGTATTCCGCAACGCGGCGGGCAAGTTCATCGTAATCGATGACGAACTCGGGCACGGGCGCCTCTTCGGGCTCTTCCGCAGGTTGGGCGGTGAGCTTCTCCTCGAGGGTGAGCACGCTATCGTTGAGGCACTCGAGCAGTTCTTCACGGAGGGAAGAAATTTGCTCATCGAGCACTTGCTGGCGCTCCTGCTCCCTCTTATCGAGTTCGGCGAGCAGGTTCTCGAAACGGGTCTCCGTCTCGTTCGAACGCCGTTCAAGCTCGGAAAGGACGTTCTGGAAACGGGCCTCCGTCTCCCCTGCACGCTTATCGAGCTCTGCGAGCACAGCGGCCTTCAAGTCGCCTGCGGCCGCATCGTCCGCATCGTGAATGGCACTGTTCTGCTGCGAGAGGAAGCGAACCTCCTGAAGCAACTCTGCGATGCTCTCGGTAAGTGCACGGAACTGCGACGTCTGATGCGTCTCACTGATCCGAAGTTCCTGGCCTACCGCCGTACGCAAGCCGTCTATTTCTTTCGAGAGGCCCTTGTACATGCCCTCGAGCAAGACTGCGTTGCGTTCTCCATAGTTATTGAATCCAGACATTTTCCACCTCACAGCATAAATGCTATTTTTACCTATATCCTATTCTACACCAAATGCTTCCAAATGTAAATACTTTTGATGAAAAAAATTACCCCATGTATTAAAATTTTTCGTCCGCCCCGCCGCCGTACCCCAAAAAATGCCGAATTCGGGCAGGATACAACCATGTCCGCGCCCCTTTCAGGAGAGGGCTGGGGTATGTCTGCGCCGCACATCCTCTTGAAGAGCGCCCGCTCTCTGCATGCAGCGCCTCGTATACACCATGCCCGTCACATAGCATATGCTCATCCAATACAGGAATAAATTGAATACGACCACCAAGGAGAGGGCGCCGTACAGCCGTTCACGGTCTGAAAATCTCAAATACACCGAAAACGCAGCCGCGGCGAACAGCCAAAGGAGGGCGGTGAGGAGGCTCCCCCCCGCCATGCGGGAAGCGCGGGCACGGTATGGGCAGACGTAGATGTTGAGCAACCATGCCGCGAAGAACCCGAGGAGAAAGAGGGCGCTATATATAATTGGAAAGCGCAAAAGCGGGGTGAGATTTCGGACGACGACGGCTACGGTGACGAGGGCGGCGCCCGCCCCCGCAAGATAGAGGAGGACGGCGAACGTCATGATGAGGGCGCCGAGGCGTACCTTCCATCCATGTCTGTGGGGGGCATCGTAAACGAGCTCCCCGCTTCGGCGCAGGTGGTAGAAGAAGGCGGAGCTCGACCAGAGCGTCGTAACGAGGAACAGGATGCCCGCGCCCTCCCCCGCGCCCTCGGCATTGCTCTGCATGGAGAGCAGAAACTCCTTCGCCCAGCCGAAGATGGAGAGGCGGGCGATCTCCTCCGCCGCCGTAATTCTGCCGAAGAGCAGGGTGAGCCAAAAGAGGAAGGGCATCACGGAGCCGAAGAGGAAGAAGGCAAGGGCGCCCGCAACCGTCGTATATTTGTGGGCGGCGAGGTCTGCATACACCCTGCGCACCCGCCCGTACGCCGATTTGAGTTTTTCCCGCATGCAGGCAGTATGCCACGCTTCCGAAAAAACATGAAAGCCCGCCGCACGTCACCGCACGGCGGGCTCCTCCCCCCAAATTCGGAAATCCCGTCCCTTTTGTGCCGTCATTATAACACACTCTTTTGCCTTTTGCAAGGGGTTTGCGAAAAAATCCTTCAAAAATTTTTTACAATGTAATTTTCCCCTCTCCCACGGGCATGGGGGCCATTTGAATTACGGCCCATAACCATGCCACGCTTTTCAAATGCAGACATGGTCGTAATTCCTATAAATTATAATAGTAACACAAAAGAGGCGCGGCGGTTGCCGTGCCCCTTTTTTGAAGATGTTACTTGAGGATCTTGGAAACGGCGCCGGAGCCGACCGTTCTGCCGCCCTCGCGGATAGCGAAGCGGAGACCTTCCTCGATGGCGACGGGCTTGATGAGCTCGACCTTCAAGGTGACGTGGTCGCCGGGCATAACCATTTCAACGCCTTCGGGAAGCTCGATGGAACCCGTAACGTCCGTCGTTCTGATGAAGAACTGGGGGCGATAGTGGTTGAAGAATGCGGTGTGGCGGCCGCCCTCTTCCTTGGTGAGAACGTAGACCTGCGCCTCGAATCTCATCGCGGTGGGAACGGTGCCGGGCTTTGCAATGACCTGGCCCTTCTCGATATCCGTCCTGTTGATGCCGCGGAGGAGCGCACCTACGTTGTCGCCCGCCATCGCTTCATCGAGGGACTTGTGGAACATTTCGAGACCGGTAATGACGGTCGTGCGGGGCTTATCGATGAGGCCGACAATTTCCGCAGGGTCGCCGACATGGGCAACGCCTCTCTCAACTCTACCCGTAGCAACGGTGCCGCGGCCGGAGATGGTGAATACGTCCTCGACGGGAAGCAGGAAGGGCTTCTGGTCGTCACGTGCGGGCGTAGGGATGTAGTTGTCAACGGCATCCATGAGCTCGAGAATGCACTTGCACTCGGGAGCGTTGAGGATCTCTTCGTTGGAAGCGCCGCTCGTCGCCTTCTCGAGGGCCTTCAAAGCGGAACCCTTGATGATCGGGATGTCGTCGCCGGGGAAATCGTAGCTCGAAAGGAGCTCTCTGACTTCCATTTCAACGAGCTCGAGAAGTTCGGGATCGTCGAGCTGATCGGTCTTGTTCAGGAATACGATGATATAGGGAACGCCGACCTGACGGGCGAGCAGGATGTGCTCACGGGTCTGAGGCATGGGGCCGTCCGTCGCCGCAACGACGAGGATGGCGCCGTCCATCTGCGCGGCACCCGTGATCATGTTCTTGACGTAGTCGGCATGTCCCGGGCAGTCAACGTGCGCATAGTGACGCTTGTCCGTCTCATATTCGACGTGTGCGGTGTTGATCGTGATACCGCGAGCCTTCTCTTCGGGCGCCTTATCGATTTCATCGTAGCGCATCTTCTTCGCCTGACCCTTGCAAGCCATAACCATGGTGATAGCTGCAGTCAAAGTGGTCTTGCCGTGATCAACGTGGCCAATGGTGCCTATGTTGACGTGGGGCTTGCTTCTGTCAAATTTTGCCTTTGCCATTTGAGTTCCTCCAAATTTTTTATTGTTTGATAACTTTTTCCGCCCGAACGGGGCGGAAGCGCAGCTATCTATCAATCGCTGATATCAAGCTTACACGCTTGTCGCCTATTATTATAAACCATGCGCAAAATTTTTGCAATTACTTTACCGAAAATTTTTGCAAAATTTTCCGCTTTTCCCTCTGAATTGGGAAAATATTTTGAAAATCAGTTGTTCGACGTCTTTCTCGAGGTGATAATTTTCTCGGAAATGGAGCGGGGCACTTCGGAATAGTGGTCGAACTGCATGGTGAACTGCCCTCTGCCCTGCGTCCTCGAACGGAGTTCGGTCGCGTAACCGAACATCTCGGAGAGCGGGATCTCGGCATCGATCACCTTTGCGCCGTTGCGGTCGTCCGTATTCGTGATGCTGCCGCGGCGGGAGGAGACGTTGCCCATGAGGTCGCCGAAGTAATCCTCGGGGGTGATGATCTGCACCTTCATGATGGGCTCGAGGAGGACGGGCTTGGCTTTCTCCATGCCGTTCTTGAATGCCATGGAACCGGCGATCTTGAACGCCATTTCGGAGGAGTCAACCTCGTGATAGCTTCCGTCGTAGACCTGCGCCTTGAAATCCACCATCTCATAGCCTGCGAGGAACCCGTTCTTGGCGGCCTCCTGGATGCCCTTATCGATGGCGGGAATGAATTCCTTGGGAATGGAACCGCCCACGGTGAGGTCCTCAAAGGCATACCCTGCGCCCGGGTCCTGCGGGATAAGGTGCAGCTTGCAGTGGCCGTATTGGCCCTTACCGCCCGACTGCCTCTTATACATCCCCTCTGCATCCACTGCCATACGGAAGGTCTCGCGGTAGGCGACCTGCGGTGCACCGACGTTGGCTTCCACATGGAACTCGCGGAGAAGCCTGTCCACAATGATGTCGAGGTGCAATTCGCCCATGCCGGCGATGATGGTCTGCCCCGTCTCCTTATCGGTATACGTCTTGAAGGTGGGGTCCTCCTCGGCGAGCTTGATGAGGGCGAGCGTCATTTTTTCCTGGCCTGCCTTCGTCTTGGGCTCGAGGGAGAGCTGAATGACGGGATCGGGGAATTCCATCTTCTCGAGGATGATGGGATGCTTCTCATCGCAGAGGGTATCCCCCGTCGTCGTATTGCGGAGGCCTACGATGGCACAAATATCGCCCGAATAAATGACGTCGATATCCTTCCTCTCGTTGGCATGCATCTGGACGAGCCGCCCTACGCGCTCCTTCTTATCCTTGGTGGAGTTGTAGACATACGAACCCGCTTCGAGCACACCCGAGTAGCAACGGAAGTAGGCAAGCGAACCCACGTAGGGGTCGGTCGCGATCTTGAAGGCAAGCCCTGCGAAGGGCTCATCATCCGAAGTCTTTCTCACTTCCTCTTCGCCCGTATCGGGGTTGGTGCCTCTGACGTGGTCTACGTCTACGGGGCTGGGCAGGAAGTGAATGACGGCGTCGAGCAAAAACTGCACGCCCTTATTCTTATAGGAAGAGCCGCAGAGCATGGGAACTGCCTCCATTTTGAGGCAACGCTGGCGCATGCCTGCGATGATGTCCTCTTCGGAGAGTTCTCCCGTGTCGAAGTACTTCTCCATGAGTTCATCGGAAGCGGATGCCGCCTCCTCCACGAGCTTGTTGCGGTACTCCTTCGCAAGGTCCATCATGTCTGCGGGAATGGGCTCCTTGCGGAAATCCTTGCCGAGGTCGTCATAGTAAACTTCGGCTTCCATGCGGATGAGGTCGATGATGCCGCGGAATCCCCCCTCCTTGCCGATGGGGAGCTCTACGGGTACGGGATTGGCGCCGAGGCGCTGCCGTATCATCTTTTCCACACGGTAGAAGTCTGCGCCGTTGATGTCCATCTTGTTGACATACGCGATACGGGGCACGCGGTAGGTATCCGCCTGGCGCCACACCGTTTCGGATTGCGGCTCGACGCCGCCCTTCGCACAGAAGGTCGCCACGGCGCCATCCAATACGCGCAGGGACCGCTCGACTTCAACGGTGAAGTCTACGTGGCCCGGGGTATCGATGATGTTGAAGCGGTGGCCCTTCCAGAAACATGTGGTGGCGGCGGACGTAATTGTGATGCCGCGCTCCTGCTCCTGCACCATCCAGTCCATCGTAGCCGCGCCCTCGTGCACTTCGCCGAGCTTGTGCGTCTTGCCCGTGTAGAACAGGATGCGCTCGGTCGTCGTCGTCTTGCCGGCGTCGATGTGCGCCATGATGCCGAAGTTTCTCGTATGATTTAAGTCGTATTCTCTTGCCATGTCTTATTTGCCTCTGACTCAGAAGCGGAAATGCGCAAACGCCTTGTTCGCTTCCGCCATTCTATGCGTATCGTCCTTTTTCTTTACGGAAGCGCCCGTGTTGTTGTAGGCGTCCATGAGTTCACCCGCGAGCTTCTTATACGTCTCGCGCTCGCTCCGCTTTCTCGTGTTCTGCACGAGCCAACGGATGGCAAGCGTCTGGCGGCGCTCGGGACGGATCTCGATCGGCACCTGATAGTTGGCACCGCCGACTCTCCTTGCTTTGACTTCGACCACGGGGGTGATATTCGCAAGCGCTTGCTTGAAAATTTCCATCGGGTCCATATTCATCTTTTCGCCCATCAGCTTGAATGCGTCGTACACGATGCCTTGCGCTACGCTCTTTTCGCCGTCAAGCATGATTTGGTTGATGAGCTTGGTTACGACCTTGCTGCCATACAGCGGGTCGGGAAGTACGTCTCTTTTGGGGACTCTTCCTCTTCTGGGCATACTGATATCCTCCTTTCGATCATCGTTTACGGGGCTCTCACCCGCGGGCTTTTGCCCTTCTTTTAAGCTATCGCTTGCCGCAGTGCGGTAGCGAATCTTCTCCCCCTCTCCGGGGAATACTGCCTACCTTCATCGGGCTCTTTGAATGTTCCGAAAATAAGTAGGGATGGTGGGTTGTTCCGCGTCCGGTTACTTAGGGCGCTTTGCGCCGTACTTGCTGCGGCTCTGCTTGCGCTTCGCTACGCCTGCCGTATCGAGTGCGCCGCGGATGATGTGATAGCGGACGCCGGGCAGGTCCTTGACTCTGCCGCCGCGGATGAGCACGGAGCTGTGCTCTTGCAGGTTGTGGCCTTCGCCGGGAATGTACACGGTACCTTCCTGCTTGTTCGTCAGCCGGACTCTTGCGATCTTGCGGAGCGCGGAGTTGGGCTTCTTGGGCGAAGTCGTCGTCACCGAAAGGCATACGCCGCGCTTTTGCGGGCATCTATCGAGAATGGGGCTCTTGGATTTGAAAGCTTCCCGCTCTCTGCCTTTCTTGATCAGCTGGTTGATTGTAGGCATCTTTTCCTCCTTTTCTTATTTTCGGAATATTCTCGGAATCTCACGATTCGAAGAAGCAATGCTATTTGCCCTTGGCGGCAAGAAAAAGCCGCCTCTTACAAGGCAACGATAGAATTTTACCAAACGCAACCGAGTTTGTCAAACGTTTGAGGCGCATTTTTCCATTTTTTTTCGGGGAAACGCCCTTGTTTTGCCCGTTTTCGGCTTCCCGCCCGCGCGCCCCGCCGCACGGGATGGGCGGGGCGCGCGGGCGTTCATCGTGCACTTTCTGAAAAGAATTTCACGGAAAGTATTGACAAATTCTCCAAAAAGCGATATCATAATTCCGAAAAAAATAAAAAGACAAGGAGTTTTTTTATGAACAAGATGACCGTCAAGGATATCCGCGATTGGAAAGGCAAGCGCGTACTCGTGCGTTGCGATTTCAACGTCCCCATGAAGGACGGCAAAATTACGGATATGAACAGAATTTACGGCGCCCTCCCCACCATCAAATACCTGATGGAGCACGGCGCGAAGATCGTGCTCTGCTCCCACATGGGCAAGCCGCACTCCATCTTCTCCGAGGAAGTCAAGCTCAACAAGAAGGATAAGGCCAAGGTGGAAAAGGGTGAAACGACGGCGGAAGCCATCATCGAAAAGGCCAAAAAGGATGAGCCCAAGAAGCTCACGCTCGCTCCCGTAGCCGATGCCCTCAATGAACTGCTCGGCGGCAAAGTGACGTTTGCGCACGATGTGGTGGGGCCCGACGCTTGTGCCAAGGTCGCCGCTCTCAAAGAGGGGGAATGCGTTCTCCTCGAGAACCTCCGCTTCCACTGGGAGGAGGAGAAGAAGGACCTCGAATTCTGCAAGAAACTTGCGGCCTTCTGCGATATCTACGTCAACGACGCCTTTGGTACCGCACACCGCTCCCACGCCTCCACCGCGGCGATCGTGGAATACGGCCTCGTCAAGGTAGCCGTATGCGGCTTCCTCATCGAGAAGGAGCTCTCCGTGATGGCGGATTCCCTCGAGCATCCCGTGCGCCCCTTCGTCGCCATCCTCGGCGGCGCCAAGGTCGCGGATAAGCTCGGCGTCATTTCCAACCTGCTCGAGAAGTGCGATACCCTCGTCATTGGCGGCGGCATGGCGTATACCTTCCTCAAGGCACAGGGCGGCTCCGTGGGCACCTCCCTCGTAGACGATGAGAAACTCGCTTACTGCAAGGAGATGATGGAGAAGGCCAGGGCGCTCGGCAAAGAACTGCTCCTTCCCGTGGATACCGTCATTGCAAAGGCCTTCCCGGATCCCATCGATGCTCCCATCGAGATCCGCACCGTTCCCTCCATGGAGATCCCCGCAGACTGCATGGGGCTCGATATCGGGGAACAGACGAGGGCGCTCTTTGCCGAGAAGGTGAAGCAGGCCAAGACGGTCATTTGGAATGGCCCGATGGGCGTATTCGAGAACCCCACCCTCGCGGCGGGCACCATCGCCGTTGCGCAGGCCCTTGCGGATGCAGAGGGCGCTACCACCATCGTGGGCGGCGGGGATTCTGCTGCCGCCTGTGCCCAGCTCGGCTTCGCGGATAAGATCACCCACATCTCGACGGGCGGCGGGGCTTCCCTTGAACTCTTCGAAGGCAAGACGCTTCCCGGCATCGCCTGCCTCAACGAAAAGGAATAATACGAGACATCGGGAGGAAACATTATGGCAAGAAGACCCATCATCGCAGGAAATTGGAAGATGAACAACACCGCAAGTGAAGCGGTGGAACTCATAAAGGCATTGAAGCCCCTCGTGCGGGATGCCAAGTGCGACGTCGTGGTATGCGTCCCCGCAATCGACATCCCCGCCGTAAAGAAGGCCATCCACGGCTCCAAGATCCGCCTCGGGGCACAGAACGTGCACTTCGCGGAAAAGGGCGCCTACACGGGTGAAATTTCCGCCGCCATGCTCAAGGAGTACGGGGTGAAGTACGTCATTATCGGGCACAGCGAACGGAGGCAGTACTTCGGCGAGACCGATGAAACGGTCAATAAGCGCACCCTCGCCGCCCTCGAAGCGGGGCTCACCCCCATCGTGTGCATCGGGGAAAGCCTCGAAGAGCGGGAAGCGGGCCTCACCAAGCAGGTGCTCGACCGTCAGATCCAACTCGACTTCCAAGGCATCGAAGATTTCTCCCGCATCGTCATTGCCTATGAACCCATTTGGGCGATCGGCACGGGCAAGACCGCGACCGATGAACAGGCAAACGAGGCCATTGGGTACATCAGAAAGCGCATGAAGCGGGTGTACGCGGGTAAGAAAGTCGGCAGGATGCGTATCCAATACGGCGGCTCCATGAATGCCAAGAACTGCAAGGGCCTGATGGCCATGCCCGAGATCGACGGCGGCCTCATCGGCGGCGCTTCCCTGAAGCCCAACGACTTCGCCACGATCGTCAACTTCGATAAGTAATTACGGTAATAAAACTCACCCCTTCCCACCTCGGGAAGGGGTGAGTTTTATTATAGAGAATGAAGGGTTGGTTATGTACCCTGTTGTACTTCCCCCTCTTCCGCCTTCTGTGCCTCTACCTTTCCGCGGCGGGTGAGATCCTCGGAGAAATGCTTATTCCAGAAGTACCAAATGGCGTAGATGAGCGGCATGCCGAGGTTGGTTTCGAGGCAGGAATTCACGATGAGGGTACGGATACTCGCTCCGTTCATGGGGCGGATGCCGTTTACGAGAAGGGAGAACTCCCACCCGAACTGCACCGCAATGCCGATGGCGCACAGCCTGAATACGCTCACGAATGCCGCCTTCGGGTCCTTCCGAAGGAGCAGAACGACGAGGACGAGGTAGCTTATAACGAGCGCCACCCCCATCCAGCCATGGTATGCGCCCGTGGTGCGGGAAGTCGTGATGGTGGCCTCTCCCCCGAGTTCGCTGATGGAGGGGCATATCATCCACCACATCACGATGAGAAAGACCCAATACTTGGCGTATGTATCACGGGCAACGAGCGTCCAGATGAAGGCAAAGTTGGTGAAGCCGTAACTCATGGACATCCAAAGGAGTACGAGGAAGGTCCCGCCCGCCCCCTGCAGTTCTCCATTGATATATACGGTACGCGTATGGCTTAAAAGATAGAAGCCTCCGAAATCCACGATCGTATACAGGATGCCCCCGAAGAGGGCGAACAGCACGGTGGAGTAACGCTTCTTCCAGAGGAGCAGTCCGCAAAAGACTGCAAGAAAGACACAGTCGAGAATGATATAGAGCAGGTTGAGATGGCGCGTGGGGACAATGGCCTCCGCAACGGTAATTTCCATACGAGTTCCTCCAACGGAAATTCTACCGCACCTTCCCCCAAAAGTCAAGTGGAAATAACAATATTATATATATGGAAAGGCTTGAAGGGGATGAGACTCGGCTCCCCCTTGGGCCCCTTTCCTCATCTCGAAGCTCCGAAGGAGCTGAGGAGACAAAAGCCGCGGAGAAACCGAACTTTCCTCTCTCTCCTCATCCCGAACCCCCGAAGGGGGTGAGCGGATTCTCCCGGCCCCTTCGGGGCCTCGGAATGAGGGTGGGGGCATGTCATTTCGAGCTTGCCGAGAAATCTCGGGCTTCTAATCGTCATACTGAATGGAGCGAAGCGGAGTTGAAGTATCACCATATATATAATAATGTAATGCGTTCACCTTCGGCACCACGCGCCTCCGCTTCGTATAACAGAATTCAGTACCTAATATTCCCGAAGGCCTAAAAGGTAATCCGCGGAGAGATCGAAGAGGCGGCATAGGGCCGCGATTTGCGTATAGGTGCACTCGTAGATGCCCTTCTCAAACCGCTGATAGACGGGCTGTGCCACGCCCAAGGCCTCTGCCACCTGCCGCTGAGTGAGTTTCAGCTGTTCCCGCCGCTCCTTCAGCCGTTTCCCGAATTCGGATTTCAAATTTTCTTCCATAATTTTTCCCCCTTTCCCTTGACTTCATTATACAGTTTGTGTATAATTCAAAGGGAATAGATACAGTTACTGTATCAAAAGGAGAAACAAAATGAAGCACTGTTTGAACTGCGGAGCGGAGTTTGAAGGCAAATTCTGCCCCAACTGCGGAGCGGCATGGCAGGAAGAAAAGACGTGCCCGCAATGCGGCGCTACCCTTGCGGGCGGCGTAAAATTCTGCAACGAATGCGGGTATTCCTTTATACCCAATACGCGGCCTCCGCAAAATGTAGAACCCCAAAGATCCGTACAACAACCAACCCTCGAAAATCGACCCAAGAGCGCAAACGGCAAGGGCATGTCCGCGATCTACGCTCTCTCCCGCTATCTGCCCGCCGCCCTTCTCGGGCTCTTTGCGGTCCTCTTCTTCCTCTTCTATTTGGCGCCCGCCGCGGTCATGCCCGGGGGGAATTTCATGGGAGAGAGCATTCCAGGCACGAGCTACGGCAGTCTCTATGAAATTCTCTCGGTGGAAGAACTCGCTTCCCTTTCGGGTTGTGCAGGCGCCCTCATCGCCTTCGCCGTCATTTTGGCGGTCTACGCCGTTGCCGCCCTATACGGATTATGGCGCACCAATTTCAAATGGAAGCCCTACGTCCTTCTCTCTATCGGCGCATGCGTTCTGTACTTCGCCCTCCTGCTTTGCGGAAGCATTCTGATTAGCAAAATCGGAGAATTTGACGGCGGTCTCGGCCTCATGAAAGCGGGCGCCGCGCCCATTCTCACCGTCGTATTCTCCTGCATTCTGCTCGTCTTTACCATCGCCGCAGTCGGTACGAGGGCATATTTTGAGACGAAATGCCCCGAATTTATGGAAGCATACAACGCGGCACAAGAGGCCCGCATGGAAACCTATCGGGCGACGCATGCAAAGCCCGTACCGCCCAAAAAGCTCGAAGCGCCCAAACGCCCGAAAAAGTCTGAAATGCGCGCTATGATGGATGCGATTACCCCCGAACGGAAGGAGGAATTGCGCGGCGATTATGAAGCATTTATCCGCAAGAAATCGGCATATGCAACCATCTACCCGCTCGCCATCAGCGTGTTAGGTTTTGTAGCTTTCTTAATTATGTTAATAATATTCGCGCTATTAGAAGATGGCCGTAGCAATCCTTCTGAAAGCCATATTATAGAGTTATTTATCATTCCGTGCTTTATCCTGTTCGGTATCGGTACCATTTTATTTAGCATTCTCCATGTTAAGGCCAAGAAGCGCCGTGTCAAGGGTTGGGATCCGAAAAAGGTGTATCGAAGCGGTTGTGTCACTGCATCGACGGTACTCACTACTTTGTTTTTGTTTATATTCGTTTTATGTGCGGTAATGATAGGCAACCCGGAGAGTATAGCGAACGGTAGCTTCTGGGAGGATTACTTTATCACTACACCCATATTATCTATTGTTTTGCCCGGGATTGCCTTTATCGCCTTCATAATTGTACTGCCCGTTTTCTGCAAACTCAACCGCAAAAGAAAGCCGCTTGTAAACAAAATGTGCGATACGCTCATGACAAAATACGAGCAGGAGTGCGTCCATTATAAAAATAACCGCCGCGCGTGGAAGGTGTACCGCTATCAATTAAGAAGGTACGAGCGCGGTAAGGACTTTTAAGGCATAGAATAGGGGGCTAATTACACCCTCTCCTCTTCCCGTTCTCTCGCCCTCGCTTCGCTCGGGCTCGGAATGAGGGGTGGGGGGTGTCACCCCGAGCGCAGTCGAGGGGTCTCGGGTTTCTTGAGATTTCTCGGCAAGTTCGGAATGACAGGACCATTCAATAAGCGCTCGGCGGTAGTTCGCAGAGCGCTTCTCTTTCTTCACAATATAATTACTTGCCTTTGACGCGGGCGATATCGATGTTATCCTGCTTGCGGCTCCGAAGTTCCTTTACGGGGTGATCGGCATTCTGGACGCGGTAGTCCTGCCCGAGGTTTACGATGGCCTTCTCAATGACGGTATGCGTCCCCACCGATTGCGGCCTTCCGTTGATCTTGGCGTTGTAGCCGAAATAGCGGAAGCTATCGGGCACCTTATCGAGTTCTTCCCAACCCTCTTCCACGCCCGTAAGCCGTACGCTCTTCAAGATTTCCCTGATATACTCCTTCTGCGGGCGGAGCTTCAAAAGTTCGGGGAACTCCCCGCCCTCGGGCATCACCTGTTGCCACACCTTGCCCTCATACGTCTTGAGGAGCTCTGCGGCCTCGTGCAGGTGGGTGACTTCCTCCTCGAAGTGCTGTTCCCAAATGGCCTTCACCCGCTCATCCTTCTCATCCTCATAGCACGAATAGTAGAGGTAGCACTCGGTGTACTCATTCATGAGCAGGCACTCCCAATAGGTTGCCGAGGGATCTTTGAGGCACCCGTACCCCGTGACATGCTGTTCCTCCACCATGGCAATTTCGTTATACAGCTTTCTGCCCAAGGGGCTCGCATAGAGGTTGGCGACGTTCATATAGAAGTTCATCGTCTGCTGTTCGGCGCCCGTGATGATGTTGATATTGAGCTTGGTCTTGAGGTCGTTGAGGTAGTTGTTGACGTAGAAATTCACGTCGTCGTCGGGGTGACGGTATTCGGCTACGGTGGGCCGCCCGGGCATGATCTCCGTGTAGCTCCCCACGAGCCGCTTGGGGTCTCCCCCCTTCTCGAGCTCCATGAGGTCGGAATAGCGGTATAAGTGGTCGAAATCCTCCAAGAGGGCGAAATCGAGCTGCTTCTTCACATAGGAATTCTTCTCCGAGATGGCGAGGTTGGCGGTGAGGTCTACGGCAAGCTGTTCGTAGCCGATGGTGTGCTCCAAGATGCTCTCGTTGGCGGGCTTTAAGGAAGCGATGCGCTTTTGCTGAATTTGCTCCCCCCTCCGCATGCGGGCAAGGCGGCGGCGTACGTCGTTGTTCGGGCACATTCTCGTAAAGGAATTGGAGAGGCGCACACTCTCAAACTCCGTGCCGTTCATCAGGATGATGCGGGTGCGGGTGTAGGGGTCTACGGCATTCTTATCGTAGGGCTTCACGAGAACCTTATTCCAATTCGTAAAAACTTTTTCTGCCTTCTGCGGCTTACATTCAAACGGATTCATTTGAACCTCCTTTTGCA
This sequence comes from uncultured Clostridia bacterium, assembly GCA_947625025.1. GTDB lineage: Bacteria > Bacillota > Clostridia > Christensenellales > Borkfalkiaceae > Gallimonas. The sequence goes on from CANQMQ010000003.1 coordinate 53,084, forward strand.
TATGTTTTAGCCCTTCTCAAAAAGAAGTATACAATCCCTTGCAATTTCGTGCCGATTTTGTTATACTTTTGATGATACCAACTTGGGAGAACGATATGATCGGTTGTGTGATTGCAATGGACCGCGAAGCAGAGCTCCTGCTCGAGAGCATGGAAGTAGAAAATATCCGCACCCTCTTCGGAAAGACGGTGCACATCGGGAAGGCCTTCGGGCAAGAGGTGGCGCTCGCCGTAAGCGGAGTGGGCAAGGTGAATGCCGCGGCGGGCACCTGTGCCGCACTCGCACAGGGCGTAGACCTCGTCCTCAATTTCGGCGTGGCGGGCGGCCTCACCTCCGAGCAGTGCGAGGTGGGCGAAGTATACCTCATCGAGAAGGCCGTGCAGTACGATTTCGACTGCACTCAGCTCAACGGCCTGCCCATCGGCACCCTCGACGGGGAGACCGAGAACTTTTTGCCCCTCCTCTGCCCCAAAGGGGTAAGCCTTCCCCGCCGCGTCCTCGGCACGGGGGATCGCTTCAACGATTCCCCCATCGACCATGCCCTGCTCCTCAGCCTCGGCTGTGACATCCGTGAAATGGAGGGCGGTGCGATGGCGGAAGTCTGCAAGTATGCGGGAGTGCCCTTTGTCTCCGTGAAGGCGATTTCGGATGTTTACGGTTTGGGTTCCACCACCGAGCAATTCCGCAAAAATTGCAAGCGGGCTCTGCTCGAACTCAAGACCTGTCTCCCCGAACTCTTTGCGGCGATTGGGAGGAAATTATGATAGACCTCGGCGATTGGAAGGAGCCGCTCGCCCCCCTCTTTGCGGATGCGCGGTATCTCAAAATCAGGGAATTTCTCAAGTATGAGTATTCCCACTTCACCGTCTACCCCGATATGTATGACCTCTACAACTGCTTCCGCTATACGCCGTATGCCAAGGTGAAGGCAGTTCTTTTGGGGCAGGACCCGTATCACGAACCAAACCAGGCGCACGGGCTGTGCTTTTCGGTGAAGGAGGGCGTACCCAAGCCCCCGTCCCTCGAAAATATGCTGAAGGAACTCAAGTCGGATTTGGGCTACGAGCCTCCGCGCTCGGGGGACCTGACCAAGTGGGCGAGGGAGGGGGTGCTCCTCATGAATACCGCCCTCACGGTGCGGGCGCATCAGGCCAATTCCCACGCAAATTGCGGGTGGAGTTGGTTTACCGATTCGGTAATCGAGCTCCTTTCAAGGGAGAAGGAGCACCTCGTATTCCTCCTCTGGGGCGGAAACGCAAGGAGAAAGAAACCGCTCATCGATACAAATAGGCACCTCGTGCTCGAATGCGCCCACCCCTCCCCCCTCTCTGCCTACAACGGCTTCTTCGGTTGCCGCCACTTCTCCAAGACGAATGCCTATCTTGAGAGCCACGGGATCCCTCCGATTGATTGGAATTTGAACGGCTGACTTCAGACATGGTACCGTCGTTTTACGTGAGGCGCCCCACCGTGCAGTGCACGGCGGGGCGCCTCACAATTTTATTTCCGCTTATTTTCCATGAATTCGCCAAGCGAATGTACCGAAATCGGGGAGCCGCGGCAGGAGTACCCCCGCATGGAGGAGGGTATCGCCTCGGGCTACGATGCCGAGCGCGGGGATCTCGTAAACAAAATCCTCCCGAAGGCCTGCAAGGCGGAGCCGCCTATCGTACGCGCCCGCCTCAACGAGCCCGCACATGCCCACCAAATACCCCTCTCTTTTATCTTTGGAGAGGAGAAGTACGGCAAAATCGCCCTCGAAGGGGCTTGCAAGGCGGTAGAGGTCGCCTTGGAGCACGAGGGGCTGCATCTCACGGTAGGTGCGCACGTGCTCCCGCGCCATCTCAAGCTCCTCTTCCGAGAGGGCGGCGGGGTTGAGTTCAAAGCCCGTTGCCCCCAAGGAGGCGATGTGTGCCCGTGAGGAAAAGGGTGTACTTCTTCCCGTCTGATGGTTGGGCGACGCCGAAATATGGCAGCTCATCGCGGACATGGGGTAGGCAAACGACGTCCCATACTGAATTTTTGCACGGGCGTAGGCATCGGTGTTGTCACTCGTCCAAATCTGCGGGAAGTAATAGAGCATGCCCGCATCGAACCTGCCTCCCCCGCCCGAACAGCCCTCGAAGAGCACTTCGGGGAAGTCCTCCGTAAGCCGCCTTGCGAGGGTGTAGACGCCTAAGATGTGCCTGTGCGCAAGCTCCCCCTGCCGCCCTGCGGGAAGCCCTTTAGACCAAAATTCGGTAAGGTGCCGATTCATATCCCACTTGACGTAGGCAACATCCCCCGTCTTGAGAATTTCGGCGAGCTGTCCGTAGACATATTCCACCACCTCGGGGCGGGAGAAATCGAGCACATACTGGTTGCGGCAGGCGCACCGCGGCGGGGCCCCGATCGCCCAATCGGGATGGGCGCGGTAGAGCTCACTCTTTTCGGAGACCATCTCGGGCTCAAACCAAAGCCCGAACTTCATGTTATGTTTACGGCAACGGGCGGCGAGCGGGGCGATGCCGCCCTTGAGTTTGGAAAGGTTTACCCTCCAATCGCCGAGGCTCGTCGTATCGTCGCCCCTGCACCCGAACCAACCGTCGTCGAGCACGAAGGTATCCGCCCCCGTCCTTGCTGCGCCGTCGATGAGGGAGAGGAGCTTTGCTTCATCGAAATCGAAGTACACCGCCTCCCAACTGTTGAGGACGACGGGGCGGGGCGCAAACGCCCACTTCGGGGAAATGACGTGCAACCGTAAGAAATCCGCAAGGCTTCGGGAGAGCCCGCCGAGGCCCTCCTTCGAATAGCAGAGCGCGGCTTCGGGGGTGACGAAGTCCTCCCCCGCCGCAAGGCTCCAACAGAAGTTCAAAGCGTTGATGCCGCCCTGCACACGTACGCCCTCCGTTTGGGAGCGCTCGGCCGAGAGAACGAAGCTGCCACTGTACACAAGCTCGACGCCGTAGCACTCCCCCGTCTCCTCCCCGCAACCCGCGCGAAGGAGGGCGAGGAAGGGATTCATCTGATGGGAAGAGGCGCCCCGCGCCGATTCAATGCGGAAGGTCCCGTGGGAGAGGGGCGTGCGCTCGGGGCTCCGCTCCCCGCAGTGGTGCCCGTGGAGGCAGAGCGTCTCGTAACGGTCAGCGGGCAAATCGAGGCAGAAGGAATAGGCGCGGCAAATGGTTACGGGTTCGCTTCCCGTATTGCGAATGACGGCGTGGCGGGTGAGCACATCGCAGTCCTCCCACACCGTATAGAAGAGGTCGAGCTCCACGTCGGAGAGGACGTCCTTTAAGGTTACCTTTAAGGTCTGCCCGCCCCGTGCATGCGGGAGCGCCCCGAAGTCAGAAGTACAGCCGACTTCATGGGAGAGGTAGAAAAACCTGCTCGCCGTCTGCCCATCCTCCCGCTCCAACAGAACGGAAGGGGTACGGTAATCGCCCTGCCCGAAGGAGGCATACTCCTGCGGCATCACATCGAGCGACGTGCTCCCCTCCCCTGCGGGCGGCATCGCGGAGAACGCCATCGCGGGTGCGCCATTGAGCCATGTGAGCCCGTCGCGGCCCACCCTTCCTCCGAAATGCCGCGCATGAAGATAGCCCTCCTCGACGGAAAAGACGTACGAGAAGGACTTCCCCTCCAAATAAAACGTATTTCGATTTTTATCAAAATAAATCATTTTTACGGTTTTTTCTCCAAAATTCTGCAAAAATCGCCCCATGTCACGCATCGCGTCGGAAGATGAAGGCCCCCTCTCTTTGGTCGAGAACAATCTTGCTCCCCGCGGGAACGTTGCCCCGCAGGATCTCTTCGGAGAGCATATCTTCCACATACCGCTGGACGGTGCGGTTTAGAGGGCGGGCGCCGAACTCCTCACTATACCCCTCCTCCACGAGCCCCGCAAGCGCCTGCGGCGTAACGCGGAGCGCAATTTGCTGCTCTTTGAGCCGATCGCAGAGCTTTGCAAGGATCTTCTCGCAGATCTTGGAGGCATCCTCCTTGGAGAGCTTGTGGAAAATGACAATTTCATCGATGCGGTTCAAGAATTCGGGCTTGAACTGCTTCTTCAAGGCATCCTCGATGCGGCCCTTCATGTCTGCATACTCCGAGGTCTCCCCGCCGCCGAAGCCGAGTGCGCTCACTTCCTTCACCTCATGCGCCCCCACGTTGGAGGTGAGAATGACGACGGTGTTCTTGAAGGATACCACCTTGCCTCTGCTATCGGTGAGCCGCCCGTCGTCGAGGATCTGGAGGAGCACGTTGAATACATCGGGGTGCGCCTTCTCAATTTCATCGAAGAGGACGACGGAATACGGCTTATGGCGGACCCGCTCGGTGAGGGCGCCCTGCGTATCGTCGAAGCCGACATAGCCGGGAGGGGCCCCGATGAGCTTGGTTACAGACCCCTTCTCCATGAATTCAGACATATCGAGGCGGATCATCATCCGTTCATCGCCGAACATGCTCTCCGCAAGGGCCTTGGAAAGGTCTGTCTTGCCCACTCCCGTAGGCCCCACGAAGATGAAGGAGCCGATGGGGCGGTTGGGGTCGTTGAGCCCCGCCCGTGCCCTGCGGATGGCTTGGGCTACGGCGTGCACCGCCTCCTCCTGCCCCACGATGCGGCGGTGCAGTTCCTCTTCGAGCCCGATGAGCCGCGCACTCTCCTCCTCGGTGAGCCTTGCGACGGGTACACCCGTCCAATCGCTTACGATCTCCGCAATGCTCTCCGCCCCGATGGAGAGGTGGGCGGTATTCCGCTTACTGTTCCACTCGATGCGCAGTTCATCCACCCGCTGTTGGATGGAAGTAATTTTGGAAGTGAGTTCGGAGGCCCTGCGGTAATCCTGCCACTTTATCGCCTTTTCGCGGTCGGCAACGAGGCGGGCGAGCTTTTCTTCGAGCTCCCGTATCTCGGCGGGCCCCACGTAGGAATTCAGCCTTGCGCGGGAGGCCGCCTCATCGATGAGGTCGATGGCCTTATCGGGCAGGAAGCGGTCGGTGACGTAGCGGTCCGAAAGTTTCACCGCCGCCTCAATGGCCGCATCCGTGATCATCACGTTGTGATGGGCCTCGTATTTATCCTTGAGCCCCTGCAGAATGACGATGGCATCTTCGATGTTGGGCTGTTCTACGGTGACGGGCGTAAACCTCCGCTCCAAGGCGGGGTCCTTCTCGATGAATTTTCTGTACTCTTCCGAAGTGGTTGCCCCGACCGTTTGAAGTTCCCCGCGGGCAAGCATGGGCTTTAAGATGTTGGAGGCATCCATCGTGTTGTCTGCAGACGCCCCCGCCCCCACGATCATATGAATTTCATCGATGAAGAGAATGACGTTCTTATCCTTGCTGACGGCATCGGTCACCGATTTCAAGCGTTCCTCGAAGTCCCCGCGGTAGCGGGTACCCGCGAGCAGCCCTGTGAGGTTGAGGGAGAACACCTTCTTATCGCGGAGGAGTTCGGGCACCTCCCCGGAGACGATTGCCTGCGCCAATCCTTCAATGACGGCGCTCTTGCCTACCCCCGGCTCCCCGATGAGGACGGGGTTGTTCTTCGTCCTGCGGGAGAGAATTTGAATGACTTTCTCGATCTCCTTTCTGCGGCCGATCACGGGGTCGAGCTTGCCTTCCCGCGCCCTCTTGGTGAGGTCTACGCCATACTGCATGTAGGCGGGCTCCTCCTCCGCATCCTCAACAAAGCGGGAATATTGCAGCGCCTGCCGCTGTTGGATATACGGATTGCGGGGCGCGGGGCGGGGCGGTTCGGGCTCCTCATCCGCATCCACGAATTCCCCGAGCCGCTTTTCAAGCCCCGAAAGGTTGGTACCGATGCCCTGCAGGAGCTGAACTGCGAGGCAGTCCTCCTCCATCAGGATGGCGAGGAGAACGTGCTCCGTCCCGATGAGTTGGGAGGCGAGCCCGCTGCTCATCGCGAGCTCTAAAGCACGGCCGAAGAGGCGCTTCGTTCTGGGCGTGAGCCCGCGGATGGGAGAATTGTGCTGTACCGTCCGCTTGAAGGCATCCGTAAAGCGCTCCAAGGTGACGCCCGCCTCCATGAGGAGGCGGCATGCCGTGCTATCGTTGACGCAGAGCATGCCGAGGATGATGTGCTCTGAGCCGATGTATGTCGTCTGATACCGCTTTGCGGCCTCTTCGGCAACGAGCATTGCCTGCTCGAGGTGCTCTGTAAATCTCGAAGTATCCAAAAAAGCCTCCTTTCCCTCAATAGAAGAGGTCTATGCTCTTGATGGTTTTGGAAACGTACTCCGCGCGGTAGGCGCTCTCCTCATCGGCGGTGAGCTTTTCCCCGAGAATGCGGGAAATACCCGCGGGGCGCACGGCGATCGCGAGGTCGTTGAGCTCCCGCATGCGGTCGTCCCTGCCGTTCTCCGCCATGCCGAAGTAGCCGAGTGCGATACCGAGCTTGAGATCGGAGAGTCTGCGCGTAAATTCTTTTTCGTCCAAGAGGCAGCAGTTGGTGAGCACGCCATACGCCCGCATCACCGTATCCTTGAGCGTAAGCCCCTCCTCCGCCTTCATGCGGCCGCGTTCGCGGAGCTCTGTCTCCACGAGGAGCCCGACCGCCTGCTCGACGACGAGCAGGATATCCTCTTCGGATTTGCCGAGCGTCACCTCGTTGCTCACCTGAAACATGTCCCCCTCGTTGAGGCTTCCCTCCCCGAAAGTCCCCCTCACCGTAAGCCCCAAGCGGTTGAGGGTGGGGATGATGTGGCGCATGTGCTTTCTGCGGGAGATGGCGGGCAGAAAGAGCATCACGGAGGCGCGGAGCCCCGTTCCCAAATTGGTGGGGCATGCCGTGAGATACCCGAGCTCCGCATCGTATGCAAAGGGAATGGAATCAGAAATGACGTCGTCGATCCCCGAGATGCGCTCATACGCCCGCTTCAGATCGAGGCCCTGCATGAAGTACTGTTCGCGGACATGGTCCTCCTCGTTGATCATCACGGAGATGCTTTCATCCTTGGAGACGAGCGCCGCGGCGATGGGGCGATGCTTGATGAGATCGCGGGAGATCAGATACTTTTCGGTGAGTACGGCCGCCCGTTCATCGGAGACGCAATCCATCTCATAGAGGGTGAAATCCTCCAAACTTTCAAGCTCGGCGGAGAGCAGCCGTATCATTTCGCTCGCCTGCTCGGCGGCGTGCGGGTCCTTCATGAGGCGGGCGGGGAAGGGGTAATCCCTGAAATTACGGGCGAGGCGGATGCGGGAGGATACGGCGACCCATTCGAATTCAACGGGATAATTCGATCTCTTCATCACTCCACCCCGCTCAGACGTTTGGAAACTTCTTTCAGCCGCACTTTAAGGCGCTCTACGGCCTCGGTATCGTGTTCTTCCTGTGCTTTTGCAAGCTCTGCTTTGAGGGTGCCCTGTTCGCGGACGAGGTCGCGCACGACGTCGTAATTGGCTTCGGCGGCGCCGCTCGGCGCCTTTCCCTCATGGCGGGTAGTGCCCTGGATATAGCGGATGGTGGGCAGAATTTCTTCACGGAAGGCGGTGTAACAATCGGCACAGCCCAAAAGGCCCGTCATGCGGAATTCCTCTACGGTCGTCCCGCAACTCGGGCAGCGCTTGCGGCTCCCCCCCGTCCTTCCCACGAATGCCGAGAAGAAATCGGTATCCTGTGCGGGGTAGAGCTTCTCAAAGCAGGCGGGGCAGAGGACGACTTTCACTTCCTTGCCGTCCGCGTTTACGGTGTGCTCTTCCCCCGTATTCTTCAAACAATTCGTACAAATCATAGGCATTCCTCCGTATGCGTACGATGGTTACGCGCACTTCTCTCCATAGTGTTCGGTGAGGTACTCCCACGCACCCTCGGCCCTGGGGAAGTTGTAACCGCCGTAGGCGCACTCCACCCGAAGGAACATGCGGCCATCCCGCTCCAAGGGGGCGATGCGCACGATCTCCTCCCATTTCAGAAAGGCGCTCTCCCCGCGCTCTGCGGATTTGAAGAACACCCCCTCTTCGTACACCGAAAACACCTCCTGTGCACGGACGAAGGTCGTCGTGCCGCGGACGAACAGGAAGAGGCCGACGACGGCGAGCACGGCGCCCACGCTGATCGCGGTGCCCGAGGGATCTTTCACGAGGAACGCAAAGGGAATGGAGGCCGCCGCGGCCAAAATGCCCACCGCCATCACGATGAGGGCGCGCACCCGCCGCTTTCGATCGGGCATACGGAATGCGGCTTTCCTTGTATATTTCTTCTTTGCGGACGATGCGGGAGGCTGTTCGCCCAACAGTTCGAGGTTGCGCTTTTTGATAGCCTCATAGAGGCGGGGCTTGCTATCCGTCTGCACGAGAACGGGCGGTTCGTCCTTGTATTTTTCCTCTTTTAGGACGTAGCGGGCGGGGATCTCTATGACGACTGACCACGCCCCATCCTCCTTCGGGGCCTTTCGCGTACACACCGAAAAGAGCCGAAGCTCCGGATAGGGCACGGGGATCTCCCGCTTTTTGCCATCCGTATCGTGGAGGCGGAGGGCGCCCTCTTCGAAGGTCGCAAGCGTCCCCTCGCCCACGAAGAAGCTATCCTCGCCGTCGCACCGTTCCAAGAAATCGAGCTCCCGCTTTTCGGCGATATCGGTGAGTTTTACGAATAAAAACCCGAGGGCGGCGAAGAGGACCGTGCCCCCGACGAACCCGCCGACGAGCCAATAGAGAAGGGGCTCCTTCCCCGTGTGGGCGAATTCCGCGAGGAACAGGCAGACGACCCAAGCGAGGAGGGATGCGAGCGCCAAGATGGCGAAGGCGAAGGCGAGCGCCCCGCAGGCGGAATGCTTCTTATGGAGCGCCCTTGCGAGTTTTTGTTGTTGCTCTTTTGTATCAGGGATGTCGTTCATATATACCATGTCCGTAACCATAGGGAAATTTCCGCGCCACAGGGGCGCGGAAACTCATTTGATCTTGAAGAAGGAAGTGCGCTTCCACCACACAAAGAAGAAGAGGGCGAGCACCTGCAGGGGCACCCCGATGAGGAAGATGAGCCACATCGTGGGATGGGGTTCGGAGACGCTGACGAAAACCGTAAGATAGATGCACGTGAGCGTCGTCCAGATGAGGACGGAGACAGAGATGATCCGCACCCATTTGTACCCCCAAATACAGCTGAATACGAGCACCACCACGGCGGAGGCGGGCACGGCATACAGAAATGCCAGCCACAAGCCGTTCAGGTTGGGGACGATGATGCCGCCGAGCACGAAGCAGACCACGGCGACGAGCCAACACAGCCCCACCGAGAGGGCGATGATGAGAAAGCGCCGAAGGTTCCTCGTCCGCATGGGCAGAAGGGGCTTCTCCTTGTATTCATGGAGCAAGTCGTCCACCGAGACGTTGAAGTACTCGGAGAGCTGCACGAGGACGCAGACATCCGGAATGCCGTTCCCCTGTTCCCATTTGGAGACCGATTTATCCGAATAATTGAGCTTCTCCGCGAGTTCGAGCTGCGTCAGGTTGGCGGCCTTGCGGAGACGCATGATGTTTTTTCCGATGATCTGTGCGAGAAGTTGCTCTTCCATAGTTCTATTATAGCGCACGGAAACGGGTTTGTCAACAATTCTACTGAGAGTAGAGTGGGTTTTCCGAACTCTACCGCGCCCAATTTCGCGAGTAGAGCGAATTTTCGGGAGAGTAGGTTGAAAATTTTCGGGTCATGCACTATACTGAAATGCGAAGGGGCGAGGTCCCAGCCTTCCCTTTCACTCTCCGCAAAAAGAGGCCGATGCTTTGTTCGGCCTCTTTTTTTTGGTAACAATGGAAGGGAGGGGCCGCGAGCCCCTCCCCGAATCTTAAAAGTATCTCTTGAGAAGGCCCTTGAAGCCCGCACCGTGGCGCGCCTCATCCTTCGCCATCTCATGGACGGTATCGTGAATGGCGTCGTAGCCGAGTTCCTTCGCCCGCTTTGCGAGCATGAGCTTGCCTTCGCAGGCACCAGCTTCGGCGGCCGCGCGGAGCTCGAGGTTCTTCTTGGTGGAAGGGGTCACGACTTCGCCCAAGAGCTCTGCGAACTTGGAGGCGTGGTCTGCTTCCTCATACGCATACCGCTTGTAGGCCTCGGCGATCTCGGGATAGCCCTCCCGCTCGGCAACGCGCGCCATCGCGAGGTACATGCCTACCTCACAGCACTCGCCGTTGAAGTTGGCACGGAGGCCATCCATCACTTCCTTGTCCTCCACGACGCCGTCACCGACGTGGTGCTCACAAGCAAACGCCTTTTCCTCAATGGGCTCGAACTTCCTCGCCTTGCAGACGGGGCATACTTCGACGTCGTCTTCTACGATTTCGCCGCAGACAGCACATCTTTTCATATTACAAATCTCCTTTCTTGAAATTTCTGATTCATTATATCACATGCGGGCGGGGTTTTCAACGGTTTTTCAAAAATTTTTCGGCTTTTTTCACGCCCGCATCCGCACCCCTACTTCTTCAGAAGAAGAGCGGCAAGCGCGGGCACATCCTCCGCAAACACCTTCGCCCCCGCGGCCTCGAGTTCGGCACGGGTACGGTAGCCCCAGAGGGTGGAGACCCCACCCATGCCCGCAGCTCGGGCCGTAAAAACGTCCGTCTCCCCGTCTCCTACAAGTACGCAATCGCGGGGCGCCACCCGCAGAGAGAGCGCCACAAAGCGGGCGGAAGTCGGGTCCGGCTTGCAGGGAAACATGCCGCTATCCCCCATCACTTTATTGAAGAGGTTCGGGTAAAACTTTTCAATCACCTTCTCGGCAGAAGTCTGCAGTTTGTTGGTGACAACGGCAAGGCCGTATCCCCTTCTTTTGAGCTCCTTCAGAAGCTCCTCCATGCCCGCATACGGGCGGGTGAGGTCGTTCTCCGAATGGGTATACCGCTCCGAAAAGCCCGCAAGCACCCCATCCACATCCCCGCCTTGGGGCACGGCACGCTCAATAAGCCTCCGCGCTCCGCCGCCCACAAAGGTCATTGTGGTCTCCAAAGAGACGGGCGGGTAGCCGTATTCCTCCAGCGCCCCATTCAAAGAGGCACGGATATCGGGCAGGGTATCGAGGAGGGTCCCATCCAAATCGAAGAGAATTGCCCGCTCCATCACATCTTCTCCGGTACGCCGATGCCCAAGAGGGTGAGCGCATTGGTGAGCACGGTGAGGGTCGCCCGCGTCAGGCGGAGGCGGAAGGCACGCACCTCTTCGCGCTCGGCCCGCAAGATCTTGCAGTCGATGTAAAACTTATTGAATTTTTGTGCGGTGTCTACGCAGTAGCGGGCGATCACGCTCGGCTCATAGTTCTTTGCCGCAGAGAGCACGGCATCGGGGAAGTCCGCAAGCGCCTTCGTGAGCTCGAATTCCTGCGAACAGAGCTCGGGGATCTCGCCCTCTTTCTCAAACTTGCCCGCCCGCTCCAACACGGAATTGGCACGGGCGCAGGTGTACTGCACATACACGCTCGTCTCCCCGTCGAAATTGAGGGCCTTATCGTAAGAAAATACGATATCCTTTATCTTATTATTATAGAGAGCGCCGAATACCACGGCCCCGACGCCCACCGTCTCCGCAACCTCTTCTTTGTTTTCGAGCTCGGGATTCTTCTCGGCAAGGATGGCGTATGCCTTCTCCACACAGCGGGAAATGACATCTTCGAGCCAAACCACCCTGCCCTTGCGGGTGGCCATCGCGCCATCCTCGAGGGAGACCATGCCGTAGGCCACATGCACGAGGTCCTTTGCCCACGGTTCCCCCATGAGCTCAATTACCTTGAAGAGCTGTTGGAAGTGAAGGTTTTGCTGATAGGCGACGACGTACAGGCACTTCTCGAAGTCGTAAACCTTCTTCCGGTAGAAGGCGGCGGCGAGGTCGCGGGTGCCGTAGAGGGAGGCCCCGTCCGAGCGGAGCACGATGAAGGGCGGCATGCCATAGGGTTCGAGGTCTACGACTTGCGCTCCCTGACTCTCTACGAGAAGGCCCTTCTCCTTGAGCTCTTGAATGACGGGCTCCATCTTATCGATGTAGAACCGCTCCCCCGCGTAGCTATCGAAGCGGATATGCAGGCGCTCGTAAATTTTCTCCACATAGGCAAGGGTGAGCGATTTGAACCACTCGAAGAGGGCGTTCGCCTCCTCATCCCCGCTCTCGATGAGGCGGAAATTCTCACGCGCCTCGGCCTCCATCTCCTCGGTGGCCTCATTGGAGAAGCGCACATAGAGGTCGTTTACGGCATGGATCCCGCCCTTTTCCACCTCTTCGCGGTTGCCCCACCGCTTGTAGGCGGAGATGAGCTTCCCGAACTGTGTGCCGTAATCGCCGAGGTGGTTGATGCCCACGGCGCGGTAGCCGAGGAACCCATAGATACGGTAGAGGGCGCCGCCGAGCACCGTTGTGGAGAGGTGCCCGATGTGGAAGGGCTTGGCGATGTTGACGGAGGAATAGTCGATACAGACGGTTTTCCCCCCACCCATGTCCGAAGAGCCATACAAATTTTGCTTTTTTTCGATCTCTTCGAGGGTGCTCTTTGCAAGCCCCTTTCTATCGATGCGGAAGTTGAGGTAGCCCCCCGTTGCCATGACCTCTGTTACCACTTCATCCACGGGATAGCGGGAAGCGAGGTCCTCCGCGATGAGGGCGGGGGATCTCCGATAGAGCTTGGCAAATTTGAAACAGGGGAGCGCGTAATCCCCCAAGGTGGGATCGGGGGGAACCGCGATCGTTGCGGCGAGTTCCTCCACGGGAAGGCCTGCGGGAATGCGCGCGGCAATGTACTGCTTATAATCCATAAAATTCTCCGTTTTGCGTATCGGCAGTATTTTACCATATTTTCGGCGTTTAGGCAACCGAAAGGGCTTGATATTTTCAAAGAAAAGTTCTATAATGGGGAAAAACCGCGTCACCCCCAAAGGGGAGGCGCATGGGAGAAAGCTATGAAATTGGGCGTTGTGGGCCTCCCCAATGTGGGAAAATCGACGTTATTCAATGCCATTACGCATGCCGGCGCGGATGCCGCAAACTATCCCTTCTGCACCATCGAGCCCAACGTGGGCGTGGTGGCGGTGCCCGATGAGCGCCTCGAGAAACTTGCCGCCCTCTATCAGAGTAAAAAGGTCACCCCCGCCGTCATTGAATTCGTAGACATCGCGGGTCTCGTGAAGGGGGCAAGCCACGGGGAGGGCCTCGGAAACAAGTTCCTCTCCCACATCCGTGAAGTGGATGCCATCGTGCACGTCGTCCGCTGTTTCGAGGATGAAAACGTCACCCACGTGGAGAATTCGGTAGACCCCGTCCGCGATATCCGTACCATCAATTTAGAACTCATCCTCGCAGACATCGAGGCCGTGGAGAAGCGGCAAGACCGCATCCGTAACGCCGCCCGCGGGGGGAGCGATAAGGGTGCTGCCGCAGAGTTTGCCTTTTTGGAGCGGCTGCTTGCCCATCTCGGAGAGGAGAAGCCCGCTTCCTCCCTCCCCGTCACCAAGGAAGAACAGCCCATTTTGGAGAACCTCTTCCTGCTCTCCGCAAAGCCCGTGATCTACTGCGCAAACATCTCCGAGCGGGACATGGGTGCCCCCGATGAGACGCTTCCGCTCGTGTGCGCCGTGAAGGAATACGCGAAGGAGCACGGGGCGGAGACCGTCGTCATTTGTGCCAAGACGGAGGAAGAGCTCTCCCAAATGGAGGAAGAGGACCGTGCCCTCTTTTTGGAGGAATTCGGGCTCGAGGAGAGCGGACTCGATAAACTTGTGAAGGCCTCTTACTCCCTCTTGGGGCTCATTTCCTACCTCACCGCAGGGGAAAAGGAGACCCGCGCGTGGACCATCGTAAAGGGAACCAAGGCGCCGCAGGCGGCAGGTAAAATTCACTCAGACTTCGAGCGGGGCTTCATCCGTGCAGAAGTCGTGGACTACGAGACCTTACTCGAATGCGGGGGGCTGACGGGTGCCCGTGAGCGCGGCAAGGTGCGCTCCGAGGGGAAGGATTACGTCATGAAGGATGGTGACGTCGTCCTCTTCCGCTTCAACGTCTGAGCTCCCATATTACAGCGGTTTTATCGCCCTATCCCGCCCTCCGCAACCGCCGTTTGACAAATTTCCAACCGCCGATTGGTAGACTGCAACCGACATCCGTGCTATGATGGTTGCAACCGAACGGATACGGAGGAGGTACTATGATCTTAGCGGATAAAATCATCCTATTAAGAAAGAAGAACGGCTGGTCCCAAGAGGAGCTTGCGGAGAAGATGCAGGTCTCACGGCAGGCGGTCTCCAAATGGGAGGGCGCACAGACGGTGCCCGACCTCGATAAAATCTTGGCGCTCAGCAGGCTGTTCGGCGTTACGACGGACTACCTGCTCAAGGATGAGATCGAGGAGGAAGAGGTCTCGGACGGTGCGGACAACTCCCCCGTAACACGGGTCTCCCTCTCCCTCGCAAACGATTTCTTGGAATGGAGAAAGCGGGCGGCATGGCGCATCGCAGTTGCCACTTTCCTCTGTATCCTCGCCGTCATTCCGCTCATTCTCCTCTGCACCGCAAGCGAGGTGCCGCAGTCGCCCATAACCGAACCCTTGGCGGAGGGCATAGGGCTCGCCGTGCTCCTCGTATTCATCGCCATCGCCGTTGCGCTCTTCGTGACCTGCGGCCTCAGGAATGCCCCCTATGTGTTTTTGGACGGGGAGCCCTTTGAGACGGAGTACGGCGTGGAGGGCATGGTGAAGGAACGGCAGAGGGCATATCGGCCCACCTATGTGAAGTGCAATGTGATTGCCGCCTTTATCTGCGTGCTCTCCCCCATCCCTCTCCTTGTGGGTAGTATCTTGGGAGATGATCTCTTGACGGTAACCATGCTTGCGGTTACCATGTTCCTTGCGGGGGTGGGCGCCGTGCTCTTCATCCTTTCGGGAGTGCGGTGGGCGAGTATGCAGAAGCTCTTAAAGGAAGCCGCACGGCAGAGGCGGAGGAGCGGCCGCATCAGGGGAGCGATCTCCACCGTCTTTTGGCTGACCGCCACCGCCGTCTACCTTCTGTGGAGCTTTTTGACGGGTGCGTGGGAGCTCAGCTGGATCGTTTGGCCGATCGCGGGGATCCTGTTTGCCGCCACGATGTGCCTCTGCAACCTCTTCTTGGATCGAGACATAGAGCAGGAAAAGTAAACCAAAAAAATCACGGCACCCTGAATGGGTGCCATTTTTTTATTCACAATGGTTGACTTTATGAAAATGATATGATAGAATAAATTTAAGCAACAAGGGTTCCTACAAGGCGGTTGGCCCCTTTCAGGGGGAATATTATGAGATATTCCAACGAAAAGGGGGTGTATACTTATGAAGGACTTATTCGAACTTCTTCTGCTCATTTCGCTTCTTTCGGAAACGCTTGAGCATTTTGATATCGAGTATCTCGTAATAAAGCGTACAAAAAAACAACCGTCGGATTTGTGAAGGTCTACGGTTGTTTCTTCGAAATAACTCGGGGCTGACCGCAAAGTAGGATCAAAACCCTTGTTGTGATTTTATTTTACCACCCTTTCCTCGATTTGTCAACCCTTTTGCGCTATTTTCTTTTGGGCCGCAGGGGCTTATTTTATGTAGCGTATTTTTGATATACGGCGCCGTTTCCCTTCAAAATCACATCGGCGGGGTATGCCCCTCGCACCGAAGTGAGCGGGTAGACGGTGGTATTCCTCCCAATGACGGTGCCGGGGTTGAGGACGGCGCCCGCCCCCACCTGCACCCCGTCTCCGAGCGCCGCACCGAATTTCCGAAGCCCCGTCTCCACCCGTTCTTCCCCGATTTTTACGGTTACGGGAGAGCCGTCCGCCTTGAGATTGGAGATAATTGCCCCTGCCCCGAGATGGGCATACGCGCCCAAGATGGAATCCCCCACATAGCTCAAATGGGGAATTTGTACGCCGTCGAAGAGCACGCAGTTCTTGAGCTCCACTGAGTTACCGACGACGCAGTCTCTTCCTACGAGCACGCCCCCGCGGACGAAGGCGCCGTGCCGAAGCTCCGTCCCCGCCCCAATGATGCAGGGAGAGGAAAGGCTTGCGCTTGTTGCAATGCGGGCCGATTTGTGTACGAATACTCCCCTTTGCACCTCTTCAAATTCCTCGGGAAGGGTCTTTATTAGTATTTCGATATTTTTCGAAATAAGGCAAATTGCCTGCCAAGGATACCGTAAACCGCCCAAAAATGCCCCAAAGAGGCTCTTTGAGAGATCGAAGAGGCACTTCGTTTCAAACTCTGAAACTTCCATGCTTCAGCGTATGCGGATACGCAAAAAAGTGCAACATAATGCGGCGGGCAAATGCCCGCCGCATCCTTTTTCTTGTTTGAGACGATTACGATTCGCCCGTCGAAACAATCTCCTCGTCCGTCTTGGCGTCCGGGAGAATCATGCAATAGTGCGGATTATGCGCATACGCATTCTCGCTCTTTTTCTTCTTTTTTGCCATACTTCCCTCCCATAGCAGTATGGGAAGGGATACAAAGGCTTATTCCCCCTTTTCTTCTTCGGGGGCCTCACATGCCATTTCGAGAATGGCTTCCTTCTCGCGGCGGATGCGCTCTTCTTCCTTCTTTTGGGCGGCGACGTCGATACGTTCCAATCCTTCCAATTCGTGTGCTTTCATCTTACTTTGCAGTATAACGGCTCTTCGAAGTCTTGTCAAGCGATTTCAGCAGGATGCAAGCTGTTTCTTTGTCTTGGAAAATTTTTCCGCATTCTGGTCTATCATCATCTTTTGGGCGGGCTGGACCTCATAATACCCTCTCGAGAGCATCTGTTCGAATACCGCAAACTGCGTGTTGCCCTGTGCGGTGTAGTT
Organism: uncultured Clostridia bacterium; assembly: GCA_947625025.1. Taxonomy (GTDB): domain Bacteria; phylum Bacillota; class Clostridia; order Christensenellales; family Borkfalkiaceae; genus Gallimonas. The sequence continues at coordinate 69,870 of CANQMQ010000003.1, forward strand.
TTCGAGGATGGCCTTGCGGAAGGCGGGGCTGCTCCCCTCCGTGAGCGCCATGGCGTAGTAGTTCATGAGCAGCTTCTCCTGGTCGAGAAGGTCCTGAAGGGCATCCTGCTCCGATAGGGTGATCTCTTTTTTGGATTGTCTCATTGTTTGCCTCCCGAAAGCATAGAATAGAGGGCGTTGAAACGCTCGGCATGTTGCGAGGCGATGCTCTCCATCTCCCCTGCAAGTGCGGGATCGGTGAGCGTGTTGGCGTAGATCCGTGCCTTCTTGCACGCGATTTCTTCCCCTGTGAGTACGTGGATGAGCACATCCAAATCCTTTGCAGTCAAATTGGTCATAAAAAAACCTCCTTGCGGGAAGTTTTGTCCACACGGAGGAATTTTATGCCTGCCTCATCATATTTACGGATGTTCTTCTCTGAATTTGCACCAGGGAGCAACCGTGCAAACGTCGCATGCGGGCCTCTGGGAGTGGCACACCTTCCTCCCGTGCCAAATGAGGAGGTGGTGCGATTTCGCCCAATCCTCTTCGGGGATCGCCTGCATGAGCCCTTCCTCGACGGCGCGGGGCGTCTTGCCCTCGGCAAGCCCGAGACGGTTGGAGACGCGGAATACGTGGGTATCCACCGCAATGGCATTGCCGCCGAAGGCGACGGCGTACACGACGTTGGCAGTCTTTCTCCCGACGCCCGCAAGCGTCTCAAGCGCTATAAGGTCGTGCGGGACTTCCCCGCCGAATTTTGTTACGATATCCGAAGTCGCAGAGAGGATGTGCGCCGCCTTGCTGTGATAGAACCCGCAGGAATAGATGTACTTCTCCAATTCCTCTTGCGAGAGGGTGAGCATGCGCTCGGGGGTGGAATGTTCACGGAAGAGCACTTCCGTCACCTTGTTGACCCGCTCATCGGTGCACTGCGCCGAGAGAATGACGGCGACGAGCAGCTCATAGGGGGTGTTATATTTGAGGGCGGGGCCTGCATTCGGATACAGCCGCCCGAGTTCTTCCAAAATTTGCACGGTATTTGCGTTCATGTGTCCACCTGTTTACGGGAGCATCCGTACATCTATTATATCACGCCTTCCCCCAAAAATCAAGCCCGAATGCGGCACCGTGAAGCATGCGAAGCCGCAATTCGACAAATTTTGCAAAAAAGCGGGGCGTTAGATCCACCCCGCATACAATCCTCCGCGCAGGAATCCCGCGAAGGATGAATATTTTTTCTTTGCAAGAAGGGCACGCGCCCGTTCGAGGAAGCGCGCATCGAACTTCGCAGAGATCCCGCACCCGACGCCCGCCTCTTGGGGGGTGGAGACCGCCTGTGCGGGCACGCCCGCCCCCTTCAGAGCCGTAAGAAAATCGAGCGTCTGCATGCGGGAGCGAAATACCGCAAGCACCGTCATATCCCATTCCCCTCCATCGTATAATACGGAAGATACTTCTTCTTCGGAGATGCCATGATTTATTTGGACAACGCCGCGACGGGCGGCTTCAAACCCGCCTCCGTGCAGAGCGCCGTACTCGCCTCCATGAAAAGTTGCGCCAATGCGGGCAGGAGCGGACACCGCCTCTCCCTTGCCTGTGCAGAGCATGTGCTCGCCTGCCGTAACCTGCTCTCAGAGCTCTTTTCGGGTTACGGGTATGAGCGCGTCGTATTCACCCGAAGCTGTACCGAAGCCCTGAACATCGCCCTCTGCGGCACCTTGAAGGCGGGAGACCACGCCGTAACCACCTGCCTCGAACACAATTCGGTGCTCCGCCCGCTCGAGGCCCTCAAGGAAAGGGGAGTGGAATACGACGTCGCCCCCCTCGAAAACGGAAAGTTGGACCCGAAAACCGTTGCAGGGCTCGTGAAAGAGAATACCCGCGTCGTCGCCGTAACTTCCGCCTCCAATGTGACGGGGGAGATACCGGACCTTGCCGCCATCCGCAAGCTGATCCCCGCGCATGTGCTCCTCGTGGTAGACGGCGCACAGGGGGCGGGGCATATAAAGCTCCGCATGAAGGAGACGGGCATCGACGCCTTGGCGATCGCGGGGCACAAGGGGCTCCACGCACTGCAGGGCGCCGCCGCCCTCCTCTTTTCGGAGCGCATGGACCCGAGCCCCCTTCTCTTCGGGGGGACGGGGAGCGAGAGTTACTCCCTCGATATGCCCTCCTTCTACCCCGACAGGTTGGAGGCGGGTACCCTCTCCTACCCCGCCATCTGTTCCCTCTTCGAGGGGGCGCTCGTGGTGAAGGCACGCATGCGGGAGGGAGCCGAAAATCTTCTGCACCTCACCGCCGCCGTCCGCTCCGCCCTCTCGGCGATGCCCGATTTCGAGCCCTTCTTCTCCCCCAACCCCTGCGGGATCGCGGTATTCCGCCACAAGAAATACCCCTCCGAAACGGTTGCGGGCATGCTTTCGGACCGATTCGACATCGCCGTACGCGGAGGGTTGCACTGCGCCCCGCTCATTCACAGGGCGCTCGGCACTTTCCCCGACGGCCTCGTGCGGGCGTCCTTCTCCCCCTTCCAATCCATGCGGGAAGTCAACGCCCTCATCGGTGCCCTGCGGAAGCTGTAACCCACCCGGAAGCTGTAACCCCGCTACATGCGCTTGAGCTCTTCCACGAGCTTTTGCAGCTTCTTTCTCCGCATGCCGTCGAGCATGGGAGCAAACTGCGCGTAGAAGGCATCGATCTGCGCATTGGTGAGGGTGCCGTTTTTCTTGCCCTCTGCGGCACGGGCGTAGATCGCCTTCAGCATATCGTTTTCACTCCTGCCGCGGTAGTTCTTTACGGTCTCCTCCGCCTCACGGATCCAATCTTCCTCCTTCTTGCCCTTCGGGCTGTAACTTGCGAAATCGTCCATAGTCACCTCCCTCTATCCTATGACGGCACGAAGCATTGTGTGCCCTGCATAGAATGGGGACATGGAACCCCTTACATTCTTGTTGCTCCTCTACCTCTTGCAGACCCCCGAAATGCGGGAGAACCTTCGTTCCTTTCTCGCATTCTACAGGGAGAACCGCGATCTGTTTACGGCTTTCATGCAAAACGGGGCACCCATGCCCGAGAATGCCCCTTCGGAAAACAAAGACCGACCCCAAAAAGAGGTCGGTTTCAAGTTGGATGAAAAGCTCTTGGAGCGGTATCTCTCCCGCTTCAGCTGATGGAGGAAGCCACCTCTTCGAGGAAGGTATCTACCTCATCGGGCAGAAGGGGGGCATCGATTAAAACTGCGCCGTCCCCTCCCGTTACCCCCTTCCCGTGGATAGAGGTGCCGTTGGGCCAGAAAATTTCGGCTACGGTGAGCTTGAGCACTTCTCCCTGCGGGCCCGTAAACGAGCTCTGCATGATGCCCTTGCCATACGTCTTTGCCGTCTCCTTGCGGAGGAAGATGTCTCCGTACGAGACGGTGCCATAGGAGATGAGGGAGCCCAAGAGGCATTCGGAAGCCGAGGCCGTGTTCTCATCGGCGAGCACCCAAATCTTGGCATCGGGGGCGAAGTATTCCGAAAAATCGTTGCCGTCTGCCAAATATTGGTGCACGGAGCCATCCCGATAGCGGGCGGTTGCGGCGAGCGGCCGCGCCCCCGTAGCCGTGCGCATGAGGTGGGAAGAGATGGCCTGAAAGGTGGAGAGATATCCGCCCCCGTTGGAGCGAAGATCCAAGACGAGGTTGCTTCTCCCCCGCTCCTTCATGTAGGCAAGGCAACGCTCCGCTTCCTCTGCCGCCGTGCCGTAAAATTCGTCGATACGGATGTAGGCGGTATCTTCGGGAAGGGAGACATACGCCCCGATGGGGGCAGGGGTGGGCGTATTCTGAAGCGCTCCGTTCTCCCCCTTCAGGAAGCGGACCGCGCACCCACTATCCCGATAGAGCACGGAGGAGACGTAGTACTCCTCCCGCCCCACCGTGTACACATTCCGCGCCTCCCCGAAGCCGCATTCGATGGCAAAACTCGCATGCTCTTTTGCACAGGTGAGCAGTTCGTCACGCGTCCCCTCCTTGAGGAAAGAAGGGTCTGCGCCGAAGCGGTAGACCGTCATGCCCGCCCGAAGCCCTATGCGCTCTGCGGGAGAATTGCCCTTCACGCGGAAAATGCGGGTGACGTTCCCTTCCGTATAGAGGGAGAGCCCCGTATCCGCCCCCTGCCCCCCGTTGGAGGCGAGAACGCGGGCATACTCCTCCCGCGTGTAGTACTCCGAATAGGGGTCGAGGGAGAGGGCGGAGAAGAATTCATCGTAGAGGGCATCCTCATCCACGTCCCTGTAATACTCCTTCTCCGCGGTATCGACGGCCCAGAGAAGGCTCCTCGCCTTGGCCCCGAGGGCGAGGGAGCGGGAAAACCAGCCGAGCAGAAAAATGAGAAGTGCGAGGAGGACGGCGAGCCCCCCGAAGAGGAGCCGTTTCCCCCGCACTTTGCTTTGCTTTCTTTGGGGATCTTCGGGTACTTCAACCCGCTCGGGCGCTTCTTCCTGCCCGATTTGTTCTCGTTGTTGCTGTTGCATACTGCCTCCGTAAGGCTACGAATTGAGAAGTTTATAGAGAATGGTGATGGTGCGGAAGGTGACCGCATCCGAAAATTTTCTGATGTTGAGCCCCGTGGCCCGCTCGATTTTATCGAGGCGGTAACTCAGCGTGTTGCGGTGCATATAGAGGTTACGGCTCGTCTCGGAGATGTTGAGGCTGCTCTCGAGGAAGGCCTCTGCCGTAGCCGTCATTTCCTCATCGCCGAAGATCTCCTCGGCACCTCCGATCCTAAACTGCTCCACGTAATCCTGAAGGCGGGAACGCGGGAGATCCTCGAGCATGCGGACAAGCAGGTATTCCCTGTAAGAATGCACCTCTCCCTCATTGTGGAAGATGCCGCTCATGCGGAGCGCCGTTGCCGCCTGTGCAAAGGAAGTTGCCACTTCCGAGAAGGAGCGCACTTCGCACCCCACCCCCACGCTCGCCTTGATGCCGAGCTCTTCATAGAGGGATTGGGAGAGGAATTGCCCGAATTCGTATGGAGTTTGCTCATCATCCACAAACTGAATGACGGCGATATGCCGTTCGTCCGTTGCAAGCACAAAGGAGCGTTCGTCGATACAGCGCTCGATCTGGGAGAGGGCCTCCTCCGCATGCTTATCGGCTACGAGGTCGATGCAGTACACGGCTCCGTCCTCCACCGAATACTTGGTCATGAAGCGGTGCACCCGCCAGCTCCCCCCCTCACCGAGCAGGATGGCGCGCAGCTCTTCCCTCCGATCGGCAAAGGGTTCGGGGTCTATGGAGGAGACGAGGTAGCTCACGAGCCTTGCAAGCCGCTCTCCCTCTTCGCCCGTGCCCTCTACGGCGGCCTCTACTTTGATGCCCCCGCATTCGAACAGGGCGGGCGTCTCTCCCTCTTTCGCAGGGCGGAGATACACCTTCACTCCCGATTTCTCGTAAACATCGGCAAGGATGGCCTTCAAGTATGTGCTTTCCATCATCATTCCCCTTTTGCGGCATTGCCATACGGGAGCCGCCCTTTGGATTATAGCACGGGGAGCTTTGAAAATCAAGGGGCAGACGAGATTTTTTACGGTTTTCACGGTTCAAAGCCGAGGGCATGGGAATGGGGAAACCCCACCCCCTCATCCCGAAGCTCTGAAGGAGCTGAGGGGAAGGAGTTGAGGGGAAGGAGTTGAGAAATCTCCGTCTTTCTCACCCCACGCGCGGGGGCGCGTATGCGCATGCGGGGACATACAAAAGAAATTCAAAAATAAATTACTTTTTTCGGTTATTTTTTTGAAATGGGATATTGACATGCAAGGCGAAGCATGATATAATGTTACTTGTATAACGGCTTCTTGAAACGGAGGTAAGTATGTCTGCAACAAACTCGGTTCCCGCGGGAACAGCCACAGTTGAAACGAAGGAACGCTACGCAGGGCCTGTCGTCAGGTACCGCGTACTCGCCGCCATCTTCTTTATCTTAGCGGCGGGCGGCCTCTTCCTCGGCTATCTCGGCACCAAATTCACCGGTGTCCCCGTCATCAAATGGTTCCATCACAGAGATGTCATCCCGTACACCCTCGGCGAAATCAGCCTCACCGGAGGCGAATTTGTAAAGAACGGCTGGTTGCAGGGTTCGCTCCTTGCGTACATCTACTCGATGTTCAAGGCGTTCTTCACCTCGGGCGGACTCGTATTCAAAGGCACCTTCGGCTATCTGATTGAGTTCTTAGGCGTCGCACAAGTCGCGCTCGTGGCGCTCTCCGTCGTGCTCTCCCTCGCTTTCATGATCGCTTCCTTCTGCACGAGAAAGGCAGCGCGCGGCCTCTCCATTGCGAGCGGGGTATTCGTATCCCTCGCCTACCTCTGGCTTGCGGCGACCGTGTTCTTCGTTCAGGTGAAAAGCGGCGCGGGCATCAAGGCTTCCATCGATGTTCCCCTCGCGGCGATCGCAGGCCTCTCCATCCTGCTCCTTGCGATCACGGCTATCGCAAGCAGAAAGCTCCGCGGCTTCCTCAACGTGCTCCTTCTCGCCCTCGTCGGCGCCGCAATGATCGGGCTCATCTATCCCGGTTCGGATGCCCTCGGCCGCGTCACCGGCGTGTTTGACGGCAGCGTTTCTTACAAACATGAGCAGCTTCTTGCTTTCACGGGCGTCATGGTGCTCGAAGTGCTCCTCGCCATCAACGCGGTCTTTGCCCTCATCCGCATGAACAGCAATAAGGGTTACGGGTTTGACGTATTCCGCTACACCCTCCTCCTTGCGGCAGCCATTTGGTTCTTCGTTCAGCCCATGCTCGTGAACAAGGGCGGCCTCGGCGCCTTCACCGCACTCTTCAAGGGGAAGGCCAACCTCATTTCGAGCATCCTCATCCTTGCGGGCGTCGTCATTGCCTTCATCCTCAGCATCGGCAATGCCGTTGCAACCAAGCACATTCGGGAGGAAGAGGAGTTCGGCGAACTCTCCAACCAATACGATCCCAACAACCCCGTGCCCGTCGTGGTCGTGGGCGGCAACCTTTCTACCCCCGCTCCCGCACCTGCACCCGCTCCTGCTCCCGTAACCAAATCCGATGAAGCTACCCCTCTCCGCTATACGCCCGTTGTGTATGGCGAGATGGAGAACGTAGAAGATACGCCTAAGAAGAAGAAACAGGTCGTGGTGGACGATGACGACGATGAGGACGATGTTCCCGTACGTCCCGCGCCCGCTCCCGCCCCCGCCCCTGTCTATCCTCAATATCAGCAGTACCCTCCGTACCCGCAATATCCTCAAATGCCGCCTTATCCCTACTACGGAATGCCCTACATGCCGCCTCAGCAACCTTCCTTCATGGTGCTGCAGGTGCCGGGTGCGCAGGCTCCCGCGGCTCCCGCTCAGCCTCAACAGGGCGGTGCTCAGCCTCAGCGCATCGTGCGCCGTTCCCCTGCCATGGCGGCAACCACCGCTCCCCTTTCAGATTTTGAGCGCAGAATGCAGTCCTTCGTCAACGAAGCCAAGCAGGAAGAAGCCGTGAACGCAGCCAATGCCGCGCCCGCACTCGCTTCCTCCCCCGCACCTGCACCTGCACCCGCACCCGCACCCGCGCCTGCTCCCGCTCCCGCACCGGCACCCAAGCCCGTGAGCTATCCCGCATGGCAGCCCACCGCAACAACCACGCCCGAGCGCGGCTATCCGTATGATGTATTCATGAACACCCTCAGCGGAGAGGAGAAGGAACAGTTCTGTGCCCTCTTCATCGACTGCACCTACGGCAACATGGGCGTTCCCGTCTATGTACCCGGAGAACCCAACAAGGAATTCTTCAAGAAGGTATTCGTCAATCTCGGCAAGTTCCGCGATCACGCCTCCATCGGGCTCCTTACCAAGCTCTCCAACTACATCAGAATGAACGGCTAAAAGAACAATCGAGAGCTCCCGCCTTTTCGGGCGGGAGCTTTTTTGTTGGAATGAGTACGAAAGAGGGGCGTCGTTTCGGATACGAAGCCCCTCTTATTCTTTGATACGTAGGACGACGCGGATGCCGCACTCCTCCGTGTAATCCCTCTTTTCGGAGAGAGCGTCCACCAAGAAGAGCCCCCTTCCGCTCTCCGCCGTCACCGTGGCGGGTTCGCTCGTTTCGGGCGGGCGGAATTTATTTTCATCGCGCACGGTGATGCGTACCTCTCCCCCCTCGCAGGCAAAGGCAAACAGCGCCCTGCCGCCGCCATGGCGGAGGACATTGGAGAGCAGTTCGGTGGCGATGAGGCGGCTATCGAAGAGGGCGGTCTCCGTCATGCCGGGAACTGTTCGGAGGGTGCGGCACATCTCTTCGAGCGCACCCCGCATGGACTTGTAATCCTCGATGATCACGCCGTTCCCTTCCCGAAATAATCTTTGAGCTTTTCAAGCACCTTCCGCTCGAGGCGGGAGACATACATTTGGGAGACGTTCATGCGCTTCGCCGTCTCCGTTTGGGAGAGTTCCTGCCCGAAGCGGTACCGTACGAGGGCGCGCTCGCTCTCGGAGAGCGTCTTTAAGGCGGCCTCTACGGCATCGCGGTTTTCAAACCGTTCGAAATCCTCCCCACCCGATGGAATGAGGTCGTAAAAACTGCCGTCCTCGCCCGCGGGGCTATCGAGGGAGACGACGCCGCCCGCCTCATACGCGGAGAGCACCTCTTCTTCGGTGACGCCGAGGCGGCTTGCGATCTCCCGCGCGGAGGGCTTCTGCCCGTTCTCCGCGGTGAGCTCCTTCTCGGCATCCTTCACGCGCACCTTGAGCTCGGCAACCTTCCTCGGAAGGTGTACGAGGCGGGAGCGGTCCCGAAAGTAATTCTTGATCTCCCCCGTCACCGTAGGCGTAATGAACGTGGAAAACTTGACCCCCTTCGTCTCATCGAAGCGGTCTACCCCCTTGATGAGTGCAAGGGTGGCAACCTGAAAGAGGTCGTCGTATTCCACGCCCCGCCCCGTAAACTTCTTCGCAAGGACGGAGGCAATATAGAGGTACTTCTCGACGATTTGGTTGCGTACGGCAACATCGCCCGTTTCCCTGTATTTGGCAAAGAGAAGCTCGTCGTCCATTATGCGTGAAAGCGGAAGGAGACTTCGTACCCCTCCTCCCTTTTCTCCATCGTGGCATCCTCCGCAAGGGCGGAGATGAGCGCAACGGAAATTTCATCCTCCGAAGCAGTGCTTACGGGTTTGGGCTTCCCGCACCCCGTAACCCGCACGAAGATGCCGTTTTCGGCACCGAAATAGAGCGCGGCATGCGTGTAGCCCGCATGGCTCAGAAGGAGCAGGCTTTCGGTGACGCATACCTTGCAATCCTCACTGTCGTCGAGGTTGAGCCCCGCCGCAGAGCACAGCCCGCCCGTGGTGAGCCGCACCGTCGTCATGAGGTCGCTATCGATCGCGAGTGTGAGCCGCATCAAATCTTTCATTCCTCTATCTCCATCACCGTATCGAGGGCGCAAATGACGAAGAGCTTTCTCAGCCGCGGCCGAAGCCCCCGCAGCACCATCCTGTGCCCATCCGCCTCAGCCTGTTTCCAAAGTTTGACGAAAGTGCCGAGCGTCGTCGAATCGATGAATTCAAGCTTATTGCACTCAAATGTGAGGTCGGAGGGCGCCTTGCGGTATTCCTCCTCCACTTCCGAATAGAATTCATCGGCGTTGCGGGAATCGATTTCCCCCGAGAGCCCGAAATTTAAGGGGTTACGGGATAGAATGGTCAGCTCTTGCATGGTTTTCTCCTCTCAATCTACGCTATATTCATACCCCGCAAGGGGGAAGTTTCAAACGCTTTTTCCCAAAATACAATTCAAATCGGGAAGCACGAGGTCGGGCGTATCGGGAAAGCGCTTCATGCTCTCCTTTGTCGTCTCCCCCGAGAGCACGAGCACGGTTTTCATGCCCGCATTGGCCCCGAAGCGGATATCCGTATTCATCCTGTCCCCCACCATACACATGCGGGAGGTAGGCACGTTGAGCCTTCTCGAGAGCTCCTGCCCCATGTAGGGGAAGGGTTTTCCGAGGATGAAATCGGGTTTACGGCCCGAGGAGCGCTCCAAGAGTGCCAAAAAGGACCCGACATCGGGCATCGAACCGTCTATGGTGGGGCAGACGTCGTCGGGGTGGGTGGCATAGAAGGGCAGGCCGCGGCGGAGGTAAAGATCGAGGCGGCGAAGCTTTTCAAAAGTGAGCTCGACGTCGTATGCAAGCACACAGAGGTCGGGATCCTCCTCGGTGAGCGTCACCCCCCGTGCCGCAAATTCGCTCCTTACGGCGTTTGTGGCAACGAGGTACACCCGCGCCCCCTTCTTTGTGCGGCAGAGGTATTCCGCCATACCCATGCCCGAGGTATACACCGTATCTTGCGCGGAATACAGCCCGAGCCGCGTGAGTTTTTCACGGTACTCCCGCTCCGTCTTGGAGGAATTATTGGTGAGGAATACGAGGCGCTTGCCCATCTTCCGAAGGGTGGCAAGGGTCTCCCCCATATGCCCGATCGGGCGGTCTCCGAGGTAAGTCGTGCCGTCGAGATCGAGCACAAAGACGTCACACCCCAAAATTTCTTCTCTTGTCAAACTTGATCCTCCATCAGCCCGAAGTCCCGTATGACGGCGCACAGCCCGTTCGGGCAACGTTCGGGCAGGGTATTCGGCCACAGTAAATTGTTGGAGATCCTGCCCCCGAGGGCGCGGAGATTGCGCTCGTGCACGGGGAGCTGCCGCTTCTCCGCCATAAGTTCCTGAAGGCAGAGGAGTCGCCACTGCCCGAGCAGTTCCGCCCGCCTTTGAAGCCGCTCGAAGGTAGGAATTTTGAGGGAGGCGTAGGGCACACCCGCCCGTGCCGCCCGCCCCCTGTAATCCACGGGCAACCTCTGCGGAGTGCCGTAGCGGAAGAAGGCCTCATAGAGCGCAAGGAGGGTGCGGTAGGCCGAAAACTCATCCCCGGTTTGGGCGGCAAGCGTCTCCCCCTCCCCCATTTTGAGGCCGTCCGCCTCCATTTGGGAGAGGGCCGCGGACGTCTGAATGACGGTGTTCTCGTCTACGGTGAGCGTCTGGAGGGCGGCATACGCCCCCTCTTCTGCCTCCCCGTACACCCCTTCCCCGAGTCGGGCGAGGGCGCGGCGCTCGAAGAGCCCCAACCCGATGAGCACAAGGCGGGCGTAGGCATGCGGAAGGCTTGGCTTCAAAAGTTCCGTATCCCAAACGACATCCCCTCTTTTGAGGGGTACGAGATGGGCTTCGCCATCTAAGGTTACCTCGCCCGCACTCCCGTAAACATCTCGAAAGCGGGCATCGGTAGGAAGGAGCAGGCAGGGCACCCCCATGAGCTCTGCAAAATAGCGGGCACAGGCGAGCACGGTTTGCCCGCCCGCCGCGATCACCGCGCCCGCATCGGGCATGGCGAAGAGGGGCAGGGCATCCCCCTCCAAGACGGCAAACACCGTGCGCGGCAGGATGGATGCGGGTGCAAGCGCTGCACTCCCGCTCCCGTCCGAGACGAGCAGGAGCTTGCCCGCCGTCCCCTCTGCGAAGGCGCGGATCTCCTCCTGCGCCCTGCCAAACCGCCCCAAAACGGGGGTCCTCGGGCGTACAGAAGGCAATGTGATCATATCAACGAATAAAAATTTCTACCGCGCTCGCGGCGTAGCCCGCCGCAAGCCCGAGAAGGAGCATGACGGCGGCCACCGTAAGCCCGATCTTCCACGATTTTTTGCGCATGAGCACGACGTACCCCAGCCCCGCACACGAAATGAGCCCTGCGAGGAATCCGCCGAAGCCGATCCCGCCGAGGGCGTACGTCTCCGCGAGCACCACGGAGGCGGCGCAGTTGGGGATGAGCCCGATGAGGGCGCACACGAGGGGCTGAAACCAGAAGCCCGCCCCCTGCAAGAAGCTCACCGTCCGCTCCTCCCCGACGGCGTAAAAGAGGTAGCCGAAGGCGAGGTTGATGAGGAATACGAATGCCGCGACTTGCAGGGCATGCAGGAGGGGCGAGACGACGTAAATTTTAAGCTTATCGTGCGACTTATGCTCACACGGTTCGAGTTCATCACAGGCGCAGTCCCCGTGTTCATGCTCCTCTTCGCGGACATGGATATCCCCGATTTCATGGGTACTTTCTTCCTTGTGGACATGCCCGTGTTCTTCTTCATGGGAATGGCCGTGGACATGGGTATGCCCTTCGGGGAGGGGTGCAAGGCGGCTGCGGCTCTTGAGAAGCGCATCGGTGAGGTAGCCGAGGGCTACGGCGAGCAGGAGCTTACTGCCGCAGACGGCAATGAGCGTTAAGAGTTTCTCCGCCCAACCGAGGTCGGAGAGCAGGAGCACGAGCAGGGCCTCATCGCTCGTCGTCAAAAAGACCGCGAGCAGGGTGCCGATGGTGATGTGGCGGTGCTGATAGAGCTTTGCCGCCATCACCGAGAAGCCGCACATGGGCACGAGCCCCGTGCATGCCCCGAGGGCGGGCGCCCACTTGCCCGTGAGCGCCTTCTTTGGCCGCCCCACCCCCGTGTTGTGCTCCATGAGCTCGATGAGGAGGTAGAGCACGAAGAGAAAAGGAAAGAGCTTGAGCGTATCCAAAACGGCATCAAGTAATACGTCCCACATCGGCATCCCTCCTTTTTGTATTCTCTCAAAGTTTACCCGCTTTCAATGCGTTTGTCAACCGTTTTGAGGGTTACGGAAGAGAAAAGAGCGTTTACCGCTTCGGCAAACGCTCTTTGGTGAAATTCGGAATTATTCCTCTTCCTTCTCTTCCTGCTCTGCGCGCTTTGCAGCCATCTTGGCATCGTGCTTCGCCTGCTTCTTCATTTCCTTGGTTACGACGCGGGCGGCATCGATCTTGGCCTGCATTTCCTGAGGTGTGGGAGGTACGAAGGAAGCGCCCTCTGCATTCTCGGGAATGACTTCGTAGTGCTCATCGCGCTGAAGCATGGTAGCTTCGGTGTAGCCGTCGAAGAGGTGGATGTGGCGGGCGTCGAAGGCAAGTTCGACGACGGTGCCGAGCGTCACGTTCGCACGGGACGAGATCTTAGCGACCATCTGCGCCGCGCTATCGACGATGGAAGCCTTATCGGTCATGTAGTCGAGGTCGCAGTAGATCTGCATCTCGGCGCCGAGCTTTTCAATGACTTCGATCTTCGCCTTGACAACGGTATCGGGAGAGGTCTCGATGAAACGCTGATCCTCGTGGATATCTTCGGGACGGACGCCGAGGGTAACCTCTTTGCCGGTGTTCTTGTATTCATCGAGGTTCTTGATCTTCGCAACAACGGTCTCGGGAAGGAGAACTCTGTTCCCGCCGATGATGTTGACGTAAACCTTGCCGCCCTCTTCGGTGATGGTGGAATTCTTGAAGAAGTTCATCTGAGGGGTGCCGATGAAGCCCGCAACGAAGAGGTTGATGGGATAATCGTAGAGGTTCTGAGGGGTATCCACCTGCTGCATGAAGCCGTCCTTCATAACAACGATACGGGTGCCCATCGTCATGGCCTCAATTTGGTCGTGGGTGACGTAGATGAACGTCGTCCCGAGGCGGACATGGAGCTTGGAGATCTCGGTACGCATCTGCGCACGGAGCTTAGCATCGAGGTTGGAAAGGGGCTCGTCGAGAAGGAATACCTTCGGCTTACGGACGATGGTACGGCCGAGTGCAACACGTTGACGCTGACCACCGGAAAGAGCCTTCGGCTTACGGGAGAGGTAATCGGTAATGCCGAGGATCTCGGCAGCCGCCTTCACGTCGCGGTCGATGACTTCCTTCGGGACCTTGCGGAGCTTCAAGCCGAATGCCATGTTGTCGTACACGGACATGTGGGGATAGAGCGCGTAGTTCTGGAACACCATTGCGATATCTCTATCCTTGGGGACGACGTCGTTGACGAGTTTGCCGTCGATATAGAGTTCACCCGAAGAAATTTCTTCGAGACCCGCGATCATACGGAGCGTGGTGGATTTGCCGCAGCCGGAGGGGCCGACGAATACCATGAATTCTTTATCCCTGATTTCAAGGCAGAAATCGAACACGGCTTGGTTGCCGCCGGGATAGATCTTGTTGATGCCTTTGAGTAAAAGACCGGACATAGTTTCCTCCCTATCTTGTTTGATACTTTAATTTTACAGGAACGCTCCTCAAATTTCAAGAAAAAACCGCACGAACTTGCCCCCGTAGTTTGTAAATGTTGCACAAAAAACAGAATAGAAGGCACCCGTGCGGGGCACGGATGCCTAAGACTTTGGTTACAATGATTCCATTATTCGGCTGTAGTACCGCTCGCGGGGGGCGTACCCTTCTTGAAGTCGTAGCGCGCGAAATTCCGAGCGTCCATATTCGGATAGACGTTAAGGCCTTCTGCCGTCTTTTCGAGGATGTACTGCGCTTCCCCTTCTACCATGGCAGCCGCGTAGTTCCCTATGGCGGTAAGGGTGAATTCGCCCTGCATCGCACCTGCAAGCTTTGCATTCTTTCCCGTGATCTTCAGCGTCGTAGCCTCGTCGTCCTCCTCGAACTCAGCCCAATAGTCGCCTTCAAGGTTGACATTCTCGGGCAGGGGCGCAAACGTCATGGGATATTCTATGGGCGCTTCGTCCTTTCCCGTCGGGACAACAAACTTGAGGGTCTTTTGGGTCTCATTCCATACGAGCGTGATGTCTCCCATATTCTTTATCTCATAGGTATCCGTGCTCCCCTCGACTTCGGTGCCGCTCGTGTATCCAATTATACACATCGGCTCCGTAGCAGACATTTCGGGCGCTTTGAACGTCATCGTCTCCCTCACGACCGTATAGAAATCGGCGTCCTTGTCGCCTTCCGTGATGGTGAATTCGACTGCAACGGAAACCGCTTCATCCCCCGAGCCCTGATCCATCGTAAACGACCATACGCCGTAGAGCTGAGGCTGTGCTTCCCACTGGGCCTTCAACGTGACGTTCTTCGCAGGCATCTTGAAAGTGGCGCCTGCGGCGATATCCTGTGTTCCGTCATTCCATGTCTTGAATGTGTACCCGTTGCGGGTGAAGGTGGTGGCGGGTTTTACGGTGACCGTTGCCCCCTCCTCGTAACTTTCGACTGCGGGAGCGGTCCCCGTGCCGCCATTGGCTTCGTAGGTGACCGTGTACTTGACGGGTTCCTTATCCTTATCCTTGTCCTTGTCGTCGTCACCGCCGCATGCCGCGAGGGCGCAGAGCGAGACTGCCATGAGCGCCGCCATTACGGCGCTTATGAATTTCTTCATACAATCCTCCAAACTGTGATTTTGGCCTTTAGGCCTGTTTTCTATTATATCACCCCCCCCCGTTTGTCAAGCACTTTAACCATGTTTTTTGAAATTTTCGGAAAAAAATTTTATTTTGTCATATTTAGAAACACCCCCTCATGCGGGGAGCATGAGGGGGTTGGAAATCCATACCTATTATATATCTATATACCTATTTCATTACGCCGTCTTTTTGTAGACGAGGGTGGGTTTGGCGCCGTTGGCAACGCACTCGCGGGTGATGATGACTTCCTCCACATTCTTCTGGGAGGGGATATCGAACATGACATCCGTCATGAGCCCCTCGATAATGGTGCGGAGCCCGCGGGCGCCCGTCTTTAAGCGAATTGCCGTATCCGCGATCTCGCGCACTGCCCCCTCTTCCACGGTGAGTTTGACCCCGTCGAGCCCCACCAACTTCTGATACTGCTTGATGATGGCGTTCTTGGGCTTGGTGAGGATGCTGACGAGGGCATCTTCATCGAGGGCTTGCAGGGAGACCACGATGGGAACTCTGCCCACGAATTCGGGAATGAGCCCGAACTTCGTCAAGTCCTGCGGCTTGACGTCGTCGAGGAGGGTGTAATCCACCTCATTTTCCCCGAGTTTTACCTTCCCGCCGAAGCCGAGGCCCGAATCATCCTTGCGTGCCCCCACGATGCGGTCGAGCCCCACGAAGGCGCCCCCGCAAATAAAGAGGATGTTGGTGGTATCGATGCGCATGCAATCCTGCTGCGGGTGCTTTCTGCCCCCCTGCGGAGGGACGTTTGCAACCGTGCTCTCGATGATCTTCAGAAGGGCCTGCTGCACGCCCTCCCCCGAGACATCGCGGGTGATGGAGACGTTCTCGCCCTTGCGTGCGATCTTATCGATTTCATCGATATAGATGATACCTCTCTGGGCGCGCTCGATATCGTAATCGGCGTTCTGAATGAGCTTCAAGAGGATATTTTCTACGTCCTCGCCGACGTACCCCGCCTCCGTAAGCGTGGTGGCATCGCAGGTGGCGAAGGGCACGTTGAGGATCTTGGCGAGGGTGCGGGCAAGGAGCGTCTTGCCGCTCCCCGTGGGGCCCAAGAGGAGGATGTTGCTCTTCTCGATCTCAACGTCGTCCGTGGAGCCGTTTATGAGGGCGTTGATGCGCTTGTAGTGGTTGTATACGGCGACGGAGAGCACCCGCTTTGCCTTATCCTGCCCGATGATGTATTCATCGAGCGCTTCCTTGATCTCTGCGGGCTTCTTGAGCTCCACTTCGGCGGCAGGGCCCTGTGCGGGCGTCTTTGCCATCACGTCGCGGCAGAGTTCGACGCATTCATCGCAAATGAATACGCCGTCCGGCCCTGCAATGAGTTTCTTCGTCTTGGCCTTCTCCTTGCCGCAGAAGGAGCACCGCTGTTCATATTTTGCCATATCGTTCTCCTTTCGCGTCCGATTGCGGACATGGGTGGGGGGAATTTGATTTAACGCTTGGTGTACACCCTATCGATGAGGCCGTACGTCATGGCCTCGTCTGCCGTGAGGTAGTTATCCCGATCGGTATCGCGGGCAACGACTTCGTAGGGCTTCCCCGTATTCTCGGCGAGGATACGCGTCATTTTATCCTTGATGCGGAGGATGTGCTCTGCCTGGATCTTGATGTCGCTTGCCTGCCCTTGGGCGCCGCCGAGGGGTTGATGGATCATGATTTCGCTGTTCTTGAGGGCGTACCGCTTTCCCTTGGTGCCCGCCGCGAGGAGGAATGCCCCCATCGAAGCGGCAAGCCCGATACAGATGGTGGAGACATCGCACTTGATGTAGTTCATCGTATCGTAGATCGCCATGCCCGCGGAGACCGAGCCGCCCGGGCTGTTGATATAGAGGCAAATATCCTTCGTCGGATCCTTGCCCTCGAGGTAGATGAGTTGGGCGACCACGGTGTTTGCGGTGGCGTCGTCGATCTCTCCGCTCAGGAAGATAATTCTATCCTCGAGCAGTCTCGAATATAAGTCGTAACTCCGCTCGCCGCCCGAGGTACGCTCTACGACGTAGGGGATGAGGACGTTCTTCTCATTCATTGGATTGGACCTCCATCTCGTTGTTCGCCATCAGGAATTCGAAGGCCTTGTTGACACGGATCTCTCCCTCGATGTACTCAAGCTGACGGGGATCGAGGGTCTTTTTATAGGTTTCGGGTTCCTTACCCACGCTCGCCGCCTGCTCTGCGACCTTGGCGTCAATCTCCTCCTCTGTCGCCTCGATGTGCTCAAGCTCCATGATCTTCTCGAGTACGAGCTGGTGCATGACGGTGCGCTTGGCGTCCTCTTCGAAGGATTTCATGTATCCCGCACGGTCTGTGCCGATATAGGCGAGGTAATCATCCAAAGCGATGCCCTGCGAATACTTGAGGTTGGCTTCGAGGCGCTGCATGGAGTATTCCTCCTGCCTCTCGATGAGGGCATCGGGGATCTCGGCCGTCGCGGTCTTGGCGATCTCTGCGAGAATGGCGTCCTCCGTCTCATTGCGGGAGCGGTTCTTCGCCGCGACCTCGAGGCGTTCTCTTACCTTGGCCCTGTAGGCCTCCACGCTGTCTGCGCCGAGCTTCTTTGCAAACTCCTCATCAAGGGCGGGAAGCTCCAAGCCGCTTATTTTGTGCAGGGTCACGGTGAATACGGCGGGCTTGCCCTTGAGGTCCTCTGCCTGATAGTCCTCGGGGAATACGACGTCGATATCGCGGACGTCACCCAAATTCATGCCGACGACCTTCTCCTCAAACCCCGGGATGAACTGCCCCGAGCCGAGGGTGAGATCGAAGCCCTCCGCGGAGCCCCCTTCGAATTCCTTGCCGTCTACCTTCCCAACGAAGTCGATATTTACGGTATCGGTGAGCTGAGCGGGGCGATCGGTAACTTCTACATGCTTTGCAAGCCGCCTTTGTACCGATTCCACTTCGGAATCCACCTGGGCGTCCGTAACAGTATACTCATACTTGGGAATTTTTATACCCTTGTAGGCGCCGATGGTGACATCGGGGCGGACGGGCGTGGTCGCCACGAGGACGACGTTCTCCTCCGAGAAGTTCTCACCCAAGGCGAGTTCGGGGTCTCCCACTGCCGTGAACTTCTCCTTCTCGGCCTCGAGGATATTCCCGTAGTTCTCCCCGAAGAGGATGTTGAGGGCGGCTTCATAGAAGAGGCCCTTGCCGTAAAAATTCTCGAGGATGTGGCGGGGCGCCTTGCCCTTGCGGAAACCGTTTACGGTGTAACGGTGGCGGTTTTCACGGTATGCCTTATCGTTGGCGGCCTCCCATTCCTCGGGGGTAAACGTCATCGTGATCTTCACTGTGCTCTTTTCTGCGGGTACTGCTTCGTATTTCATGTTTCACTCCTGCCTTAAAAATATGTTGGCTAACTTGCTCTATTTTACCATATCACCCGCGAAAAGGAAAGCGTTTTTATTTACTTTTTCGGATTTTTCAGGTATAATATGGGAAGAGCGGGCGGGAAAGCTACCCCTTCCGCCTACGGAGACCGCCTATGCCGCAGGATGCGTTTACGCTACGATACATCGCAAAAGAGCTCGATTCCACCCTGAAGGGTGGGCGGGTGAATAAAATCGTTCAGCCCTCGCGGGATGAAATTTCCCTCCTCCTCTATGCGGGAAGGCGGGTCTTGCGCCTTGTCCTCTGCACGGGGGCACAGGATTGCGGGGCGTATTTTTCGGATACGGAGCCCGAGGTGCCCCTCGTCGCCCCCAATTTCTGCATGCTCCTCCGCAAGCACCTGCAGAGCGCGGAGCTCCTCTCCGTAACCCTCGTGGGCTTCGAGCGCATTCTCATGTTTACCCTCCGCTGCGTCTCCGATTTTTCCACTTGCGAGCGGCAATTATACCTCGAAGTGATGGGAAAATACTCCAACCTCGTGCTCGTGGAAAACGGAGTAATTTTGGGGGCGCTCAAGACGACTTCGCTCGATATGACCGCAAAGCGCATGATCTTCCCGGGGGTGAAGTATGAACTGCCCGCCCCGCAGGACAAGGTAAACCCCCTCGACGAAGGGGCGCTCCGCGCCGTATGCACCCACCCCGAAGGGGACCTCGCCCACTATCTATTTACGCGGATCTCGGGCATCGCACCCGTAACCGCCGCCCAAATTGCGGGAAGTTTTCGGGGAGGAGACCTTGCGGAGCACGTGAAAAATTTCATTTTTTCGGAGGAAGTTTCCCCCTGCGTACAGATGCGGGAAGGGCTGCCCTGCGAGTTCTCCGCCCATACCATGTCCGAGAGTACCCCCTTCGAAAGTCTGCTCGATGCCGAGAAATATTACTACGGAGAGCGCAAGGCGCGAAAGGATCTCGAGGCAAGGGCGAGGCGGCTTGGCTCCGTGCTCTCCGCCGCCCTCAAAAAGCAGGAAAAGCGGCTCGCGCAGACCCTCGATAAACAGCGGGAATGTGCAGACTGCGAGCTCCTCAGGGTGAAGGGAGAGCTCCTCACCGCCAACCTCTATGCCCTTCACCGGGGCATGCAGGGGGTAGAGCTTGAGAATTGGGAAAACGGCAAACCCGTAAAGATCACCCTCGATGCCACCCTCTCCCCAGCCCAGAATGCGCAGAGCTACTTCAAGCGGTACCGTAAGCAGAAGCGCACCCTCGAGATGCTTGCCCCGCAGGAGGCCGAGACGCGGGCGGAATTGGAATATCTCAAGAGCTTACAGGCGGAGGTAAACTCGGCCGAAACGATGGAGGACCTCGCCTCCGCAGAGGAGGAACTGCTCGCGGCAGGCCTTCTGAAGGCCCCGCAGGAGCGCACAAAAAAGAAGGCGGAAATTGCGTACCGCACCTACCAGAAGGATGGATTTACCGTCTTTGCGGGCAGGAACAACCTGCAAAACGATAGGTTGGTACGGGGCGGTTCCCCCGAGGATGTGTGGCTGCATGCGAGGCAGTACCACTCCTGCCACGTGCTCATCAAGACGGAGGGCCGTGCCGTGCCCGATTCCGTCATCGCCTTCGCCGCCGCCCTTGCGGCCAAGTATTCGGATGCCCACGGGGAGCGCATTCCCGTGGACTGCTGTAAGCTGAAATACGTGAAAAAGCCGCCCAAATCGCGGGCGGGCTTCGTCACTTACTCCCAATTCACCACGGTACTCGGAGACATCGGGAATTTGTAATCCTCACTATTCCTTAGAGAAAAGAGATAAATATCTCTCTCCCGTATCGGGGAGGATGGTTACGATATTCTTCCCCCCGTACTCCCTCCCTAAAAGTAGGGCAGCATGGAGGGCGGCGCCCGAGGAGATGCCCGCAAGAATGCCCTCTGTGCACGCAAGCGCACGGGTACATGCAAGGGCATCGCCGTCCTCTACGGTTACGATGCCGTCTATGAGCGTTTTATCGAGTACGGCGGGCACGAACCCCGCTCCGATGCCCTGAATGCCGTGCCGCCCCGCCCTGCCTTCGGAGAGGTAGGGCGAGCCCGCAGGCTCCACCGCGATCACCCGCACGGCGGGCTTTTTTTGTTTGAGGTACCTCGCTACCCCCGTCAGCGTGCC
Source organism: uncultured Clostridia bacterium (assembly GCA_947625025.1). GTDB lineage: Bacteria > Bacillota > Clostridia > Christensenellales > Borkfalkiaceae > Gallimonas. Next base: position 90,609 of record CANQMQ010000003.1, read on the forward strand.
GCCCGTGCCCACGCCCGCGACGAAGAGATCCACCTCCCCCGCGGTATCCGCCCAAATTTCCTCCCCCGTTTTCTCGTGGGCGGCGGGGTTAGCGGGATTTGAAAATTGCCCGAGCATCACGCCGCCGCCCGCTCTGCACAGCTCCTCCGCCCGCTCGATGGCGCCCCGCATGCCGAGGCTCCCATCGGTGAGAATGAGCTCCGCGCCATACGCCCGCACTAAGGACTTGCGCTCCTCGGTTGCGGTTTTTGGCATCACGATCACGACATGGTACCCCCGTATTCCACCGAGGGCCGCAAGCGCGACCCCAAAGTTGCCCGAAGTAGGCTCTACGATGGTGGCCCCCTCTTTGAGGATCCCCCGCCTTTCCGCATCGAGGAGCATCAATAGCGCCGCCCTGTCTTTGACGGACCCCGTCGGGTTAGATGCCTCCCATTTTGCGTACAGCTTTCCCGATATCCCAAATTTTTGGGAGAGGGCGTTGAGCGCGATGAGCGGCGTATTGCCTACAAGTTCCAAAATATTTTTGTATACCATGCCCCATCGTATGCGCTGCCCTTTGTAAATATTTCCCTTGACGGAGCGCCTGCCCCGTGGTATAATGTTGCCAACAAACATTGGGGGGACCAAAATGAAAGCAAGAACACTTGCCCTGTGCGGGCTCGCGGCGATGCTGTCCCTTTGCCTCTTTGCATGCGGGCCGAAGGAGGAACCTGTGAAACTCGAAGCGGGGACGACGCCCATAACCGTCGAACACCATGAACGGACCATCTACGGCGATGCCTACATCCCCGAAGCGGAGCGCTTTCCCGTCGTCATTATGAGCCACGGCTTCAACGGCTACAAGGACGACTTCAAGGGAATTGCCGAGCAGCTCTTAGAGGCAGACATCGCCTCGCTCACCTTCACCTTCTGCGGGAGCGGAAGCCGTGACCCGAGCGGCTTCAAGACCACCGATATGACGCTCTATACCGAGCGGGAGGACTTAGTTGCCCTCATCGACTACGCCAAGCGCATCGAGGGGTTCAACGGCACCCTGTACCTCTTCGGGGGGAGCCAGGGCGGCATGATCTCCGCCCTCGCGGCAGAGGAGAGAGGTGAAGATGTAGACGGGATGATTTTACTCTACCCCGCCTTCGGCATCCACGATGATTGGAACAACATGTACCCCGCCTCCGCCTATCCCACCGATGATAGCCTGCCCGAGACCGTGAAAAATTTCAACGGTTGGGGGGTAGACCTCGGGAAGAATTTCATCATCTCGGCACGGAATGTAGACGTATTCTCTCACATGAAGAACTTTACCAAGCCCGTGCTCATCTTCCATGGGGACAACGACGCCGTTGTCAACATCAAATATAGCAAACAGGCCACGGGGGAGAATGGGTACCCCAACTCCAAGCTCCTCGAATTTGCAAACTTCGTGCACGGCGCCCAGCCCTCTCAGGCAGACGTCGAAGAAAAGCTCGTGCCCCTCATCAAGGCGGGCAAGCTCCCCGAATAGTTCATATAAGAAAAACGCAGGGCGGGAATTCCCGCCCTGTATTTTTTATTCCTTTGCACGGATGATCTCACGCGGTTTGATACTGCGGAGAAGGAGGATGGGCACCGCGGCACACAGGATGATGAGCCCGAACATGACGCCCGCATCGATAAAGACGGTCGTCCATGAGAAGTTGATGAACTGAAGCTCTGCCATCACGGCATTCTTGGTGACGGCGGCGAAACCCTCCGCGAGGACGGCATTGCACACGTCCGCCCCGAGCCATAGCCCGAGACCTGCAAGGAGACAGACGGCGATGCTCACGAGGACCATTTGCAAGACGAACACAATGACGAGGTCGTGCGTCTTTGCCCCCATTGCCCTGAGGACGCCGATTTCATACATGCACTTCTTCACGCTCCCCGCCGCAAATGCCATGAGGGTGATGGCGACGAGGGCGTAGAGCACGAAGATGATGATATCGAAGAATTCAACAAAGACGCTCGCGTACTTTGAAACAGAATACATTGCCGAAAAGAGCGGGGATTGCACGGCATAGCCGAGTTCGGTACCCAACTCATAGATCGCTGTGGCGCCCTGCATGTCGTCGAAGTAGAGCGCATACGGGTAGACGGCTTGCGGGAAGAGCTCTTTGAGGACATCGTAGGAACAGAAGAACGAATTCCCGCCGTTTGCAGTGAATAGCCCTGCGACGGTAAATTCCCGCTCCAAGTAGGGAACATCCTCATAGAGATAGCTGAATTTCAGCTTGATTTTCTTCCCCTTTGCGGCTTCCTGATCCTCCGGCCCGAGCTCCCGACCTATGATCTTTGCGTAGATATCGCTACGGATCCGAATCTCATCGTCCTTCAAACTCTTATCGCGGTAGAAGTACCCCGTTGAGAGCGGCGCGGAACTGCCTTCCGTTTCAGCGATCGCTTCCCCAAAGTAAGCGAAATTGCGGTCATTCTCGGCATCGTACGCCTCCTTGAAGTCTGGGGCTACGGTATAGGCGAGATTCAGGCCATCGTTGAGTTCATTGTAAAACTGCATGACGAGGTCGCTATCGATATCCGAAAGCTTCTCTCCCTTCTGCATGCCCTCGATGAGGGAAGCATACCGTTCCTTATATCCCGTTTCAATGACGGCCGCAACGCGGTAGCGGCTATTGAACATCTTACCGTTCGTGATCTTATAATACTTATCCCCGCTCGCCGCAAATTCTGCGGGGGTGGGGCGGCGTTCCCGATGATATGTATAGATGCTATCCGCAAGGTAATCGGTGAGAATGACTTCATCGCCCTCCTCTTTGATTTCTCCCGAAAGGACGTTGAGCTTGCCATCCACCCCATACCGCTCGATGAGGTAATCCTCCGTCACTTGCAATACGCCGAGCCCCGTTTGGCAATAGAATTGCTTATAATTCTGACTATCGTTGACAGTTTGATAGGTTTGCAAGGACCAAATTGCACCTTGGCCCTCGTTTGTTAACACGGAGACATTGTAGAGCGGGAAGATGTTTCCCTTGTACCCTGCTTCACGGAAGGCCGCGATGTCCTCTTCGGGGACATGCAGAAGCCTTGAAGTTTCGAGCGTTGCGGAGGGGTCGTCCCGATCGAGGTACCCCTTGCGCATCGCAAACACCGTGCCGCTGTGCTCCTCCATGATACGGGCCGTCTCGGCTGTCGCATCGAACTGCGTGAAGAATTGGCAGACGCCCATGACGACCATCAGAAATACGATGGTGAGGGCGGTGACGACGGTTCCGATGATGCGCTTTCTCGCAAACATCGCAAAGAGGATCTTTCTGCCGCGGCCGCTCAGCTTATGGGACGCAAACTCTCTCCTTTCCCCGCTTCCTAC
>CANQMQ010000004.1 GCA_947625025.1 uncultured Clostridia bacterium
AATTATACCACCTTCCTTATCCTGCCTCCCATTTTTGCTTGCAACATACCACTTTTGCTTTCCGTTTGCTTGCCGTTGGATCGCCTCGGCGGCTGTTTTTTGCTTCCGTTTTTACGATGTGTTCACGACATTTCTCTCCTTAAAAGGTTTTCTTTTCGCCGCTTTTTATCGACTGCGGTGGAAGTCATTCGTTCTGCATTGGTCTATACCTCCTCACTTTGGTATGGTTGAACTTTTTCGGCAGATGTAACATAAAGTTTTCTTGCCGCTTCAAGGTCGTCCGTTTTACCCCTCACTTTGGTATGGCGGAATCTTTTCGGCAAATGCAACATCAAACTGTAAAAATTTTTTTTGTCTACGCTCCGTGTGTGCCACCGTTCAATACCTCTTCACTAAGAAGGGCGATTTTCGGGCAAAATCGAAGGGTCAAAAGGCAAAATTTCATAAATTTTTCATAAACTGCGTCACACAAAAAAATGGGCAGATTTTCTTCACAAGGGGAAGCAGGATAAGGATTGTGGGCAATCCTACTCCAATCGATCCTCACAAGCGGGAAACCCGCCTTTGTGTTTCTATACTCTACAAGTGGTAGTCAAGTAAGGAGAGACGTACGTATATCTTTGGCTAAGGTCATTGACCAATTGAGTGGGGCTACTTACAGGAGTTCACTCTGTCGGAAGAGCTTTTTGTCTGAATCTCTCGGGGGAAAGCCGGTATGCCATAAACAAAGAGAAAAGAATTTTTATAGAAAATCAAAGTGTTACGGCTTTACGAAGCAAAAAAACATGTGATTGTCTTGCCAAAATTAAATTCATACGTTATAATAGAAGTATGACAACTGTTGAAAATTTCCTACGGCTATGATATGTTATGCATATTGAAAAAGACACGAAAACCAAGATAAGAAGGCAAATGAAAGATGAAACATGTGAATGAGGAAACTATGCGGTATCGGGTGCCAGGAGTTGCGAACAGGTTTTTTGGGGTCCATATTCGATTTATCATCATCTGCCTTACGGCGGCGGTGATGGCAATCACGGTCGTTTTGAGCTTTTTAACCATCCGTAAGGTGCAGATGCTCTTTGGCAAACCCCTCTTTCTCTTCTTCTGCACGGTAGACGATCCCGCTGCAACGGAGAAGGCGCTTCATAAGTACGATATCACACTCGACATCTATCTCGTACATTACTGCGAGCAATTCATTCATACAGAAGAGGATGATACCTATCCCAACAAACCCTATGATTTTTCGTCTCTCGGTGAATTTGTCGAACAGTCATATCTTGCCAATTCCGATTGGGATAATGCGACGACAGCTGTCGTATATATCAACGAATCGGGGAGCATAAAAGTCGTCACCTATGAAGACCTCACCAAGAAGTCCGTGCTCGAAAGCGAGTATAGGATGACGATTGCCGAGATTGAGACGACGATTCGTCTCGCAAAGGAGAAAGTAATATGAAAAATATCTCTTTTTTCCTTTCCAGTACTTTCAATGATATGCAGAGTGAGCGCGATCTGATCCGTGAGTTCATCGCGCCCGAGGTCGAGGAATATGCAAAAAAATTCGGCTATAACTGTGAATTTATTGATCTAAGATGGGGCATCGACACACGAGATATGACCGAAAACGATGCAAACCGTAAGATTCTCAACACTTGTTTCGACGAAATCAAAAATTCCAAGCCATTCTTTATTGGCCTACTCGGTGAGCGCTATGGTTGGGTGCCCGATCCAGAGGATGTCGCCTATGCCATGAACGGAGAGCTTTTGCAAAACGGGGACTCCGATAAGAGCATCACAGAAATGGAAATTGACTGTGCGCTTAGATCCTTCCCCTATCTCGATTGCTGCCTGTTCTATTTCCGTGATCCCATCGATTACAGCAAAGATGCAGATGCAAAAAGACTGTATGTCTCGACAGGACGGGAGAAGGAAAAACTTACCGCTTTGAAAAAACGGCTCTCTGATCTCTGTCCCGATTGTGTCCATACTTACCGTGCAAGATGGGATGAAAAGGCGGCGCAGATAGGAGGCCTTGAAGATTTTTCTAACCTTCTCCTTGGGAACATCAAGCAGGTTTTGGAGGCGGAATTCCACGGTGAGCTTGCCTCAAAGGACAAGCTGTCGGAGAGCATCAACATTCAAGACAGCTATATTGCGGACCATGCACGAACGTTTTCGGGCCGCAAAGAAGAATTAAAAGCTCTTATGGAATTTATCTCTTCCGCCAATCGTCGTCTATTTGTTATCCGTGGAGATTCCGGGTGCGGCAAGAGTTCGCTTATGGCGAAGTTTGTATCTGAAGGCGAGGGCAATGTATGCATTTTGCCATTTTTTGTGGGTGCAGACGGGATGTCTTTTACCGTCGAGAACATGATTCGCAACATAATCTATCGTGCCTCGCGCATACTAGGAGTTCCACTATGCTTCGACGCAGATTCAGATGAGTTCGAGGGCGAGCGGATGTTCAGGGAATTTAATACTCTTCTCAATGCGCTCTCAATGAATCAGACCGTTGTATTGGCAATCGATGCGCTCAATCAATTTGAGAAAACGCTGTATGAAGAAAAGCTGGGTTGGCTCAATCTCTATGCACTTGACTCACGTGTGAAACTCGTTTTTTCGGTGACGACAGAATATGCGCAAAACAAGATTCTGTCTTCGCTTGGGGCGGAATTCTTCGATTTGAAATATTTGAGCGACGAAGACATTACCTCGATTTCTAAGCACTACTTCGCCACAAGCCACAGAGAGCTCAATGAAGACATTTTGCACGAAATCGTGGAAAAGGAGAACGCGAAATCACAAAAATCCTGCCGTGAACCCATTTACCTTCTTACTCTGTTGCAAGAGATGGATTCGCTCGGGAAAGAGGATTTTAGAAATATCAAGCAGAGGGAAGTGGAGCATGGTGAGACACCCGCCGAAGCGATTGTAGGGTACCTCAAAAAGATTGTTGCCTCTGCACCCACGGAACTTGTAGACTTGCTCGATGAGTTCTACCGCAACTGCGCAAATAAGTTGGGGGAAGAGACATGCAAATTATATGCTTCAGCAATCGCCTTGAGTCGCCGCGGCCTGAACGAAAGGCTGATGGAGCGGCTCTCGCTTGCCTTGGGAATTCCTTTTGAGGGTGCGACATTCTCTTATTTTAGAAAGCTGTTTAAAAATCATCTTTGTCAACATGAGAATGCATTCTGGGATTTCAACCATGCTCTTATCAAGCAATACTTCCAGGATAGGACGCCTGCGACAGTAAAAGAACGCATTGTTAAGGCGATGGCAGATTGTCTTAAACAGGAGGCGGATGATTCGCTCTTCAAACGAACAGAGTATGCCTACTATCTGCGTCTGTCTCATGCCTTTGAGGAATTCACGTCCTTCTTTGTAAAGAAAAGTGCCGATCCGCTCGTGTGCGATTCCTTACTCGGGGAGTTGCAGAAGATTGGCAATCCTGCAGAACTCGAAAAGTTGCTTTCCGATCATACCCATGCACCCGTCATTCGGCAATTTGTCGAAAGTATGGTGCGCAAGAGCGCGTTCCGCTACGAACTCGGTGAAGCGTACTCGCTATGCGCTTTGCGTTCAATTTACGAGAGAGATACGGGCGATAAGGAACTTAAAGAAATTGTAGGACTCTATGATGCGTTGGCGTGTGCTGCGGAACAGGCGGGGAGGTATTCGCTTTCCAAAGACTACTTCCAGCTTGCCGTGCGCATTGTTAAAAAACGCGCACTCAACATTCCACTCGCTTCTTTTTATCAACATATTGCACGGTGTTCCTTCAAACTCGGACAGGTATTTGCGGGAAGAAGATACCGTAGCCTCACGGAGCAGGCGTTAGAAGCGTACAGTGACGTCTCAGCAGAAGAACTTCTTCGCACCTATGATGAAAACTGCCGTACTAAGCTCGACGAGCTTGTTGTTGACCATGCTCCCGTTCGTCGCTATGCGAAAAAGATGCTTGACGTTGTCAAACGTGCAGAAGAGGGAAAAGAACTCATGGAGAACCAAGCACTTCTGTGGGATTCGCGCATACTCTATCTTATCGCACACACGAGGGAGAGAGAGACTTTCGAACCACTCGCCGCACGTTGCGAAATGCAAAAAACAGGCGACCCCCTCACAGATGCGGAGATTGCCTATAACCTTGGTATGTACCGATCGAACACCAATCTCAAAGCTGCGCAAATGTATTTTGAGCGGGCGCATAGCTTTGCTAAACAAGCGATTTGTGCGAACAGTGCAAATATAGAAGCTCTCCGTCTTATAGCGAAGATTTGCGAGATGCGGGGCTGCTTTAATTCGCTCGCGAAGAAAGATACAGCACTTATCCTCAAAGAAGAGAGGGATGTGCTCGGAAGAGTACTCACGATGGACCCCACCTATGCCGTTGCGCAGAGTTATCTTAATTGTGTTGGACACAAAGGTGCTCCGCTTGTAAAAGAGGCAAAGGACATCCGTAGAATTGCTTCCCGCGGGGAGCTTACAACAAATCAAAAGATTCTCCACAAGATTCTCATCTGTGTTGTTTTAGGCGTAACTCTATCATTTCTCTTCCTGATTCCGCTCATGTTCTCCGTATTCCGCGGGGCGGCGGCGTACTTTTTCCCCACGGCAACTTCGTACTTCAAGTTGTTCTTTGCTTTCTATGTTGTGGCAACATTTGAGACGTTTTTGAATCTCTTCTTTTGCTTCGGTGTGTACAGTCTCCTTCAATTCTTACGTCCAACGAGCAGGTACATGGAGCGCAAGGCGTGGCTGAAAAAAACGATCGGATTTCTCTCTGCGTTCAGCATCCTACTTGGTTGCTACGCACTGTTTTGGGACTGGGGCTATGAGGTCTTCTTGTTCGATGTCCGTTTCATACCTGCCGAGCTCTGCACCATCATTCTCCTTGCGAGCGGGATTATGCTCGTCGTGATGATTTCCCACGAGATGTACACCTTCATCGCGCATGATCGGACAGTTCGACCCGTTGCGCTAAATGCCAATAGGCTCTGTAAAGAGGGGGCACACATGCTTTGGGGGTTGGGGGTAGATACTGTATTTCTCGTCGGGGTCGTTTTAATGTACTATTTCAGTGCGCACTTCTATATCCGTGCAGGGGGAACCGATCTTACGGCATTTTCCGCGCCTATCTTCATCTTTCCTACCATAATATTTGGGATTGTTGCGGGCATAGCGGGAACGCTTCTCATTGTCAAATTTGTTCGAATGCTCATTCTCATCATCAGAGGAAGGAGACGTTATGCGAAGGCATTTAAGGATTAACTACTTGCTCATTGCACTTCTTGCCCTCGCTGTGGCTATTACTGGCTCCGTTGGGATGTACTTTTTGAGTGAGCACATGGCATATTCGGCGATGTGGTATGGCTTGGGGACTGAAGAAGATCCGTATCTTTTGTACAGCGACTCCCAGCTTGTCAACTTGCAGGAGCTTTCGTCCGGCCCTTTTTCGGCGCAATATACTGCTGGAAAATATTTTGTGTTAAAAAATAATTTAAAACTACCCACTGCAGCAAAGAAATCATCTTGTTACGGTTTTCAAGGCGTTCTCGATGGCGACGGTCACATTGTCACGCTCGGGGAAGGAGCGATGTTCTATCGGCTTTTAGGGGGGGGCGTTGTAAAGAATCTTAATGTTAAGTTTAATCTTACTGTAAACAGTTCCCATACAGAGGTTTGCGCAGTCGCCCGTTCAGTGGATGAAGCGGCAGTTGTTGAAAATTGTGTCGCGGAAGGTGTAATCAATGTCGAATCACCACCTTTCAATCCGAACCAGCGAGATGGGCGACGCTTTCCTGCGCCTGCGAATTGCGCATCATTTGCCATCGTCAACGACGGAATGATTCGCGACTGCACTTTTCGCGGCAGGATTTGTAGCAAAGACACATCTATTGAAGCATGTTTTGATGGAAGAATGTATATCGGCGGCATCACGGCTGGTGGCAACGGACTCATCGAGTCATGCGAGGTACATGCGGATATGGATCTTGTTCCCGTTGGCAGAATGACATTTATCGGGGGAGTCTCCCCGATGTGCGCAGTGAATGAATGTAAATATTATGGAAATATCAAATGCGTGATAGACATAACGGACTTATTTTCGTTTGAAGCGGCGAGGTATTCCACCGTCTATGGGCTTGGTTATCTCGTGCACGATGGCTACTTTGAGGGCGATATCATGCTGTCCCCGATTGCGAAGGAAGAGAATTTTCAAATCGCACAGGGGGAGAGTACCTACGAATTCCGCGGAAGATTCTTTCGCATGACCACCGACGGTTGCTTTGAGGAAATTATGGTAGCCTGATGCCTTTCCCGTCGGTTCTTTTCTGGCACTTGCTGTGTCAGTAAAACAGTAGTAGCCAGTTTCGACAAAGAAAATGCCTGATTGCTCTTTGACGGATCTCTGAATTGTCGTTTCCAACGTGAAATTTGGCGAAAGAAAGGCAGTAAAAGGGAGTATGGCGAATAAGTACCACCTTTTCCTTTTCCATTAGCGGAAATTCTTCGTCATGCCAAATTGTTTAGACATGAGCATTTTGAACCTTTTATAAGCGAAAGTGTAGCGCAAGGTGTGGTGGCGATTACCCACGTATGCCACATACATTTTATTTTATTTCATTAATTGAATCGTATTCACCGCTTTGTCAACCTCTATGGGGCGATTCGCAAATTTTAAGCGGCGGGGTGTGCGCCCTGCCGCTTGCAAACGATGAAAAACGGAAGATCTTTGATTGGGTTTGGGGCATCATAGGGGCACGGATTTTTTATCAAACTACATTTTGTGGTCGATTTCCGCCCGATTTTCGCCCAAAAACACAATATCTTGTGGTTGGCGGAAAATCGGCAGCGGCTTCGAGTCCCTGAAGGTGCACCAAGAAAAAAGACGGGCTGTGCCCGTCTTTCTTCTTGGTTTACAGTGCAGTGACCATGCGTCAGCATATCCCCTGCTCCGCCGAAGGCGGCACGAGCGGCGAAGCCGCGAAGTAAGGTGCACCAAGAAAAAGCGGGTAAAATGAACGATTTTGCCCGCTTTTTGCTTATTTTTCAAACTATTTAGCGGCGGCCGACGCCGCGAAAAAGAAGTTTTCCCCAATTTTCCCCAAAAATGTCGAATCGGATCTCGGCGCATTCCGCGCCGATTTTTTGTATCCATCCTAAAATTTCTTATAAAAATCACTGCTAAAATATTCGCAATTACTTGACAAAATCGCATAAATTTGCTAAAATATAAGCAATATGAAACGGTTTGACATCGGGGATTTTGTTCCCACTCTCACAGAAAAGGCGGTTTCGCAAGATCTTGTGGAGCGCTTCAAAAAGAGAAGGAAGGAGCTCAAGCTCTCTCAAAAGGTGCTTGCGGTACATTCGGGGGTATCCTATGCCTCCATCCGAAGGTTCGAGCAGACGGGGGAGATCTCCCTTCGTTCCCTCATCAAACTCGCAAACGCCATCGGTTGCCTTGCCGATTTTGAAGAACTCTTCAAGCACGAGATCATCATAAGCGTAAAGGATTACAAGAAATGATCGGGGAAGTAACAAAATTGGCCGTCATGTATAACGGCCGCCCCGTGGGGCACCTTGCAACCACGGAAGAGGGGATCGCCTTTCAATACGATGCCGCATGGCTCAAAGAAGGCTTCTCCATTTCTCCCTTTTCCCTTCCGCTCGAAGGCGGGGTCTACCGCAACCGTAAAGATAATTTTGAAGGGCTTTACGGCGTCTTTCACGATTGTCTTCCCGATGGATGGGGGGAGCTTCTCGTAAGCCGAATGTGTGCGAAGAAGGGGATTTATTACGAAAAGCTCAATCCCCTCACCAAGCTCTCCCTCATTGGCGGGAACGGCCTCGGCGGGCTCAACTACGAACCGACACAAGCGGTTGAACGGGCGGGTGCGCATTTCGATTTGGAAGAACTTGCCGAGGAAGCGAACGCCGTTTTGCATGATGCGCAGAGGCCCATCGGGGATTTGGACGAATTGTATCTCTTGGGTGGCTCGAGCGGGGGTGCACGGCCGAAGGCGCATATCCGTATCGATGGAGAGGAGTGGATCGTCAAATTTCCCTGCAGGATAGACCCGCCCGAGATCGGCGTTTTGGAATACGAGGCGAACATGGCGGCAAAGAAGAGCGGGCTCGATGTCAACGCGTTCAGACTGTTCCCATCAGACCGTTGCCGCGGTTATTTCGCTGCAAAGCGGTTCGATCGCACAAAAAAAGGGAGAGTACACGTGATATCCCTCTCTTCCCTCCTTGAAACGACGCATAGGATCCCCAATTTGGATTACGTCCACCTCTTTCAAGTTGTCCAAAATATTTGCTTAGACAAGGGGGAGCTCTATGAGGCATTCGCCCGCATGGCCTTCAATGTGCTCTACGGCAACAGGGACGACCACGGTAAAAACATCTCCTTTTTGTATGACGAAACGCTTGGCGGATACAGGCTCTCTCCCGCCTACGATCTCACGAGAACGCCGCAAAAACCCGAGCACGAAATGGCCGTGATGGGGAACCCCAAGCCCGCCGAGAAAGATCTCTATGCCATAGCCGCCTACATCGGGCTTTCAAAGGAACGGATAGGGGGGATCGTAGCAAAAATCAAGAATACTGTGTAGCGGAGCGGCGAAGCCGTGAAGCCGAGAAATCTCGGGCTTCTCATCATAATGAAATAAAAAATTTTTTTCAAAAATTTCTGAAAATATGGTTAAAGTGCTTGACAAACGGGGGGGGGTGGTATAATAGGAGATAGGCTTTATGGCCCAAATTACAGGATCGGAATAAACTATATAAGAGGAAACTATGAAACGCAAGATTTGGGTTTTGTTTTCAATCGTAGCGCTTACGGCAACCATGCTGTTGACGCTTTCCGCATGTCTGTTCGATTTATTTGAGCATCAACATAATTGGGTATTGAAAGAGACGATAGCTCCCACCTGCACCGAAGATGGCGAAGAGATCTATGAATGCTCTTCCTGCGGCGATAAACAACACAAAAAATTGCCCAGTCTCGGCCATAAATGGATCGAGCTCGAGTACACCGCGCCGACGTGCACCAAGACGGGTTACAGAAAAGAGAAGTGCGAACGTTGCAATAAAATCAGTGAGAACATTTTGGAAATGAACCCGCATGAGGTCGAACCCGAAGAGCCCGGGAAGGACCCCACCTGCACCGAAGCGGGCTACGAGCCTGCCGGCACATGCAAGGTATGCCATCAACACATCAGCCGCAAGATGATCGACCCGCTCGGCCACAACTTTGTAGAGGGTCAGTGCTCCGTATGCGGCGAAGTGCAGACGTTGACGGTTACATACCATTCCAAAGTCACGGGCGGCGAAACGGTGACCAAGACCTACAAATACGGCGATCCGTTTGATCCTTCCGTGCAGTTTTCCAAAATGCCCGACGATCAACTGTTCAACGGGTGGTACGGCTACAGCGTCGAATTGCAAGGGATCATAGAAGATCAACATTATACCGAAGATTCTATCCTACACGAAGATCTTCATGTCTGTGCCCAATGGGTAGAATACCGCGCCGTATCCACTGCCGAGCAATTTCTTGCGATCGCGGAGAAACCCGACATCGCCTACCACCTGACGCAGGACATCAACTTGGGCGGGCAGATCTGGACCCCGGTGGAAAAATTTTCGGGGACTCTGAATGGTGAAGACCACAAGATCTACAACTTCAGCGTGATGGACGGCAAAGCGGCAAACTCCTACGCCATGTTCACCACAAACGATGGCACCATACAAAATTTAGAGATTTACGACGTCAACTACAACGTCACCTACGCAGGAAACAAAGCCGCAACACTTGGGCTGTTGGTCGGCGAAAACAAGGGCAAATTGCTGGATTGCCACATCAGCAAAGGGCAGATCCGGCTTACCGTCACCGAGAATGAAACGCAGCAATCCACCCACTTCGGCACGATGGCCGCCATCAACCGCGGCACCGTGGAAGATTGTTCCTGCTCGGTGGATATCTCCTGCGAGCTGTCTGCCCGCTACGACGGCAGCGACCGTCACGATCGCTATTACAAATTCAACTATTATATCGGCGGACTCATCGGCTACAACGAAGGCTCCGTGACCGATAGCCACTACGACGGAGAATTCGACCTTGTAAAGACGTTTACTTCCGGAAAGATCCTCGCTACGGGGTATGGCTATTGGTACTATCATTACGTGACGGCGAACTTCTATTTCGGCGGACTCATCGGCGCACAGAGCGGCGGCACCGTCACGCGGAGCTACTCCGATTTCGTTTTCAGTCACGGCGAGTCGGTAAAGATGTATTACGCCGGCGAAATGGTCAGTTACGAAAACGCCTACGTGGGCGGACTTGTCGGGCTGAACACCGAAAAGGGGCAGATCTCCTACTGTTTCACCACGGGGGATCTAAGCGACAATACGTGGGAAAGCAGCACAGTCGCGGGGCTCGTCGCCGTCAATCAAAACAACGGGTCGATCATAAGCTGTCACTCCTCCGCAAAGGTGACTGCCGTCAGCAGGACGAGCAACATCGCGGGCGGATTGGTGGGGACCAACGGCGCGGGCGTACAGGATAGTTATGCAAGCGGCGAGGTCCACGGCGGGAAGAGCGGCACTACGGGCGGATTCGCGGGGAAAAACACCGCGCAGGGCACGATAAGCAAATGCTACTGCACGGGTAACGTGTTTGCCGAATCGGGCACTGCCGACTTCTTTATCGGGAGCAACGAGGGCGGAGAATACAAATGCTACTACCTGCAGGGCGCGGCCGTGCAATGCAACGGAGCATACCTTGAAACGGCACAATCAGCCGCCGAACCCAAAACATATCAAACCCTGTGGACCGATGAGTTCCTGATGGACGACCTGTATTGGGACGAGAGCGGTTGGATCATCTTGATAAACGGCGATCCGATGCTCGAATGGGAAAAGGACGTAGGGCATGATTACGAAACCCAAGTCGTGCAGCCCACCTGCGTGGACTTCGGATATACGGTGTATTCCTGCTCAGATTGCGGGCGCATGTTCATCCGCGACTATGTTGCTCCCATCGGCCACGACAAAATTTTTGTGTCTCACACCGATGCGACGTGCGAAGAGCCCGGCAAGACCAAGTATCACTGCGATCGGTGCAGCACCGATTATGAGGTGGAGGAGGCATCGGAGCCCGCGCTTCAACATGAGCCCACAGTCGCGGAGGGTGACGAGCAAGTAGACCCTACCTGTGAAGAACTCGAAAGCGGAGAGTTTACTTCCAAAGACGGCCGCACAGCCAAAGTGACCTGCAAGCGTTGCAAGGAGGTGCTCGAAGAGTCGGTGCCGATCCCGGCGCACAGCTTCACCGTGCATCATGAAAACAGCACCGAGCCCGACTGCACCAGCGAGGGGAACAATCACCTCGTATGCGACATTTGCGGCTTCGAGAAGGATGAAACGATTCCGGCGACGGGCCACACGCTGACGGCGGGCTCCCTCAACTGCACCGTGTGCAACAAACCCGTCTGGGATGAATCGACCTTTACCAAGATCTCCAATCTCGCGGGCCTGAAGGCAATCGCCGACGATCTTCAAGGAAGATATATGCTGACGGCCGATATCGACCTCAAAGACGAACTGTGGGAGCCCATCGGGACGAAGGAGACCCCGTTTGCCGGAGTTTTCTACGGCAACGGACGCAGCATCAAGAATCTGACGCTTTCCGACGTTGCCGTAGGCGGGCTGTTCGGTTACAGCACCGGCGAGATCGTCAAACTCACCGTGACGAATGCGAGCGTATCCGTGGCCAACATTACCGATCCCGATCTTGGCGTGATCGCGGCGGCAAACAAGGGTAAGATCCTCGACTGCAAGGTGACGGGCTCTGTGAAATTTACCGTAATCGTCAATAAGGCCACCGATTCCTTTGCGGATAATACGGCTTCCCACTATGTAACGATGGGCGGCATTGCGGCAAGGAATGAAGAGGGCGGCGTTATAGACAAATGCGTCGTCGATGCAACGATCGGCGTGATAGTCGTAGACAACTTTACCAACTGCGCGGAAGTAGACCTGAGCTTTTACCTCAACCGCGGTTGGAAACAGGGCGTATCGAAATTGAACGAGAGTGTGACGATCGGCGGGATCGCGGGCGTCAACGGCGGCAGCGTGACCAATTGCACCATGAGCGGCAGTCTCAACGTCGATGTCACCCAACAAATCAATCTCGAGCGCGTCATCAACGAAGGCAAGTGGAACGAACTGCGACGCAAGGCGGGCAAAATGGAGATCACGACCAACGTCTATGAAGGCTCTCTCGTAGGCAACAACAAGGGAGACATTTCGGGTTGCCAAGGCAGCGGCAGCACCCTCAACAGGGTTGGCGGAACGCAGGACGACAGCAGTTACCTGTTTGCCATGAAGCACAACCTGAACCGCATTTCCAACACAGACGAGGCGATCCGCGAGCTTGTGGCCTACTCCGAAGGGACGTACAGGCCCTAAAAATACTAAAAGCGGCCCGACGGGGTTATACCCCGTCGGGCCGCTCAGGTCTTATCGCGAAATTATGAATTTGTTTCGGGGCTCTCTTCCTTTTCAGGAGTTTCGGCTTCTTCCGCAGGGGCTTCTTCAACCGTCTCCGCAGGAGTTTCTTCAACGGGTTCCGTGGGCTTAGCCGTGACATTCACGGGCTTTGTGGCGGGTTTCTCGGGTTTTGTAGCGGGCTTCTCGGGCCTCGAAGCGGGTTTCACGTCTACGCGCTTTACGGGGGTCTTTTCGGGGAAGGCGAGCTTGAGAGCGCGCTCGGTGAGGAGGATGGTTACGATAAGCGCAATGCCCTGCACCACGATGATTGCACCCCCGACGAGCCCCGTCGTCAAGATATTCTCATGGTATACGGGAATGAGCGGGCCGACGGATACGGGCAGCAGGCACAGCCCGAAGATGAACCACAGCTTCCCGCAATATTCGTTTGCAAACTTCCAAGTCTTTTCGTTCTTCATGGAGCGGGTGGTGCGGTAGCCCACCATTTGATTGATCTTTACGGGGCAACGTCTCCAAAAGATGCCTCCCACCACGGCCATAAAGAGGGGGTTGATGAGGCAAAGTACCAATGCGATCCAAAACATAGCGTTCTCCTTGTGATGCGGCATGCCGTTCTCTCATGCGTCCATGCCCTTTGCAACCCGATTATACCACATTTGTGCCCGATTTGGATAGCAAAATGCGGGCCTTTCCGAAAAATTCTCGAAGGAGGGCAGTTTTTACACGGGCGGCGGCGGGCAATATGCAACAAACAAACAAAATCAAGTAAAATTTTTCAAAAATACTTTACAACTTCAAATAATTCCGCTATAATAGAATATGTGGAGGTCGGTATGAGAACGCACGAATCCGAAGAAATGTATCTCGAAACCATCTTGCTCCTCAAGGGGAAGCAGGCGAGCGTACACGCAATTGATATCGCAGGGGAGCTCGGGTATGCGAAATCGAGCGTATCCCGTGCGGTGGGGCTGCTCGTCTCCAAGGGGTATATTACGGTAAACGGATCGGACGAGATCTCGCTCACCGAGGCGGGGCTGAAAAAAGCTTCCGATGTCTACGAACGCCACCGCGTCATTACCGGGCTCCTCATGCACATGGGAGCGGATGAAGCACTTGCGGAGGAGAACGCCTGCCGCATCGAGCATGTGATCAGCCCCGAGCTTTTCGAGCTCATGAAGAAGTATCGGGCGAAGCTTGAAAGTTGAATCGGATACGGATCAGAATACGGCGCCCCGCCCGTGCATTGCACGGGCGGGGCGCCACAATTTTATATTACCATCCGGCAAACTTATTTCTTTTCCTTCCTCCGCTTATCGTTGATGATCTCGAGCGCGGCCTCGTCAATTACCGAAATGCCTTCTTCCTTGGCGATCTGCACCATTTGGGTGAGGGCGGCCTTCAAAAAGACGCGGGGGATCTTCACGAGTTTCTTACATGCCTCTTCGGTGAAGGTGACTTCGGGGTCGATGCGCTTAGCCGCATAGATCACAGACTGCACATCGCCCTCCTTCGCCTGAATTTTTTCGGCAAACGGCCTCTTGAAGCGGGAGCACCAGAAGTTGGTGCTGTCCCTGTAGCCGTAATCCACGGGCACGGGCGGGAAGCCCTTTGCACTGACCCCGTTTACGATGGTATCCCAATAGGCCTCCTTCATCAGAATTTTATCGATTTTGAGGATGAAGTGCGCCCCGTATTCACTCGTGATGCCGTTGAAGTTGCGGTAGGGGGGCTCATACCCCTCGAGCCTGCCCGCCTTATCCTGATACGCATCCTCCAAACTGCTATCCCAAGTGCATTCGAACACCTGAAACGCCTCCTTCACGACGAGCGGCCGCTCGCCCTCACACTGCCCCTTTTCGAGGGTGAAGAGGCAATCCTTCATCTTTTCCTCCGTCGTCATGCCGGGGAAGCCAAGCCGCACCGCCTCGCGGAAGTACTTTCTGCCATCGGGGATGAAGTTTAAGGAGACCTTGCTTCCCCTCAAAATGTTCTGTGCCGTATTCGAACTGTTGCGGCATTCGAGGAGCATGGAATAGTATTCCTTCCCCGCAATGTAATAGGGGAAACAGAGGGAGTAAGAACCCAAATTTGTGGCCCCGCTTTCAGACATGGTACCCACCAATATCGTGGGCATCGGGAAAAACGAGGAAGTTTGGTAGAAGTTGTCTACAATGCGCAGATCCTTAAAACTACTCATGGTTACCGCCTTGCCGTTTATTTTTTGCCCGCTCCTTCAGGATACATACGATGAGGTATCCTCCGTACGTCAAGAGGAAGGCGGGTAGATAGCCCGAAAAATCAATTAACACGTCGCGGAAGGAACAGCCCCGCCCGCTCGTGAAGAGGTCGAGTTGTAAGAGTTCGGTGAGCCCCGCGAAGAGGAAGCCGTAGGCCGCAAGCAGGGTAAGGGTGAGGATGCGTTGCTTCTTGCTGCCGCGGTCGAAGAGGGCGCAGGTAAGCCCTGCAAGGCACCCGAGAAGGAAGAACGCCCCGAAGTGCCCGAAGAGTTTGCGGATGAGGAGGTTCCAATTCCCGACGCGGGCGCTCAAGGGCTGTGCCCCGGAGGAGGGGGTGAGCGCCTTATCGACGATTTCTCCCACCGCCGAACTCTGCTCGGAGGATTGCTTGCCGGGCATGAGCGCTTCCGCACACAGCGCCGCCATCGCGACCAAAAACAGCGCGAGCGAGATATATTTTAAGATATTTCTCAGGCGAGACATCCTCATTTTGCCCTCCTTCATACCATATTATATCATATGCCCCCGATCTTTTCAACGGTTTGCCAAAAATTTCGGGGAAAAATTTCAAGAAGAGACCCTTCCCCATAAAAATGCAAAAATGAGGGAATTTTCAAAAAGCCTTTACAAATCCCACATTTCGTGGTATAATGGGAAAAAAGACGGAAGATAAGGGGGATGCTATGCGCTGTTTATACTGCAACTGCACCGAGAGCAGGGTGATCGATTCCCGCTCTGCAGACGACGACAGGACGATCCGCCGCCGCAGGGAGTGCATCGGTTGCGGAAGAAGGTTTACGACCTATGAGACGATTGAAGTTGCGCCCATACTCGTCGTGAAGTCAGACGGGACCCGCCAGGCATTCGATAAGGGGAAGATCGTGAGCGGCGTCATCAAGGCATGCGAGAAGCGGCCCATCCCCATCGAAAAGGTGGATGAGCTCGCCGAAAACATCTCCAAGCGGGTGTATAACTCGATGGAGCAGGAGATCTCCTCCAAGAAGATCGGGGAAATGGTGATGGAAGAGCTCAAAAAGCTCGATGAAGTTGCCTATGTGCGGTACGCCTCCGTATACCGTTCCTTCAAGGACATCGCCTCCTTCATGGCAGAGCTGCAATCCATGCTTGAAAAAAAGGAGAGCGAGAATAAGGAATGAAACGGACGGTACATGTCGGCGGCATCCCCTTGGGTGAGGGGAAGGTAGCCGTCCAGAGTATGACGACCGAAAAGACGAGCGACGTTGCAAAGAGCGTCGCTCAAATTGTGCGCCTTACGGAGGCGGGGTGCGATATCGTGCGCGTCGCCGTCCTCGATGAGGCGGATGCCCGTGCCATAGGGGAGCTCAAGCGCCATGTCTCTGTACCCATCGTGGCGGATATCCATTTCTCCGCCCGCCTTGCGGTGCTTGCCGCGGAGGCGGGTGCCGATAAGCTCCGCATCAATCCCGGCAACATCGGGGGTGAGCGGGAAATTTCACTCGTTGCAGACTGCCTGAAAGCCCATAACATTCCCGTGCGGGTGGGGGCGAATACGGGCAGTATCGAGCCCCATTTTTTAGAGAAATACGGCCGCAGTGCGGAGGCGCTCGTCGAGAGCGCCCTTGCAAACGCCTCCATCCTCGAAAAGCATGGGGTGCACGATATCGTCGTCTCCGTAAAGGCCTCCGATGTGCCCCTCACCGTACAGGCGTACCGCCTCATCGCAGAGCGCTGCGATTACCCCCTGCATGTGGGGGTTACGGAGGCGGGCACGGAGAAGGCGGGGCTCATTAAGAGCAGCGTGGGCATCGGAGCCCTCCTCCTCGATGGCATTGGGGATACCATCCGCGTCTCGCTCACCGCCGACCCCGTGAAGGAGGTGTACGCCGCCCACGAGATCCTGCGCGCCTGCGGCATCGAGAAGGATTTCGTGGAAGTGGTCTCCTGCCCCACCTGCGGGCGGTGTGAATACGATTGCATGGGGCTTGCGGAGCGGGTGAGCGCACGGGTTTTAGGCGTCAGAAAGCGGCTCAAAGTTGCCGTGATGGGGTGCGTCGTCAACGGCCCCGGGGAGGCAAAGGGGTGCGACCTCGGCATCGCGGGCGGCAGGGAGAGCTGTGTCATTTTCGAGGGAGAAAAGTTGGAAAAGGTGGCCGCGAAGGATGCCGAACGCGTCTTTATGGAGCGGTTGGAAGGATTGATCCGCAAATGAAGAGTGCACAATATTTGGAGGAGATACGGAGATCGGCGGGGCTTCGCCGTGCCGTCCTCAAGAAAATTACGGTGGAGGGGGGTGAAGCCACCTTCCACCTCATCACGGATACCAACTACACCGAGGAGGACGTAAAATACGCCTCTTCCGTCTCCTTGCGCTATGCCGCAGGGCTGAGGGCACGGGCGAAGATCTTAAAATCCGTCCCCGATGCCGAGGCGGTCAAGGCGTATATCGCGGGGTACTTGAAGGATAGTTTTCCCGCATTTGCGGCGTTCTTGTCCCCCGCGGACATCACCGCCGAAGTGGATGCGGGCGGCGGCAGGTTTACCCTCAAGGTAGACCCCTCCGAATACGCAAAGGGGAAGGGAGACGGCGTCGTGGATGAAGTCTCCACCGCCCTCGGCCGCAACTTCTGCGGGCATTGGCTCGGGGAGCTCACCGTATCCGAACAGAAGGAGAAGGGGGAAATTACCCGCGAGACCCCGCCCGAGGAGTTCATCGTCGCCCCCCGCTTCTTTGAAATTTGCAACTTCACCGCCATCGACGGCGCGGACCCCCGCCCCACAAATGCCCTCTACATCGCAGACCTTGCGGGGGAGGTGCAGGGGGTTACGGTATGCGGCACCATGTCCCACATCGAAGAGCGGGAGACCAAGAACGGCAAGCCGTATTTCTCCATTTTGCTCAGCGACGGCACGGGCACCCTGCGGGCATCCTACTTCTCCAAGAAGGCGACCGTCGAGAAGGTACGCGCCCTCCGCGCGGGCACGGGAATTTGCCTTACGGGGGACAACGAATTCTTTGGGGGTGGGCTCTCCTTCAAGGTAAAATCCCTCGATTTGGGGACGCCCCCCGAGGGCTTTACGCCCACCGCACGCCCTTCCCGCCCCGCCCCCGCCCGCTACCGCTGTGTGTTCCCTCAGCCCGAGGCGGATCTCGTGCAATCCGACTTCTTTGGTTCCAAGCCCCTCCCCGAGGGATTTGCGGCGCAGAAATACGTGGTATTCGATTTGGAGACGACGGGCTTCGGCGCATCCACGAGCGCGATGGACCGCATCATCGAAGTGGGGGCAGTCAAGATAGAGGGGGGCACGATCACCGAGCGCTTCTCCTCCTTTGTGGCCTGCCCCGTGCGCCTTCCTCCCGAGATCGTGGAGCTCACGGGCATCACGGACGACATGCTAAAGGGCGCTCCCGATATTTCGGACGTCATTGCCGACTTCTTCAAGTTTACGGAGGGGTGCGCGCTCGTTGCACACAATGCGCAATTCGATTGCCGCTTCATCCGCTACTACGGGGAGAAGGAGGGGTACCTCTTCGAACAGCGCCAGCTCGATACCCTTGCCCTCTCACAGGAACTCTTGCGCCTCAAGAACTATAAACTCAACACCGTAGCCGAGCACTATGGCTTCACCTTCAACCACCACAGGGCGTTCGACGATGCCTTTGTCACCGCAAAGATCTTCATCGAACTCGTGCGCGAGCGCGGGAAGTTGCCGTAAATTTCCGAAAATTTGCAATTTTCCCCGAAAAGTTTTTCGCAAACGCTTGCAATTCCCTGTAAAACATGGTATACTAAGGATGCTTAATCGATGAAGAAGAGATTGAGAGCGGCTGCCCGCTCTCATTTCTTTTGAAGGAGGGCATATGAAGGTAAAGCCTTTGGAGGAGATCGTCTCCTTCTTGGAGCCCATCGCAAGGGATGTGGGGGTGGAGATCGTGGATGCCGCATGGGATATGCGCACCCGTTCCCTCACCGTATATATCGATATGGAGGGCGGGTTAGACCTTGTCACCTGTGAGAAGTTCCACCGCGCCATCGACGGGCCCTTGGATGAATTCGACCCCACCTTCGGCGCCGCCTACACCCTGAACTGCTCTTCCCCGGGGCTCGACCGCCCCTTCAAGAAGCAGGCGGATTTCCAAAGGCACCTCGGGGAGAAGGTGGAAGTGCACTTCTACGCCCCCTTCGAGGGGACGAAGTACCTCGAGGGAGAGCTCCTCTCCTTCGACGGGGAGACGGTGCACCTCAAAACTTCGGAGGGCGAACGGGCAATCCCGTTTTCCAAGACCTCCAAAATTTGCCTCCTCATCGAGGTATAAATACGAAAAATTATTACGGGAGTAAACAGCATGGTCAATAAGGATTTCTTTTTAGCGCTTGCCGATTTGGAACGGGAGCGGGGGATCAGTGAGGAGGTATTTCTCGAAGCGCTCTCCAATGCGCTCGCATCCGCCTATAAAAAACAGGCCTTCGGGGAGACGGGGAGCGTCGAAGTCCGCCTCAACCCCGAAAAGGGCACCATCCGCTTCTTCCTTTCGAGGACGGTCGTCGAGGACGACAAGCCCGAGCTTCTCGATGGGGAAATTTGCCTCGAGGATGCGCTCGAGATCAAGAAGAGCGCAAAGGTGGGGGATGTGCTCACGGAGGAATTCGTACCCAAAGATTTCTCGCGCATTGCCGCCCAGACGGCAAAGCAGGTGATCCTGCAGAAAATTCATGAGACGGAGCGGGATAACACTCTCTCCGAATTCTCCGATAAAGAGGGAGAACTCATGAGCGGGCTCATCCGCAAGGTGGATATGCGCAACGTCTATATCGAGCTCGGCAAGGGGCAAATTGAAGGCCTCATGCTCCCGCAGGACCAGGTCGTCGGGGAGCGGTACGAAGTCGGGGATAAAATTAAAGTATTCGTAAAGCGGGTGCGGAGCGGCGGCAGAAATGCGCAGGTGCTCGTATCCCGTACGCAGCCCGGGCTCGTCAAGCGGCTCTTCGAGGAAGAAGTGCCCGAGATCAAGGCGGGCACCGTCGTCATTAAGGCCATTTCCCGTGAACCCGGCCACCGCACCAAGATGGCGATCTACACGGAGGATCCCCGTATCGATGCCGTGGGCGCATGCGTCGGCAACAAGGGCGCCCGCGTCAACGCCGTCGTCGCCGAACTCGGCGGGGAGAAAATAGATATCATCCTCTGGAGCGAGAACCCGCTTGAATTCATCGCAAAGGCGCTCTCTCCCGCAACCGTCCTCTCGGTGACGCAGCTCTCCGAAAAGTCGGCAGTCGCCGTCGTCCCCGATGATAAGCTCTCCCTTGCCATCGGCCGCGACGGGCAGAATGCACGGCTTGCCGCCCGCCTCACGGGTTGGAAGATCGATGTGAAGAGCGAATCGGCCGCGGCAAAGCTCAACCTCGACGGCGCGGGCACGGAGGAATGATGGCGGAAAAGAAATTTCCCGTGAGAACGTGCATCGCCTGCCGCGAGGAAAAGCCCAAGCGGGATATGATGCGCATTGTCCGCAATGCCGAGGGGGAGGTCTCCCTCGATTACTCGGGCCGCATGGCGGGAAGGGGGGCATACGTCTGCAACAGCGCAGCATGCGTCCGTAAACTTCGCCAAAAGAAACTGCTCAACAAGGCCTTCTCCGCTCCCATCGACGACGCGGTCTACACCAAGATCGAGGAGGAGCTCCTTGGATAAGAGGAAGGCTTACTTGGGATTCGCGCTTCGGGCGGGCAAGCTCATCCTCGGCGTCAACGCCGTGCAGGCGGCAAAGAGGGATGTCTACCTCCTCGTCGCCGATGAAAGCGCATCATCCAATACAAAGAAGCAAATCGAGAGCATCGTGAAGAAGTTGGAGTGCCCCATCGTTTGGGTGCAGGATTTAGAGGCCCTCACGGGGAAGGCATACTGCAAACTTGCCGCCGTAAGGGAACAATCTCTCGCGCGCGCCATCTTGGAAGCGGGGGAATAAAGGAGGGACTATGGCATACGACAACATTGAAAAATTGAACTTGCTTGCGCGGGAGAAGGCGACCGTCTCCATCCGCGAAACGATTGCCGCCAACGAGAGAAAGCTCTCGGAAATTTTGAAGCGCCTCGGGGAACTCGAGGCCGCCGAAAAGGCAAGGCGGGAGGAAGAGGCGCGCGCCGCCGAAGAACAGCTTCGGGCAAAGGAAGAGGCGGAAGCGGTGCCCGAACCGCCCGCACCCGCGCCCGCTCCCAAAGAGGAGCCCAAGGCGGAGGAGCCGAAAAAAGAGGAGCCCCCCTTAGAGAAGAAGGAGGCTCCCGCAGAAAAGAAGGAAGAGACAAAGGAGGCGCCCGCACCCAAGCCCGCCGCGCCCGCGATGCCCGAATGGAAGCGCCCTCCCCGCCCCGAACCCGTCCGCCCCGCGCCTCAGCCGCGTACCTTCCGCCCCGATCAGAACAAGGGCGGCCGCCCTTCGTATACGCCGAACACGCGGCCTCAGCAGGGCCCTGCGGCAAGGCCCGCACCCCGTCCCCAAAACGGCGCGCCCCGTCCCTCGGCGCCCCGCACGGGCGGCATGGTGCGCCCCGCACCCGCTCCCGTACCCGCACCCGCGCGTCGGGAACCTGCGAAGAAGTTTGAAAAGACGTACGTCGAGAAGGCGCGCGGCCCCGTCAATAAGCGCACCCTCCAACGCCAACAGGGGGCGAGCGTAGGCGATTTCGATAAGGAGAGCGGGTACCGCAAGGCCCGCTTCGGCAAGAAGGCGAAGAAGGAGACGCAGACGGTAAAGATCGACCACGCCGTCGTCACCACACAGGAAATTCCCATCAAGGTGCTCTCGGAAAAGCTCGGCATCTCCGCCGTGGAGATCACCAAGCGCCTC
The DNA here is from genome assembly GCA_947625025.1 of uncultured Clostridia bacterium. Taxonomy (GTDB): domain Bacteria; phylum Bacillota; class Clostridia; order Christensenellales; family Borkfalkiaceae; genus Gallimonas. The sequence goes on from CANQMQ010000004.1 coordinate 21,590, forward strand.
TTCAAGGAAGGCATTCTCAAGACGGTGAATGAATCGGTGGATTACGAGAACGCCGCATACATCGCGCTCGAGCTCGGCATCGACCTCGAATATAAGCCCGAAAAGACGGCGGAGGACGCCCTCTTCGAGGAACACAGCAGCGTGGAGGAGGGAGAAAACCTCGTGCCCCGCGCGCCCGTCGTCACCGTCATGGGCCATGTAGACCACGGCAAGACGTCCCTCCTCGATAAGATCCGCAGCACCAACGTCACCGCGGGCGAGGCGGGCGGTATCACGCAGAGCATCGGCGCCTACACCGTAAACCTCGAAGGGGATCGGAAGATCACCTTCATCGATACGCCCGGCCATGCCGCATTCACCGCAATGCGGGCACGCGGCGCAAATGTCACCGATATCGTGGTGCTCGTCGTCGCCGCAGACGACGGCATCATGCCGCAGACGGTGGAGGCAATCGACCATGCCAAGGCTGCGAATGTGCCCATCATCGTCGCCATGAACAAGATGGATAAGCCTAACGTATTCCCCGATCGGGTGAAGCAGGGCCTCATGAATTACAACCTTGTCCCCGAGGAATGGGGCGGGGACGTCATTGTCGTACCTGTCTCCGCCAAGACGGGAGAGGGCATCGATGCCCTCCTCGAGAGCATCTATTTGGAAGCGGAGATGTTGGAGCTCCGTGCCAACCCCGAGCGTCGGGCGAAGGGCGTCGTCATAGAGGCCAAGCTCGATAAGGGCAAGGGGCCCGTGGCGAGCGTGCTCATCCAGAACGGCACCCTCCGCACGGGAGACAACCTCATTTCGGGCACCACGATGGGCCGCGTCCGCGCCATGATCGACGATACGGGCAAGACGGTGAAGGAAGCAGGCCCCTCGATGGCCGTCTCCGTGCTCGGGCTCGAAGATGTCCCCAATGCGGGCGACGCCATCTTCGCCGTAGACCAGGCCCTCATGAAGAAAGTCAAGGAAGAGCGTGAAAACAAACAGCGGGAGAACATCGATAAGGAAGTGATGGGCAAGCGCTCCTTCGAGGATATGTTCAAGGCCGCTGAAGAGGGCAACATGAAGAATTTGACCCTCATCATCAAGGCCGATGTGCAGGGCTCCGTCGAGGCAGTCCGTGCCGCCGTCGAAAAACTTGCCAACGAAGAAGTGCGCGTCAACGTCATCCGTGCCGCCGCAGGCGCCGTAACCGAGAGCGATGTCTCCCTTGCGGATTCCGCCAAGGCCCTCATCGTGGGCTTCAATGTCCGCCCCGATGCCAAGGCCAAGGCACTTGCGGAGCGCAGCCATGTGGAAGTACGCACTTACCGCATCATCTATGAGCTCTTGGACGAGCTCGAAGCCATGCTCAAGGGCATGCTCTCCCCCAAATACCGCGAAACGCTCATCGGGAAGGCGGAAGTACGGCAGACCTTCGCCGTCTCGGGCGTGGGTACGGTTGCGGGTTGCCTCGTCGTAGAGGGGAGGCTCATCCGCGGCGGCAAGCTCCGTATCTATCGGGACAACGTGATGATCGTGGAGGGCAACGCCAAGACGCTCAAACACTACAAGGATGAGGTGAAGGAGATCGCGGCGGGCCTCGAATGCGGCTGTGCCATCGAGGGCTTCAACGAAGTCCGCATCGGTGACTTCATCGAGTGCTACCTCATCGAGGAGTTGAAACAGGCATGACAAAGAGAACAGAGCGGCTTTCGAGCGAATTCCGCAAGGAAATTGCGGCGATCGTAGCGGGGCCGCTGAAGGATAGGGAGCCCGAACTTTCAGGGCTCGTCAGCATTACGGAGGCGGACGTCGCCCCCGACCTCAAGACGGCGAAGATCTACGTCAGCGTCTACGCAAAGGACGAAGCCGTAAAGGAGAACAGCCTTTCCATCATCCGCAGGAATACGGGCTTTATCCGAAGGGAGCTTTCACGGGTGATGCACATCCGCACCGTACCCGAGCTCACCTTCCTTCCCGATAACAGCATGGAATACGGTTCCAAGATGGATGAGCTCTTCGCCAAACTTCACAAGGAAGAACAATGAACACATTGGAAGAGATAGCGGGCGTCCTGAAGAGGACGGAAAGCGCGGTGATATTTACGCATATGCGTCCCGATGGGGATACCCTCGGGTGTGCAATGGCGCTTCACCGCGCTCTTTCTATATTGAATAAGAAGAGCGAAGTCGTATGCGAGAGCGAAATTCCCGTAAACCTCCTCTTTTTGGAGGGGATGGGGGAGATCCGCAAGGCACCCTCCTTTTCTCCCGATGTCTACATCGCAGTGGATGCGAGTGCGCCCTCCCGTTTGGGGGCGCTCGAGCGGGTGTTTACGGCGGGCATGCGGAAGCGGGTTACCGTAAACATCGATCACCACGTCTCCAATACCCGTTTTGCAAAGTACAACTTCGTCCAAAACCGTGCGAGCAACTGTGAAAACATCATGGACCTCATCTCCCTTTTGGGCATAGAAGTGGATGGGGCGCTTGCGCAGTACCTGATGCTCGGCATCGTCACCGATTCGGGGTGCTTTTCCCGTTCCTCGGTGGATGCTGCCACCTTCCGCATGGCGGCAGAGCTTGCAGAGAAGGGTGCGGATGTGGGCCGTATCTCCTATGAGGCCCTCAAGCGGCAGAGCAAGGCACGGGCCCAACTCTTTGCGGAGACAGTTTCCCGCCTCCGCTATCTCTTGGAGGACCGCCTCGCCATCGCATATGTCTCACAGGAGATGCTCAAAAAGTATGCCCTGCCTACACAGGCAACGGAGGGCATCGTGGATTTTGCGCTCACCATCGATAGCGTAGAGGTCAGCGTAAGCCTTTTAGAGGCAAAGCGCGGGCAATATAAGGCCTCCTTCCGCTCCAAGGGGAAGGTGGATGTCAACCGCATCGCGGGCGCCTTCGGGGGCGGCGGGCATGTTGCCGCGGCAGGGTGTATGTTCTTCGGGGACATCGAAGAGGTATACGATAAGATTCGTTACGCCGTATGGCAGAATTTGGAAGAATGACGGGATTTTTGAACATCGATAAGCCCGTAGGCAAGTCCTCGGCATATATCGTGGGGGGCGTAAAGCGGTTGACGCGCACCCCCTGCGGGCACCTCGGCACCCTCGATCCCAATGCTTCGGGGGTGCTCCCCGTGGGGCTCGGCAACGCCACGCGGCTCTTTGACTACTTTTTAAGTAAGCAAAAGACGTACCGCGCCCGCTTCACCTTCGGCGCCACGACGGATACCCTCGATGGGGAGGGAGAAGTGCACTTCGGGGGAGAGATCCCCACGGAGCAGGAGATCCAAGGGGCGCTTTCGGGTTTTGTAGGGAAGATTTTGCAGGTGCCGCCGAAGTACAGCGCGAAGTCGGTGGAGGGGGTACGGGGGTACCGCCTCGCAAGGCGTGGGAAGGAATTCGAACTGCCCCCGAAGGAAGTGGAAGTGTACCGCTTCGACTATTTACGGCAGACCGCGCCCGCCGAATTTGAGTTTGAAATTTGCTGCGGGGCGGGAACGTACATCCGCGCCCTCGCAAGGGACCTGGCAGAGCGCCTCGGAACGCTCGGCTATACCTCATACCTGCGCCGCACGGCAAGCGGCATCTTCACCGAGGAGACGGCAATTCCGCCCGAAAAGCTGACCCCCGAAAATTGGCAAAATTACCTCATCCCCACGGACATGGTATTGCCATTTCCCGTCATTGATACCTTTGACGCCCGTATCTTCAACGGCGTTACGGTGCCCACGGAGGCGGGCGACGGGCTGTATAAAATTTACAGGGACGGCGCCTTCTACGGGCTCGCCCGCGCTGAGGGCGGCATGCTGAAGGCGGAGAAGAAGCTATGCTGAGCCTACAGCTCCATGAACGCTACGGGGCTCCGTGCGCCCTGCTTCTCGGCGGCTTCGATGGCCTCCATCTCGGGCACCGCGTGCTCTTGGAGCGGGCGAAGCGGATAGGGCTTCCCGTAGGCATCACCACCATTTTGGGCGGGAAGGGCAAGGCGCTCTTCACGGGGGAGGAGCGGAAATTCCTCTTCGAGCGGGCGGGCATCGCCTTTTCGGTAGAGATCCCGTTCACCGAGGAAGTGAAAAATATGCCCGCATCCGAGTTTTTGGGTGCGCTGTTTGGTGCACTCGATGTCCGCCTCGCCGTCTGCGGGGAGGACTACCGCTTCGGGAAGGGCGCAGAGGGCACAACGGCCATGCTTCAAGCCCTTGCACCCTGCCCCGTCGAGGTCGTGCCCGCCGTCCATACGGTTACGGAAGGGGAGGGCCGCATCCTCTCTACGCTCTCCTGTAAACATTTCCTCGAGCGGGGGGAGCTCGCACTCCTCAATGCAAGCCTTTCTGAGGACCCTTCTTCCCGCTACTTCGTGCAGGGGGCGGTGGAGCACGGCAGGGAGGAGGGGAGAAAGTACGGCTTCCCCACCCTCAATCTGCATGCGCCCGCGGGCAAACTTCTGCCTCCCGAAGGGGTGTACGGCGGCGCCGTTGCGACCCCGAAGGGGGAGTACCCCGCCATCGTCAACTTCGGCGCCTGCCCCACCTTCGATGTGGCGGAGCGCAAGATCGAGGCCTTTCTCGATGGGTTTTCGGGAGACCTCTACGGCGAAACCGTCCGTGTCTACCCCGAAGCCTTCTACCGCCCCATCCGAAAGTTTGCTTCCGCGGAAGCGCTGAAAGCACAGCTTCAGCAGGACTTAGCCCGCCTCCGTAAATCGGAGTTGAGATAAAATGAAGGTACCATGTCCGAGGTGTACCCGTAAAAATGAGAATAACGGAGGAAAGACGCATGATAAAATTCGGCCCGAGCGGCAATTCGGAGAGCTTCTACCTTGCAGGGCTTGAGGATACGGAGGATGCGGCGAAGTTCGTGAAGGATTGCGGCCTCGATTGCTTTGAATATTCCTTCGGGCGGGGCGTCCGCATGTCTGAAAATAAAGCAAAGAGCATCGCAGCCGCCTTTGCACGTGAGGGGGTGGAGATCTCCGTCCACGCGCCCTATTTCATCAATTTCGCCAATCCCGAGGATGTAATGGCGGAAAAATCGTATGGGTACGTCCTCGAGAGCGCCGCGGCGCTCCGCCTCATGGGTGGGAGCCGCCTCGTGTTCCACCCCGCCGCACAGGGCAAGGATGCGCGGGAGATTGCCGTTGCCCGCACCGAGGAGCGGCTCAAGATCCTTCGGGATAAGATCTATATGCACGGCTACGAGGACCTCATCTTCTGCCCCGAGACGATGGGCAAATTGGGGCAGATCGGCACGGTGGAGGAGATCACCCGCTTCTGTAAAATTGACCCCGTCTTTACTCCCTGCGTGGATTTCGGGCACGTCAACGCCCGCGAACAGGGGAGCCTCAAGACGGCGGAAGATTACCGCGCCCGCCTCGAATATATGATTGGGGAGCTCGGCTACGAGCGCATGAAGCACTTTCATGTACACTTTTCCAAGATCCAATACGGGAGCAAGGGGGAGATCCGCCACCTGACCTTTGAGGATACCGTATTCGGGCCCGAATTCGAGCCGCTTGCCGAAGTTTTGCATGAATTGAAGCTCGAGCCGTACATCGTTTCGGAATCGGCGGGCACGCAAGCCGAGGACGCCATCGCCATAAAACGCATCTACGAAGCCCTTGCAACCCGTTGAAATGGGCCTTCCCATGCCGTGATGGGGGTACAGAGGGCAACCGTAACGAAATCTTTTTCTTTTTTGGGTGGGAATTCGAGTGAATTTCACCCTTTTTTTGTGAAAACCGTTGACTTGCGCGCGCGGGTTTGGTATAATAAAGATATGTTGACGGATAGAATGCAAAAGATTTTTGAAAAGGTCGGCGGCGAAAGCGTAGATGGATCCATGCGAGTGGATGCGATCTTCGTAGAAAGTGATTTCCTGCGCAGGTACCTGACGGGATTTTACTCCACCGATGGCTATGTCATCCTCGACGGCGAACATTGCAAGTTCGTTGCCGATCTGCGGTACTACGAGGCCGCCGAGAAGGCGCTCGCGGAGACGCCCGTAGAGCTCATTGAGGGTGGGCTCGGCAATGCGCTCGAGCTCCTCAAGCCCTACAAGCGGATAGGGGTACCCTTCCCCTTCCTTACGGCAGAATCCTTAAACCGCCTCACCTCCCGCGGATTCGAAGTGGTGGATGTGACGGAGGCCTTCCGCACTGCCATGCTCATCAAGACGGATGAGGAGATTTCCCTCATCCAACGGGCGTGCGACATCGCAGAAGATGCTTTTCTTGCTCTCCTTCCCGACCTCAAAGAGGGGATGGCGGAGCGGGAAGTTGCCGCCCTCCTCGAATACAGAATGCGCTGTTGGGGTGCAGAGGGGCCTTCCTTCGAGACCATCGTGGCATTCGGGGAGAACGGAAGTATCCCGCACTACGCAACGGGGGATCGCAAGCTTCGGTTCGGAGACCCCGTCCTCATCGACTTCGGCTGCAAGGCGGAGGGATACTGCTCGGATATGACGAGGACTTTCCTCTTCGGCGACGACGGCGAGCATGAGGAATTCAAGAAGATCCATGCGCAGGTGCTCATGGCGCACGAGCTCGTCAAGACGCAGGTGAAAGCGGGCATGACGGGCAAAACGGCAGACGCCGTGGCCCGCGGGTATCTCCGCGGCAAGGGGCTTGCGGAATACTTCACCCATTCCTTGGGGCACGGCATCGGGCTTCAGATCCATGAATATCCGCTCCTTTCCCCGCGGAGCACCGATGTGCTTACGGACGGCATGGTATTCTCGGATGAACCCGGGGTATACATCGCAGGCAAGCTCGGCATCCGCATCGAGGATAGCTGCTACATGAAGGACGGCAGGGTGGTTTCGTTCATGAAAAAGACGAGCCGCAGATGCATCATCTTATAAATTAAACAGTATTTCAAGGAGATCGAATTATGGCACAAATCATGGCAGGCGACATTCGCAAGGGAACCACTTTCGAATATAAGAGCGGGGTATACACCGTCACCGAATTCCAGCACGTCAAGCCCGGCAAGGGCGCGGCGTTCGTCCGCACGACGCTCAAGAACGTCGTTACGGGGCAGGTCCTCTCCGATGAGACCTTCAACCCCTCTACGAAGCTCGAGACGGCGCAGGTCGAGACCAAGAAAATGACCTATTCCTACAACGACGGCGAATTCTACTACTTCATGGACGACGAATTCAACATGACCCCCCTCAACCACGATCAGGTGGAAGATGCCCTCCGCTATATCCGCGAGAACGATACCGTAACGGTGCGCTTCCTCTACGATAAGGCCTTCTCCGTCGAGCCTGAAAACTTCGTCGAGCTCCGCGTCATTGAGGCCGAGCCGGGCGTCAAGGGCAACACCGCCACCAACGTCACCAAGGCGGCAAAGGTCGAGACGGGCGCCACCTTCCAGGTGCCGATGTTCGTCAACGAGGGCGATACCATCCGCATCGATACCCGTACGGGCGAATACATGTCGAGAGTCTGACCGATGAAATTCGTCGCACAGCGGGTATCCCGCGCGGCGCTTTCCGTAAACGATTTGCCCGTCTCCGAAATAGGATGCGGGCTTGTCGTTTATTTCGGCGTCCGCGTAGGGGATACGAGGGAGCAGGCCAAAAAGTGCATGGAGAAACTTGCGCGGCTGCGTATCTTTGAGGATGAAGCGGGCAAGATGAACAGATCCGTGCTCGATGTGAAGGGAGAAATCCTCTTCGTCTCGCAGTTTACGCTGTATGCGGATACCTCGCACGGCAACCGCCCCGGCTTTACGGATGCCGAGGTGCCCGAGAGGGCAAAGCCGCTCTATGAATACGCCGCCTCCTGCTTACAAGAGCTCGGCGTACCCGTGAAGATGGGCATCTTCGGTGCCGATATGCACATCGAGCAAGTCAACGAAGGGCCCGTAACCATCATTTTCGAGAACTGAAATGCGCATTCAATATTTGGGGACGGGCGCCGCGGAAGGCGTGCCATCCATGTTCTGCAACTGCGGATTCTGCCGCAATGCGCGGGCGCGGGGGGAGATCCGCTCCCGCTCACAGGTCCTTCTTGAAGGGGAGCTCTCCATCGACTTCCCGCCCGATGCCTTCTACCATGCGGCGAGGCAGGGCGTAGACCTCTCTGCGGTGAAGTACTTGCTCGTCACCCACTCCCACATGGACCACTTCTACGCCCACGATTTCATCCTGCGGGGGTATAAGTATGCCCACGAGATCACCTCGCCCACCCTTCAAATTTACGGCAATGCGGAGGTGCTCGAGGTGTTCAAAGAGTGCACCGCGCGTGAACTGAGGGAGGAGATCGGCGGGGCGATCGGCCTCCATGAAGTGGGGCCGTTTGAGAAAATCACCTTCGGCGGTTGGACGGCGTACACCCTCCCCGCAAAGCATTCTTCTAAAGATCCGCTCCTGTATCTCATCGAACGGGATGGAAAGAGGGTGTTGCACCTCACCGATACGGGCGGGCTTCTGCCCGAAGCGCGGGCGTATCTCAAGGAGATCGGCGGCCCCGCTTACGACGCCGTTACCCTCGATTGCACCTTCCTCTTCTCCGAGACGCAGCCCTCTGCCCGCCATATGGGGCTCGATGAGGTCTCCCGCGTCCTCGCATTTTTGGAGGGGGAGGGGCTCATCGACGGGCACACCGAGCGGGTCATCACCCACTTTTCGCACAACGCAGAGCCCACTTCGGAGCGGCTTCGCCGTGCGGAGCGGGAATACGGCGTAATTGCCGCCTACGACGGCATGACGCTTGAAATTTAGTTAAATTCTCCCGTAACCGTTCAAAATAGGATGGGGGGAGGTCGGAATGGGGCTATTTACTAAAATCAAGGAATTCTTCACCCGAAGAAGAAAGCAGCCCGTACTCGGGCTCGCACTCGGAAGCGGGGGAGCAAAGGGAATGGCGCACCTCGGCGCACTCAAGGCGTTTGAGGAGGCAGGGCTTACCTTTTCCATTGTTACGGGTTCCTCCATCGGCGCGATCGTCGGCGCCCTGTATGCAAAGGGGTATTCGTATGCCGATATGACCCAAATCGTGGAGGGGCTCAACCGCAAGGAGTTCTCCAAAAATCTCCGTCCCTTTGCAGACCTCTCCTTTGCCGAGGCCTTCTTGGAGGATTACGCGGACGGGGACATCGAAGGGCTTCCGAAGCCCTTTGCCGCCTGTGCAACGGATGGGGAGACAAACGAGCTCGTCGTCTTGAAATCGGGCAAGATCGCCCGCGCGGTAACGGCCTCTGCCGCCATCCCACCCTTCTTCCGCGGCGTCGAATGGGAGGGGAAAAAGCTCTACGACGGCGCCTTCAGCGATGCCGTGCCCGCCGATATCTGCAAGGAACTCGGGGCGGAGATCGTAGTCGGCATCGACCTTTCGGCCTTCCCGCGTTCGGAGGAGGAGAAGGGCAGAATGACCCGCCTCATCGGGAGCGCCATCAGCTATTTCACCCCCGTACACTACACGGACGACTGCCACACCCGCGGATACCGCAGTGCGGATGTGATGCTTCGCCCCAATTTGCACGATTACGCCGCCACCGATGTCTCCCGCGAGGGCATGGATGCCATGCTCCAAATCGGGTATGAAGAGGCGAAATCGCGCATTCCCGAAATTCAAAAGGCAATCAAGGAAGCGAGCCGTGGCCATCACAAGAAGAGAACGGTATAAGAAGGACCCCGATTACCGTGCATTCGTGCGGCGGTGCGTCACGATTTCGGTCTCCGTCCTCTTGGTTGCGGCGATCGCAATCTTTTCCTACTTTGTTCCCTTCTACACCCTCCTTCCCGCTTACGGTATCGCGCCCCGCACGGAGGGCGAACTCCGCCTTCACTTTCTCTCGGTGGGGGAGGGCGACTGCACCATTGTGGAATTTCCCGACGGGGATTGCCTCGTCGTCGATGCGGGGGACGGTTCCTTTGAAAATATCAACCACGTCTACCGCTACTTAAAGGGCCTCGCGCCCAAATCGGTATCCGTCGCCGTCACCCATGCCGATTCCGACCACTGCGGCGGCGCCGCCGCGATTTTGGAGCGCTTTCCCGTGGATACGCTGTATTTGCCCGTCTTGGAGGGCGGGAGCGCCTACGAGCGGGCCCTCAGGGCGGCGGAGGGCATAAACAAGGTGACGCTCACCCGTTACCGCACCATTTCCCACCCCTCGGGCGCCTATCTCGTGTGCATTTCCCCCTATTCGGAGGGGGAGACGGACGTCAACGATGCCTCGGCCGTGCTCTATCTCCATTACAGGGGCACGGGCGCTCTGCTCGGTGCGGATATCTCTTCGGTACGCGAACGGCGGCTCTTAAGGGAATACGCCGTAGATGAGACCATCTTCGACCGCGGGGCGTATCACGTAGACCTCGATATCGACATTTTGAAAGTCTCCCACCACGGCTCCTCTTCGGCGAGTGCCCTCGAATGGCTCCAAGTGTTGACGCCCCGCATCGCAGTCATTTCCTGCGGGGTGGGCAATGCGTACGGCCACCCCGCATCCGATGCCGTAGCGAGGCTCACTGAAGTGGGGGCACAGGTTATGCGTACCGATGAAATGGGGGACATCATCGTCCCCGTTTCGGAAGCCGTACCCGTCTCTTGAAAGGAGGAACCAATGAAAGTTACCACCGCAGGCGAATCGCACGGGAAGGGGCTCTTCGCCATCATAGAAGGGCTTCCCGCAGGGCTCACCTTAGACATGGGTGCCATCAACGCCGCGCTCGCCGCAAGACAGGGGGGGTACGGCAGGGGCGCCCGCCAGAAGATCGAGCACGATGAAATAGAGATCTTGAGCGGTGTGCGAAACCTCGTCACCCTCGGAAGCCCCGTTACGGTCGCCGTGTGGAACCGCGATTACGAGAATTGGCGCCCTATTATGGCGCCCGAGGGGTGCGATACTTCCTTAAAGCGCCTCACCAAGGTGCGGCCGGGGCATGCAGACCTTGCGGGGATACAAAAGTTCGGGCAGACGGATGCCCGTAACGTCCTCGAGCGGGCCTCCGCACGGGAGACCGCCGTGCGCGTCGCCGCGGGGGAGATTTGCAGGCAACTGCTTGCCGTCCTCGGGGTAGAGGTCAAGGGGTACGTCGTCTCGGTAGGCGGGGTGCGGGATACCAACGTCTACCCCTTCGGGGCGCTTTCCAATAAGACCGACCTCGGCATGCTCAGCGAGGAGCTGACGGCGGCGGCGAAGGCCGAGATCGATGCCTGCCGCATGGCGGGGGATACCCTCGGCGGCATCATAGAGCTCCGCGTAAGCGGCCTCAAGAGCGGCTTCGGCAGCTGTATGACGTATCCCGAAAAATTGGATGCCCGCCTCGCCTCCGTGCTCATGAGCGTTCAGGCCATCAAGGGCGTGGAGATCGGGGACGGCTTCGCGCTCGCAACCCGCAGGGGGAGTGCGGCGCACGATGAAATTTGTTACGAAAACGGCGCATACCGCAGGGCCACCAATCATGCGGGGGGCATCGAAGGGGGGATGAGCACCGGGGAAGAGCTCGTGCTCCGCGCCGCCATGAAGCCCATTCCCACCCTCATGCAGGGGCTCTCTACGGTAGACGTTGCAACGAATAAGCCCGCACGGGCGGCGGCCGAGCGGAGCGATGTCTGCGCCGTCACGGCATGCGAAGTCGTGCTCGAGGCGGCCCTCTGCACCGAACTTGCCCGCGTCGTCTTGGAACGCCTCGGCGGGGATACGATGCAGGAAGTCATTTCCCGCTACGGAGACTTATCATGAAAGTTATGAGAGAGGTCATCAAGACGAATTGTGAGGAAGAGAGCACGATCGTCTGCTGTAACGATATCTTTTCGGAGCATATCTCCAATTTCCGCCCCATCTTGCAGTACGGGGGCATTTTGTTCACCGATTCCAACGTGGAGGCGCTCTATCACGACGAAATTGCCAAATATTTTGCGGGCGTCCCCGTGTTTGTGATGCAGGCGGGGGAGGAGAACAAGAACGAGGAGACCCTCTTCGCCCTCCTCAGGGCGATGGCCGAGCACGGCCTTCGGCGTAATTCCACCCTGCTCGCCTTGGGCGGCGGAGTCGTGGGGGACATCGGCGGGCTCGCCGCCAGCCTCTACATGCGCGGCATTTACTACATCCAGGTGCCTACGACCCTGCTCGCACAGGTGGATAGTTCGGTGGGCGGAAAGACTGCCATCGACTTCTGCGGCGTCAAGAACCTCATCGGTGCCTTCAAACAGCCCATTCTCGTCTATGCGGACCCTTCCTTCTTCGCAACCCTCCCGCCGCGGGAGATCCGTTGCGGCCTCGGGGAAATCATCAAACACGGCGCCCTGCATCGCCCGCTCTTCGATTTGCTCTGGAAGAACAGGGACCGCCTCTTCGACCTCGATTTCCTTGCCGAGATCGTGCCCCAAAACATCGCCTTCAAGGCGGATATCGTGCGCAAGGACCCCCATGAAAAGGAACTGCGCAAGTGCCTGAATTTGGGGCATACGACGGCGCATACCATCGAGCTCTCGGGGGCGGGCCTCTCGCACGGAGAGTGCGTCCTCCTCGGGCTCCTCTATGAAGTGCACCTTGCGGATATGGTCTATTCGGTAAGCAGTGACTTCATGGAAAAGCTCACCGTCCTCATCGAGAGCGTTCTCGACTGCGATATCCGCGCGATCGATATCGCCGCAGGGGCCCGCCTCGCCCTCATGGATAAGAAGAATGAGAAAAAGGAAAGCGTCACCTGCACCCTTCCCGTGGGGGTAGGGGATTACAGAATTCGGGAATTTCCCTTGGAGGAGTACAGGGAGAAGCTCATTCAAATCAGGGAGACGCTATGATCCGCCTCGCCGTTGTCGGGAAGGATGTCTCCAAATCCAAAAGCCCCGAAATGCACGCGTTTATCCTGAATAAGCTGGGCTTTTCGTGTGCATACGAGAAAATCTCCATCCCGCCCGAGAAGTTCCATGAACGGGCGGAGGAGCTCTTTGTATACGATGGCTTCAACGTAACCATACCCTACAAGGGGGAAATTCTTCCGTATTTAACGAAACTATGCGGGGAAGCTGCCACGTTCGGGGCCGTCAACACCGTCCTTTCGGCCACGCGGGAGGGGTTCAATACGGATGGCTACGGCTTCATGCTGATGCTTCGGAATGCGGGCATCGATGTAAAGGGCAGGCGCGTCCTCGTGCTCGGTGCGGGCGGTGCGGGCAGGAGCTGTATCCATACGCTTGCGGAGGCAGGGGCTGAGGTCTATGCCTACGGGCGGCGCTTCGAGACGGTACAAAGGGTGCATGAGGCCTTCCCGCGCTTCACCGCCCTTTCCGAAATCCCGATGGCGCCCTTCGACCTCATCATCAACTGTACGGGCATCGGCATGCACGAAACGGTTGGTATGGCGCCCACCCTCCGCTTTGCGGGAAGGGGAGAACTCCCCTTGGATGAGGCCTTCCTTTCAAGATGCGGGGGTGCGGTAGACCTCATCTATGAACCCGCAGAGAGCGAATTTCTGCGCCTTGCCCGCTCTCTCAACAAATTCACCCTGAACGGAGAGGCAATGCTCTTCTATCAGGCGTACTACGCCGATTGTATCTATACGGGCACTGCGCCCGATGCAGACCTTGCAAGAGGCCTCTATCAAACATATAGGGAGGAAATATGAACCTGCTCGTTCTCAACGGCGTCAACCTCAACCTGACGGGGCGGCGCGAGAAGGGCGTCTACGGCAGTGAGACGCTCGAACAAATCAATGCGGAGCTCAGGGCCTTCGCCGAGGCCCACGGGGCGCATGCGGACTTTTATCAGAGCAATCTCGAAGGGGAACTGTGCACGGCCATTCAGAATGCGGAGGGGGTATACGACGGAATCATCTTAAACGCCGGGGCCTTCACCCACTATTCGTATGCCATCCGCGATGCCATTGCGGCCGTCTCGGTGCCCGTCGTCGAAGTGCATATGTCCAACGTCCATGCGCGGGAGGAGTTTCGCAGGAATTCCGTGTTGACGCCCGTCTGCCGCGGGGAAATTTTGGGCTTCGGGAAGAAGAGCTACATCCTTGCAATGGAGAGTTTTTTGGTATGAATATCGTACTTTGCGGCATGATGGGGGTAGGCAAGAGCACGGTAGGCATCCGCATCGCGGAGCTTACGAGGAGGAGATGGTTCGATACCGACATCATGATCTCAGACCGTCACGGCAGAATTTCGGATATCTTCGAATACTATGGCGAAGCGCACTTCCGCTCTTTAGAGACGGACATCGTGCGCGAACTTGCAGAGCAGGACGGGCTCGTCATTTCCACGGGCGGCGGGCTCGTATTGCAGCCCGAAAACGCAGAGCTTCTAAAGCGCAACGGCAAAATTTTCTTCATGCGGGCAAGTTTCGAAACGCTGTTAGAGCGCGTCCGCGCCGATGAATCGAGGCCGCTTCTGAAGGATACGGGAAAGACTGCAGAGCGCCTCGGGGAGCTCCTTGCGTGGCGTACTCCCATCTATGAAGCCGTAGCCGATGCCATCATCGATACGGATGGGAAGTCGGCGGATGAGGTCGCGGGCGCGATCGTCGCGCTTGCGGAGAAGCTGTGAAGCGGGCGGTCGTCACGGGGGGCACCCGCGGCATCGGGCTTGCCACCGTGCGGCTCCTCATGGAGAGGGGCTATCTCGTTACCGCGCTCTATTCCTCCGATGAGGAGAGTGCGAAGAATGCCAAGGCGGAGTGCCCGAACGCCGAGTTCGTGCGCGCCGATGTCTCCGACGAGGAGAGCGTAAGGCGGGTATTCGAAGGCATTCCCCGCCTCGACGTTCTCATCCTGAATGCGGGCATTTCGCACTTTTCGCAGGTGCAGGATGAGCGCTTTGAGGATTTCAAACGGGTGATGGATGTCAACATGGGCGGCGTGTTCCTGTGTGCCAAGTACGCCGTGCCAAAGCTCATCTCCTTCGGCGGGGCCATCGTATGCGTCTCCTCCGTGTGGGGGGAGTGCGGCGCCAGCTGTGAGAGTTCGTACTCGGCCTCCAAGGGGGCGGTAATTTCCTTCTCGAAGGCGCTTGCCAAGGAGCTCGCTCCTGCAAATGTTACGGTGAACTGCGTGACGCCGGGAGTGATCGATACCTCGATGAATTTACAGTTCTCGGCGGAGGAGATACGGGCGCTCAAAGAGGAGATCCCGCTCGGGCGGCTCGGGTATCCCGAAGAGGTTGCGGAGGCCATCGTGTTTCTCGCCGAAGCCCACTACATCACGGGGCAGGTGCTCGGCATCAATGGGGGATTCCACATCGCATAGGGCCTCGAAATTTCGATTTTTTACGGTTTGCGAAGTACTATGTCAGACATAAACAAGAATTTTTGAAAAATTTTCCTGAAAAAAAAGGAGATTTTTTTCTTTTTTGCGAAATAATTAACGATGAAAGAAAAGACCTATCAGAAAGAACGTGCCTTCTTCTCGCCCTACGCCCAACTCTCCGAAAACACGAGGGGGCGGCTTCGGGAGGAGCGGCCGTGTACCATGCGCACCGATTTCCAGCGGGACAGGGATAGAATTATCTATTCCAAATCTTTCTTGCGCCTCAAGAATAAGACGCAAGTCTTTTTCGCGCCCGACGGGGACCACTACATGTCGAGGCTCACGCACACCCTCGATGTCTCCCAGATCGCCCGCTCCATCGCCCGCTGCCTCTCCCTCAATGAGGATTTGGCGGAGGCCATCGCCTTGGGGCACGACCTCGGCCACACTCCCTTCGGGCATGTGGGGGAGCGGGTGCTCAACAACCTCTGCCCCACGGGGTTCAACCACGCCAAGCAGTCTCTGCGCGTCGTAGACGTCCTCGAAAAGGACGGCAAGGGCCTCAACCTCACCATCGAAGTGCGGGACGGCATCTTGAACCATTCCAAGGACGGCAACCCCATGACGCTCGAGGGGGCAGTCGTCTCCCTTGCAGACCGCATTGCGTACATCAACCACGACATCGAGGATGCCATCCGGGCAGGGTATCTGAAGGCGGATGAACTTCCGCCCTGCGCCTATTCGGTATTCGGCCGCACCACCTCCGCCCGCATCGACACCGCCATCCGCGATATCTGCGAGGTTTCCGAGGGCAAGCCCTATGTGCGCATGTCCGAAGAGAAGAAGGAGGCGCTCGATGAGCTCCGCACCTTCATGTTCGATAAGGTTTACAGCAACGTCAACCTCCTCATCCAGGAATCGGCAGAGCGCATGCTCCGCGCTCTCTATACATATTTTTTGGAGCGGTGCGAGGAGCTCCCCGCGGTCTACCGCGAGACGGCCGAGGAGGATGTGCCCCGTGCCGTATGCGATTACCTCTCTTCCATGACGGACCGCTACGCCGTCAACGTGTTTAAGCGGCTGTACGTCCCGCGCGAGGGGAGCGTATGAGCGATTTCAGCGACTTCATCCGTGAGCTCAAAGAGCGCTGCGATTTGGTGGAAGTCATTTCCTCCTTCGGCGTCAAGCTCGAGCGGAGGGGGTATAACTATTGGGCGTGCTGCCCCTTTCACCATGAAAAGACGCCCTCCTTCTCCATCAACGCCGCGGACAAGTTCTATCACTGCTTCGGCTGCGGGGTATCGGGTGACGTCATAGGATTCGTGCGGGCGTATGAGAATTTAGACTTCATGCAGGCGGTACAGCTCCTCGCCGCCCGTGCGGGGCTCGAAGTTCCCGCCCGCGACGAGCGCGCCGCCGAGGAGGCCGCCGCCAAGAAAAAGGTATTGGACAGGCTCTCCTCCCTGATGCGTACCGCCGCCCGCTTCTACCTCAACAACCTCTATTCGGGCAGGGCACAGCCGCACATCGATTACATCTCCAAGCGTAAACTGCTTCCGTCTACCGTAAAGAAGTTCGGGCTCGGCGCCTCTTTGGATTACGGCGGCCTTCCTTCCCATCTCCTCGCGCAGGGCTTCACCGCCGAGGAATGCGTGGAGGCGGGGGCATGCGTCAAGACGGAGGAGGGAAGGCTCATCGATGCACAGGGGGAGCGGCTCATCATCCCCATCATCAACAACCTCGATGAAGTCATTGCCTTCGGGGGGAGAGTGTTAAAACCCACAGACCGCGCCAAATACAAGAACACCCGCGAGACAATTCTCTTCAATAAGCGGAAGAATCTCTACAACATCAACCTCGTCAAAAAGGAAAAGCGGGCGGGGGGGCTGCCCTACCTCATCATGGTGGAGGGCTACATGGATGCCATCTCCCTCTATCAGGCGGGATTTAAGAACGTGGTTGCGAGCATGGGAACTTCGCTCACGCGCGAACAGGCCCGCCTCTGTAAGCGGTATACGGATACTGTATACATCAGCTACGACGGGGACTTCGCGGGGCAATCCGCAAACCTCAGGGGGCTCGATATCCTGAAAGCGGAAGGGTTGCAGATCCGCGTCGTGCCCATGCCGGAGGGATTAGACCCGGACGACGTCGTCAAGGAACGGGGTGCGGAGGGGTATAAGGCCTGCCTCGATGCCGCGATGCCGCTCATCGATTTCCGCCTGTTTGCGGTGGAGAAGAAGTACGATCTCACCAAATCCGATGAACGCCGTGCCTATGTGAAGGAGGCCCTTACAGTCGTTGCGGAGGCCGAGAACAACACCGAAAAGGAAGAGCTTCTAAAGCGCGTCTCCGCCCGTTCGGGGGTGAGCCTTGCGGCGCTTACGGGAGACTTGGAACGGGTAGGCAGGGAGCCCGAAAGGCCAATGCGCCCCGCCCCGCCCCGTGAGGAGACGGCGGACGGGGAGAAAAAGGCGGCCCGCTTCGTGCTCGCGGCATGCCTCTTCTCGGAGCCGTATGCGGCGGATTGCAACCTCGCCTCCTTCGATTTCCCCGATGAGGAACACCGCCTCATCGCGGCGTACATCCACGCAGGGCGAAAGGAGGGGAAGGTGCGCCCCGCAGGGCTCTTCGACCTCATGGATTCGGAGGGGGAACTCTCCGAGATCCTCAACCTCAACAGCGGAGAACTCGATGGCGACGCCGCGGCAAGGTACTTTTCAGACTGCACCGCCACCCTCGAGCGGGGCACCCTCTCCCGCCTCATCGGGGAGGAGCAGCGCCGCTATGCGGAGGCGGAGAGTGCGGAAGAGAAACGGGAATGTCTGCTCAAGATCAGTGAGTATACAAAAAGATTGAAAAAATAAAGCGGAGGAAGAACATGAACGTTACCGAACAAAAATTAAACGAAATGATTGAAGGTATCGCGGCCGAATACCGCATGAAGGGCAGTATCTCGACGAATGCCCTCTGTGACGCACTCGAAAAATACGACCTCACCCCCCAACAGATGGAGCAGGTCTATAAAGTTCTGCCCGATATGGGCGTGGAGATCTTCGATGAGGATGAGCGGGATAAGGAGCTCTTCGAGCAGGCGCTCTCCGATATCGGCCTCGACGACCCCGTGAAGATGTACTTAAAGGACATCGGGCGGGTGCCCCTCCTTTCGGGGGAGGAGGAGATCGAGCTTGCCCGCAGGATGCAGGATGGGGATGAGGAGGCCAAGCGCCGCCTCTCCGAAGCCAACCTCCGCCTCGTCGTATCCATCGCAAAGCGGTACGTCGGCCGCGGCATGCTCTTTTTGGACCTTATCCAGGAGGGCAACCTCGGGCTCATGAAGGCGGTGGAGAAGTTCGATTACCAAAAGGGCTTCAAGTTCTCCACCTACGCCACATGGTGGATCCGCCAGAGCATCACCCGTGCCATCGCAGACCAGGCCCGCACCATCCGTATCCCCGTCCACATGGTGGAGACCATCAACAAGCTCACCCGCGTCTCCCGCATGCTCCTTCAGGAGAACGGCAGGGAACCCACCCCCGAAGAGATCGCGGAGGCCATGGGCATCGAAGTGCAGCGCGTGATGGAGATCCAGAAGATCGCGCAGGACCCCGTCTCCCTCGAGACGCCCATCGGCGAGGAGGAGGATAGCCACCTCGGGGACTTCATCGAGGACGATAAGACGCAGACCCCGGGGGACAGCGTCACCTTCATCATGCTCAAGGAACAGCTGCTCGACGTATTGGATACCCTTACCCCCCGCGAAGAGAAGGTGCTCCGCCTCCGCTACGGCATCGACGACGGCAAGCCCCGCACTCTCGAAGAGGTGGGCAAGGAATTCAACGTCACCCGTGAGCGCATCCGCCAGATCGAGGCAAAGGCCTTAAGAAAACTTCGCCATCCCTCGCGGAGCAAGAAACTGCGCGATTTCCTGAACTGATGACCGAGCGGATACGGGAAATTTGCGAAAGCCTCAGCTATGCGGAGGTATTCGCCGATATCGGGTGCGACCACGGCTACTGCACGGAGTACATGCTCAAACACGACCTCTGTGCACGGGCGTACATCTCTGATATCAGTGCGGGAAGCCTCTCGAAAGCCGAAAAGCTCCTGAAAAAGGAGATAGAGAAGGGGAGGTGTATCCCCGTCGTCGCAAACGGCCTCGAAGGCATCAAGGAGCCCTGCAATCTCGTGCTCATCGCGGGCATGGGTGGGGAGGAGATCATCAAGATCCTCACGGATAGGCCCCTTCCCGAGCGCTTTGTGCTCCAGCCTATGCAAAATTCCGAGAAGCTCCGCCGCTTCCTTATAGAGCGCGGGGCGAGGATCGAGCGGGATGATACCTTCGGGAGCGGGCCAACCTACGACCGCATTGTGGGCTACGGCGAGGGGGGAGACGGGTACAGCGAATTTGAGTACCGCTACGGGCGGGATAATCTTCGAAGCCCCTCCAAGGCCTTCCTCCTCAAATTGGAGCACGACATGAAAAATTACCGCACCGCCCTTGCGGCACCCACTTTGAACGGTGCCCGCCGCGACGGGGTACGGCAAAAATTATACGAATTGGAGATGATACGGGATGCTATTGAAGGAGATCTATAACCGCGCAGACGGCATCGCGCCCTTTGCGCTCTCGCAGGAATTTATCACCCGCTACGGATACCGCGACAACAGCGGCATCATGCTCGATTGCGGAGAGGATGTAAAGGGGGTACTTGTCTCCCTCGACCTCTCTTCCCGCACGGTGGAGGAGGCCGTAAACAGGGGTGCAAACTGCATCTTCACCCACCATCCCGGCATTTGGGATGCCGTGATGCGCATCTCCGAGCAGGGCAACAACCAAAACCTGCTCGCCTGTGTCCAAAAGCGCATCTCCGTCCTCTCCTCCCACCTGAGCCTCGATGCGGCCGAGGGGGGAATCGACGATAGCCTGATGTACGGCTTGGGCGGGAAACAGCCTCTTGCCGTGATGGAGGAACTCACGGGCGGCGGCTACGGGAAGGTATACGATATCCCTGCCACACCCCTTCCCATCTTCTGTAACCAAATCAAACTGCACTTCGAGACAAAGCGGCTCCTCTCCTATGGAGAGCATGCGGTGCGGCGGGTGGCAAGTTTTTGCGGGGCGGGCTTCGGCTACGACGCCATCAACTTTGCCCTCCGGAACGGCGCCGATACGCTTGTCTCCTCGGATGCCAAGCATCACCTCATTGCGGAGGCGGTCGAGCGGGGGCTCAACGTCGTCCTCCTCACCCACTATGCCGCGGAGGTTTACGGGATGCGCCGCTTTGCGGAGCGCCTTGCAAAGGAGCTCTCCGTCCCCGTCACCTTCTTTGCCGATCAACGGCTCATGTAAGAAAACCAACCCAAAGGAGTAAAAATATGCCCGTTTCCAATGAATTGCTCGAATATCAGAGTGAAGATGCCAAACTGCGCAAGATCGAACAGGAAATCGCTTCGAGCGAAGAGCGCAAGAAGTACATGCAGGCGAGAAAGTTTATGGAAGCCGCCCGCGATAAGTTGGAGGCACAGGATAAGCATGCCTTGGAACTCAAGGCCCTGCGCGATCAGCTTGCCGCCCGCGTCGATGAGACGACGAAGGCCATCGCCGAATACGCCGAGCTCGATGAGATGCTCGAAGGGGGAGCGGACCTCGCCTTCTACAAGAAGAATGCGCAGTCCCTCCTCGATCGGCTCCGCTCCATCAAGGGGGAACTCAACCGCCTGATCACGGAGATCAACGCCGCCGCCGAAGAGTATAAGAAATTCAAAGAGCAGACGATCGCGATGCAGAAGCAGTATAAGGATTACAGTGCGAAGTTCAAGGAGCTGCGCGATTCCCATGCGGAGGAAGTCAAGGCCATCAACGAGAAGATGGAGAAGATCGGCAAGAAGATAGACCCGAAGATCTTGGAAGTCTATACGACCAAGCGGAAGGAGAAGATCTTCCCCGTCGTCGTCCCCCTCAACGGAGAGTTCTGCGTGTGCGGAAGGGATTTCCCCCTCGCCCAAAGAGGGTCCCTTGCGGGCGGCAACATGGTGGAATGCGAGAACTGCAGAAGGCTCGTCTACAAAGTTTAACAAAAAGAATGGCAGACTGCATACGATGGGCGTATGCAGTCTGTTCTTGCTAAAGTGGATCTCGGGCGTATCCGAAAGAACGCCCGCCTCATCGCCCGCCGTGCGGGGGTGCCCCTCTATGCCGTCGTCAAGGATAATGCCTACGGGCACGGCGCCGAGCGGGTCTCCTTAGCCTTGGAAGGCATGGTTACGGGGTTCGCCGTAGCGACGGTGACGGAGGGCGCCGCCCTGCGCGTTGCGGGAATTCAAAAAGAAATTTTGGTGCTTACGCCTCCCCTCATCCGAGAGGAGGCGTTGCGGATCACGGCGTATCGGCTCACGGCATGCCTCAATTCTTTGCATACCTTACATCTTTTGAAGGGGCTGCCCGTCGAGGCGCACCTGTGCGTCGATACGGGGATGAACCGCTACGGCGTCCGTTTCGATAGGGCCGCCTCCCTCGGCCGTGCCGCCCTCCATGAGGGCATTCGGGTGACGGGGGTGTATTCCCATCTCTACGCCCCCGAAGAGAAGGGGGCGCTTTCCCTTCAAGAGGGGAGATTTTTGGAGGCCTGCGCGGGGGTACGGCAATCCTTCCCGCAAGCCGTCCGCCATCTCTCGGCAACGGGCGGCACCCTGAAGGGGGCAACGTGCGATGCCGTGCGGGCGGGCATTGCCCTGTATGGCTACCTTCCCGAAGGCTTTGAAGGGCTCCCCGTAAAACCCGCCCTAAAGCTCTACGCCGCGGTGGGGCAATCCAAGCAGTTTACGGGCGGCGGCGTGGGCTATGCACCTGCCACGAAAGAGTATGGGGCGCTTACCACCCTCCGCGTGGGCTATGGAGACGGGCTCTTCCGCACGGGCGGGGTGGGCATCGGCAACCTCTGCATGGATGCCGCCGTCTGCGAGGGAGGGGGAAGGGCGGGAACGCGGCGAAGGATCCTTCAAGACCTTGCGGCATATGCCCGCCTGCACCATACTTCCGTCTACGAAGTTCTTGTAAAAAGTACGGCGAAGGCGGAGTTTGTGTACGTAAACGGCTGAAATTCGGGCGGATTTTTGAGAAAGGGAAAGAGCTTTTCTTGACAAGGTGCGGGCGCCGATGGTATAATAGGGAAAGACGTCGCCGAGCTCCGTTTTTTGCATGGGGCGGCGGCGAGGGGGTTACGACTATGTTAAATGAAGCGCCCAAAAAACATAAGGATATCGACTACGCCCATCCCACGCGCATGCGGCTGTTTTGGCGCATCCAGTGGGAATGCTTCCGCCGTGCGGTGACGCCCTACCTCATGTATCTCTTCATGAGCAGCCTCGCGCTCGTCTGCCAGGTCATTGTGGAGAACGACAACAGTTGGCTCGAGATCCTCCTCGGGACGGTCTGTATCCTCATCGGTGCCGTGTTCAACGGGCACCTCTGTTACCACTACGGCAAGATGCACTACGGCGCCTTCGTCGCAGGGGAGACGCACCGACGCAATGAGGCCTTCGGCATTCAATCGGGCGGGGACCACCGCCCCGAACGCGAATACCGCGCCTGGAAGGGGGCACTCATCGGATTCTACGTCTCCGTACCCGCCATCATCCTCGGCATCATCGCAGGGAGCATTCCCTCCGAACGGCTGATGCAGGGGAGCGGCATCATCTACATGCTCTTCGTCATGTTCGCAGGTTGGGCAATTTTGCCCATCACGTGGTTCGGCACCGCGGAGGGGGGCGTCGGGCTTGCCGTGAGCCCCTATTGGTCGATTGCCATGATCGCACTTCCCATCCTCGTCTCCCTCGTGCTCTACAACGTGGGCGCCTACATGGAGAAGCGGGAACGCGAACAGCAGGCCGCCCGTAATGCCGCCATCGAGGAGGCGGGCAACGCCGCCGCCGAAGAGGTGAGAAGAGAGGCGAATAAGGGGAAGAAAAAGTGAGAATTATCGCAGGGAAGTACCGTGGCAAGGTGCTTGCAGGCTTCCGCGGGCAGGAGATACGGCCCACTTCCGATCGCGTGAAGGAATCCCTCTTCCAAATTCTCACCCCCAAACTTGCGGGGGCGCGCGTGCTCGATCTATTCTGCGGAAGCGGAGCCTTGGGCCTCGAAGCCCTCTCCCGCGGGGCAAAAGAAGCCGTATTCAACGATATTTCCCCCGAGAGTTTGGCGCTGTGCAAGAGGAACGTGGCCTCCGTACACGAAACGGGGGAGTTCCACTGCAAGGATTTTAGCACTCTGCTCAATTCGGTTTCGGGGAAGTTTACGATCATCTTTGTCGATCCGCCCTACAGGGAAGATGTCGCCGCCCAAATCATGAACCGCATCGCAGAGCGGAACTTGCTCGAAGAGGGCGGCATCGCCGTATTCGAGAGCGAGCGGGAGGAGGCGCCCATAGAGGGTTGGCGTATCCTCGATTTCCGCAGCTATGGGAGAACAAAAATTACGATGATGGAGAGAATTCCATGAAAAAATGCGTCTTTGCAGGCACTTTCGATCCGTTTACCGCAGGCCATGCCGATACGGTGGGCAAGAGCCTGAAACTCTTCGATGAAGTTGTCGTCGCCGTGGGGGACAACCCCGCCAAAACGTGTATGTTTTCTGCGGAGGACCGCATCGCGATGATCCGTGCGGCCTACCGCGATGAGCCCCGCGTGCGGGCAGTTCTCTGGGGAGGCGCCATCGTCGATCTCCTCAAGGCGGAGGGCACACCCTTCTATGTGCGGGGGGTGCGCAATTCCACCGATTTTGAGTACGAAACGGCGGATTTCTTCGCCAGCCGCAAGCTCGATGGAGACATGGTCACCGTCTACATCCCCACCGAGCAGGAACTCCTGCACGTGAGTTCCACCATCGTCCGCAATTCCATCGTCTTTGGAAAGCCGTGGAAGGATTACGTTCCCGAAGCGGTCTACGAATATATCACAAGGAAACAAAACCATGTTTGAAAAGCAAATTCAGATTCCGTCCGCCGAGGATATCCTCGCCGAGTTTCCCGTCCCGAAGGCGCTTGCCGCCGTCAAGCGGGAGCGGGATAGGCAGGTGATCGACGTCATAACGGGAAGATCCGATAAACTTCTCGTCATTATCGGCCCGTGCTCCGCCCATGAACCGAGGCCAGTCCTCGAATATGTGAGCCGCCTCGGCAAGCTCAACGAGCGGGTGAAAGATAGGCTCGTTCTCGTACCCCGTATCTACACGGCGAAGCCGCGTACCCGCGGGGTGGGTTACAAGGGTATGTTCTCCCAACCCGATCCCGAGCACGAGGAAGATACCCTGCGCGGCATCTATACCATCCGCAAGATGCTCCTCGATACCATTGAGGTCTCGGGGCTCTCGGCCGCGGACGAGATGCTCTATCCCGAAAATTATGCTTACGTAGAGGACCTCGTCACCTACATCGCCATCGGGGCACGTTCGAGCGAGAACCAAATGCACCGCCTCGTCTCGAGCGGCATCGAACTGCCCGTCGGCATCAAGAACCCGATGAGCGGCAGCATTCCCGTGCTCATCAATTCCATCTACGCCGCCCAGAGCTCGCAGGTGTTCAAATACCACAATTGGCAGGTAAAGACTTCCGGCAATCCCTATGCCCATGCCGTGCTCCGCGGGCGGGTGGATAATTACGGGAACGATATCCCCAACTACCACTACGAGACGGTGATGCAGGTCTTGGATAGCTACAACAACACGGAGGGGGGCCTCAAGAACCCCGCCGTCATTGTGGATGCCAACCATTCCAATTCGGCAAAGCACTATAAACAGCAAATTCGCATCGTGGAAGAGGTGCTTCAGAACAGGAGTTACGATCCCGATTTCAGGAAGATCGTGAAGGGCTTCATGGTAGAGAGCTTCCTCGTGGAGGGGTGCCAGAAGCACGACGTCGTATTCGGGCAGTCCATCACGGACCCCTGCCTCGGTTGGGAGGATACCGAGCGGCTCATCCTCGATATCGCGGAGAAGGTGTAACCATGGAAGAGAGAAAGCTTGTAAGTTGTTTGGGGCCGGAGGGAAGTTTCTCTCACCGTGCCGCCGCTCTCATGCGGCCCGACTGTGAATTGATTTTATGCCAAAATTTTGCAACGGCCGTACATAAACTCACTTCGGGGGAAGTGGATTACTGCGTCCTTCCCATCGAGAACTCCCTCAACGGGGGCGTCCTCGAATGCCTCGATATCTTGGAACGGGAGGATATCTTCGGTACGGAGGAATTTCTGCTCGCCGTAGACCACCGCCTCGCCACCCTCGAAGGGGTAAAGCCGGAGGATATCCGCTGTATCTATTCGCACATTCAGGCCATTGCGCAGTGCTCGCAGTACATTCAGAAGAACTTTTCGGGCGTCAAGGTGATGTCTACCTCCTCCACGAGCGAGAGCCTCTCCCTGCTCGACCGCCATTCCGCGGGCATCGTGGGCGCCCACATCAAGCGGGAGGGCGTCGTCCTCTCCGAGGAAAACATTGCAGACAACAAGAGCAATTTCACCCGCTTCCTCCTGGTAGAGCGCAGGAACAAGATCCCGGAAAAGAGCGCGATGGTGTTTTTCAGCGCCCTCTGCCGCGATTCGGACCGCCCGGGCTCCCTCTTGGGGCTCCTCAAGATCTTTCAGCGGCACGGCATCAACCTCACGAGGATCGAGAGCAGACCCGTAAAGGATGCCTTCGGGAAGTACCGCTTCTTCATCGAGATCGCGGGGGACATCGGAAGCGATTGGGTGAAGAGAGCGCTCGCGGAGGCCGAGAACTACTGTTCGCAGTACAAGCTCCTCGGGGCGTACAACTAAATAAGAAGGAGCGCAAGCCCGTAGGCGATACCCGCCGCGATTGCCCCCTGCAACGCCTTGATGAGGAGAAAGGGCAGGGCGGGAATGTGGATGCGGGAGAGGAAGGTGAGCTGTTGCACGAGGACGCACAGCCCCCCGAAGGTCACAAGGAAGGCACAGAGGGCAATGGAAAGCGCGGAGGGCATTTTGGCAAGGAGGGCACAGCCCGTCGTCATTTCGAGAAGCCCCCGCACCACGGCCTCTATGAGAGGCGGGAGGGAAAAGAAGGCACCCATGTCCGCGATCATCTGTCCAAACGCGTAAAAAATGGCAATGGCTCCGCCCACCGTCAGCACCGATAGCACGCTCCCCGAGAGCGCTTCCCCGAGGGTTACGGGCGGGCTCGCCTCCTGAAGATACGGCCTTACGGCTACGGGCTTTGCCGTAAACCGCAACAAAAAACACACGAGGCCTACGCCGAGAAGGTGGGAAAGATAGAGGATCCACCCCACGGCAGGGCTCAAAAACATGCCGCTTCCCACCACGCCCACGAGGAAGGCGGGCCCGGACGTCGTCGAAAGACACACCACGCGAAACTTCTCTTCCTCCGAGATCCTGCCCCTTAAGGCAAGCTCCGAAACCGTCTTTGCCCCGACGGGGTAGCCCGAGGTCATAGAGAGCAGGCCCGCCATCGCACCCTCTCCCGAAATGCGGAAGAGCCCCCTTGCGGGCGGGGCAAACAGCTTTGTTACCTTCTTGAAGAGGTCGAGCTCGGTGAGAAGGGTGGTGAGGAAGAGAAAGGGCAAAGTAGCGGGGAGTACGCTCACCGCCCACAGCGAAATTCCGTCCCGAACGCTCTTCGCATAGCGGGCGGGAAAGAGGAGAAAGAGGAGGGTAGCCGTAAGAAGGAGAAGCGCCTTCCACGCCGCCCCCCAAACGGCACGGGCTTTCATACTCAAAAGATATGCACAAGGCAGGTACAATATGAAGAAGTTAGGTTTGGCACTCGGTTCGGGCGGTTCGCGCGGCGTCGCGCACATCGGCTTTTTACAGGCGCTCGAGGAAGCGGGCATCCGTGCGGATTACGTCACGGGCTGCTCGATGGGCTCCATCGTGGGCGCATGCTACTGCGCGGGGGCGACGCCCGCCGCCATGAAGGAGGCCGTCATTTGCCTCAAACTCGGAGACCTCGCCGCCCTCAACGTGATGCCCCTCCGCAGCAACGGCCTCATGAAAATGACGAAGGCGAGAAAGCGCATTGTGGATTTCATCGGGGAGAAGGATTTCTCCGAACTCAAAATTCCCTTCAAATGCGTTGCGACCGACCTCATCCAAGGCAAAGTCGTCGTCCTCGACGAGGGGAGCGTCGTCGATGCCGCCCTCGCCTCGAGCTCCATCCCGGGGGCGTTTACGCCCGCCTCCATCGGGGAGCACACCATGCTCGTGGACGGCGGGATCTTAGAGCGGGTCCCCGCGCATCTCCTCCGCCCGATGGGGGCCGAAGTGGTGGTGGCGGTAGACGTCCTCGGCAACCTCATGGTGGAGAAGGAGGTCAAGGGCAACCTCGTCGATACGCTGCTTCGCTGTATCGACATCATGGATACCCGCAACACCCAGCGCAAGCATGCCGCCCGTAAGCATTCGGTGGACCTCTGGCTTGAACCCGAGCTCGGCGGCATGGACCAATACCGCGTCAAGGACCTCGATTTTGCCTACGATAAGGGGTACGAACTCGGGGTAGCACACAGGGATGAGATCATGGCCCTCTTGCAAGACTGATGGATCTTTTCGACTTTAACGACAACGAGGAGCGCGCGAAGCCGCTTGCGGAGCGCATGCGGGCCACCACGCTCAAAGATTTTGTGGGGCAGAGCCATCTCGTTTCGGAGGGCTCTCTCCTGCGCAGGGCCATCTCCTCGGACCGCTTGGGGAGCTGTATCTTTTGGGGCCCTCCGGGGTGCGGCAAGACGACGCTTGCAAACGTCATTGCCGCGCAGACGCATGCCGACTTCATCCGCCTCAATGCGGTGAGTTCGGGCGTCGCCGATGTCAAGAAGGCGGTGGAGCAGGCCTCGTACAGCCTGAAGGCTTCGGGTAGGCGTACCTACCTCCTCCTCGACGAGTGCCACCGCTTCAACAAGACGCAGTCGGACTCCCTGCTTCCCGCCATCGAACAGGGCACCATCCTCTTTATCGGGTCTACCACGGAGAATCCGTATGCCTCCATGACGCCCGCGATCGTCTCCCGATGCCGCGTGTTCCACTTCGAAGCGCTCACGGCGGGGGAGATACGGGGGGCGCTCGAGAGGGCGCTTGCCGATAAGCGCAAGGGGCTCGGGAACTATGGGGCTACGGTGGAGGATGCCGCCCTCGATCACCTCTCCCAAGCGGCGGGAGGGGATTTGCGCACTGCTTACAACGCCTTGGAGCTCGCCGTGCTCACCACGCCCCCCGATCCCGAGGGGCACATCCGCGTCACCCTCGCGGATGCCGAGCAATCCATCCAGCGCAAGGCGCTCTCCTATAATCAGGATCTCTATTACGATATCCTCTCCGCATTCTGTAAATCGTTGCGGGGAAGCGATGCGACGGCGGCGCTCTACTACGCCTTCCGCCTCATCGAGGGCGGGTGCGATCCTCTCCTCGTCATTCGTCGGCTCATCGCGCATGCCGCGGAGGATGTAGGCATGGAAGATCCGCAAGCCCTCCTCATGGCGACCGCTGCGCTCACCGCCTATCAGAACATGGGGGCGCCCGAAGGCCTCCTCCCGCTCACCGAGGCCATCATCTACGTCTGCGAGGCCAAAAAGAGCAACGCAGTCGTGCTCGCCATGGAGGCCGCCCAAAGGGACGCCCGAGAAAACAGCGACGACGCCATTCCGCCCTACTTAAAGGATAGCTCCTTCGGGAGCAAGGAGATGAAGGCGGAGAGCGCTCGGTATAAGTATCCCCACGATTACGGCGGCTACGTCGAACAGCAATATCTTCCCGATAGCCTGAAGGATAGGTGTTACTATAAAAAGAAGCAGGAGAATAACTGAGAGGGGACCGTTTACAAGGGCCCCTTCAAGAGACGAAATCATATGTACGCGCCGCGCGCACCCGCGTGCAATTTATGAAAATAAATTTCACTATGTAAAACAACAAATTGCATTTCAGTATGTAAACTTTTTCATCTATATTTTCATTTTGAACATGAGAAAAAATGCGGACTGCAAGAGAGGCAGCCCGCGTTTTTTTGTAGATTTTTGGCAATTTTTAACGATTTTATCCACAAATTTAACAATTTTCCCAAAAATTCCCTTTAAGAATGTTTGAAACAATCGTTTATTCAAGAAGTTCGATTGCGACGAATCCACATGTCACCGAAAACAATTTTCATGTTCAATGTTGTATAAAAACATTAAAATGAAAATACAAAATCATTTCGAATGAAATATTGAGAAGGAAGAGGTGCCCATAATGAAAAAGAATATCATTGCCGTCGTGCTTCTGCTTCTGCTTTCTGCCGTTTTCTGCTTCGGCTGTACGCCAACGGAGCCCGAAACGCCGTCCGAACCCGAACCGCCCGCGGCGGAAGTTACGCCCGTCAAGTTGGAAGCCAAGGGCGGGAAAGCACAGTTCGAATGGGGGGAAGCGTTCTCCTCGGAGGGGCTCACCGTTACGGTCACCTATTCGGATTCGACCACCAAGACCCTGACGGCGTCCGAGTACAAGGTCTCCTCGGTGCTCTACAACGCGGAGCGCGAAGGGGACTATAACATCCAGGTCACCCATAAGAACCTCAAGACCAAGTATACCGTACACGTCGGCCCGCGCCCCGAAAATTTGCCGCGGGATTGGAAGGAGGACGGAGTGTTGCGCATCCTCATGATCGGGAACAGTTATTCGGACGACGCGATAGAGTACGTCGGATCGATCGCACAGTCGCTCAACGTGCAGATAAGCCTCGGGAATCTCTACATCGGGAACTGCTCGCTCATTCAGCATCTCACCAATCTCAAGAACAATGCGGCAAACTATGAGTACCGCACCTTCAGCGCAGATACGAATTTTGCGTGGAAGAATACGAAGAACTATTCGGCAAACGCCGCAATCGAACTTGAGGATTGGGATTTCATCTCCCTGCAGCAGAACAGTACCGAAACGGGGCACCCGGATAGTTATTCGACGCTCGACGAGCTCATCCCGCTCGTACGCCAACACAATTCGACGGCGACCCTCGTATGGCATATGCCTTGGGCGGATGCGTTCGATTCCCAATACTCTGTATTTGCGACGTACGGCAAGGATATGATCGGCATGTATAATGCGTACGTCAGCGCTACTAAGGATAGGATCTTGACGCGTCCCGAGTTCTCTGCCGTGCTCCCGACGGGAACCGCCATTCAGAATGCGCGCACTTCCTTCCTCGGCGTCAAAGGGGATATCCTCAACCGTGACGGCCATCACCTCTCATACTCCATCGGAAGGTATATTGCAAGCCTTACCGTATTTGCAAAACTTTCCGGAGTAGATATCTCGGGCTTGACGTGGGCGCCCGCAGGCGTGACCGAAGCCCAAAAGCGCGTTGCTCTCGAATCTGCGATGAATGCGATCTCCTCCCCCTACGCAATCACGCAATCGAAAATTACCTCCGAGAGTTGACGCCGCAACAAAGACCGCGTCGGTTTCGGCGCGGTCTCTTTGTTGCAAATTCAATAAATTTAGACGGGGGGGGGGTATAATGGCTTAATTTCGGCGGACCGCTTGCG
The DNA here is from genome assembly GCA_947625025.1 of uncultured Clostridia bacterium. GTDB lineage: Bacteria > Bacillota > Clostridia > Christensenellales > Borkfalkiaceae > Gallimonas. The sequence continues at coordinate 52,325 of CANQMQ010000004.1, forward strand.
GTACGCCGACGGCGAAAGACCCGTCTTTCGCTTAAACAGGTTGGAGAAGTAAAATTCGTCTGAAAAGGCGAGCCGCTCTGCGATATCCGCGATCGAATAATTGGTGCGCTGCAGGAGGGATTTCGCCCGCTCGATCTTGTGGTTGAGGACGTATTGGTACGGGGTCCCGCCGTAGAACTTCTCGAATTCGCGGTAGACGGACGACTTGGAAATGTATAATTTTGCCGCAATTTCGTCGATATCCGCCTTCCCGTAGATGGCCTCGTCGAGCAGGTCCTTGATTTTAAGCGCAAGCGCGGATTCCGAATTGGTGCGCGCTTCGAATTGGATACGCTCGGAGATCGTTATAAGGATCTCGTTAAGGAAGCGGAGCACGGGGAAGCAGAGATGGTTGTTGTTCGGCGTCTCCTTCGCGATCCGAAAGATGTCCATCATCTGTTCGCTGCAGGGAATGCCGCGGATGATGGGCTTATCGTCGAGTTCCAGCCCCTTCAAAAACGAGGGCATCCAGTCGCAGAAGAAGTTGATCCAGACGAGTTTGAAGGGATTTTCGGCGTCGGGATAGTAGGTATGGCGGCTGCCGGGGGAGAGGAGCACCGTATCGCAGGGGTTGAGCTCATACTCCGTTCCGCTGTAAATGAGCGTTCCGCGCCCCTCGAGAACATGGAAGAGCACGAAGTGGTCACAGCATTCGCGGGAAATGTAGTATTGGGGATTGGGCGGCGTGATGCCCGCGATATCGAGCACGAGGGGCACGTTTTCATCGGGACAGTAGACGAATTGCTTGTCCTCGACTTCGGTACCCCGCATGACGACGTTGGTCCCGCCGAGAAAGACGACGTGCGGCATAGCTTGTGGGCAAATCTCCTCATGCGTATTATTCGAAGATCCTACGAACGATATTATACTCAAAGTGAAGAAAAAAATCAACCGTTTGAATGAGAATTTCAAAAATGAAGCAAAATTTCTATTTTCGATGAAATTTACGATATTTTGCAGTCTCGCGGATAGCTTTTCGCATGATTGATAAATTTTGAAAGATAAGGAGGAAACAATGAGCAAAAAGGTGAGAGCGATCGCACTTGCGGCCTGTGCCGTGCTCGCATGCTCCATCGCGGGCTGCGGGGGGAACGGCGGGCCGAACAACCCGAGCGGGCGCGGCAAGGTGCCGCTTACCGTCTGGGCGGTCGTCAACGAGAACAACAAGACGACCTGGAACAAGATCGTCGCCGATTTCAACGCACAGAGCGAATCGTACACGGTGAAACTGATCCCCAAGACGAGCGGATATTCTGCCCAACTCGGCGGTACCCTGAAGGGCAGCAACCCGCCCAACGTCGTCGAGATCGACGATAGATATTACAAGGGCTACGTCAACGAGGGGTATTTGACCGATCTCGAAGAATATTTCGTCGATAAGAAGGATGAGAGCGGAAATGTGGTCCGCGCGGCCTCCTCGCTCGACCTTTCGGATTTCTGGGAGACGGCGGTGACACGTTACCGCTACCGCTACGACAAGGCGAGCCAAACGGGGTATTCGGGGGCGGAGGAACCCCTGCATGCGATCCCCATCGGGATCTCGCCCGGCGTGCTCTACTATAATGCGACCGCGCTCAAAGCGGCGGACATCAACATCATCTCGGTTGACGAAAAGGACCTTGAAAGTTACAACCAAAAGAACTCGGCTTCCCTCCTTCCGCACGGCTATTATGAGTACGATACAGCGCCCATGAGCGGGCTCACCGCCAAGAACGGCAAGTATCTCGTATTCAACAACCGTATCCCGATGAATTGGGACGAACTCGTCACCGTCTCCAAATACTTCACGCGGTCGTACAATGCGAGTTCGCCCACGACGTACGGCTTCTTCAACGAATGGTGGTTCTCCTTCGGTTGGAGCGTCGGCGGTGACTGCCTCGAATGGGATTCCGCAAAGAACCAATACGTGATGGCGCTCGGCGAAGATACGCCCAACTATCTCGTGACGGGCACGGATGCGATCACCGTCAACGGCAATTCTTATAGAGCGGGCGATCTTCTCTCCTATGAGGACAAACATTACGTCATCGACCACAACACGGATGCGACCGTAAAGGGCTATCTCGATGCCAAGAACTTGTATCCGCTTCCCTCCATCCGCGATGCGTTCACCCTCTTTTTGCAACTGCCTCAGAGCACGGCAAAGCGGGTCACCGATGAGGACGGCGGCAAGAACGGCTACGGCGTCTCGCCCACTCCGTCGATCATCGGAAATAAGTCCAAGATGAACCTGCTCACCTCCCGCGAAGTCGCTTTCGTCTGCGAGAATTACAGCGAAGCGTATTCCATCGGCAGAGGCATGTCGGGGCAGGGGCTCGAATGGGATATCGCGCCGCTCTACCAGTACCGTGAATACAACGCGGACGGCACGCTCAAGGAAGTCAACGGCACCGAAGTGAAGGGCAAGATGGCGACGCACTCCAACACGACGGGCTTTGCGATCCCCTCGAATGCCAAATCCAAGGACGGCGCCTTTGAATTTATCGAATACCTTGCGGGCCCCGCGGCGCAGGCGCTCCTCATGCGCGCCAACCTCAACGTCCCCAACCAAAAGAGCCTCGCCTATGGCGAAGAGTACATGGGGCTCACCGAGAACTACTTCGCGAACAACAAGCTCGCCATCCTCGAGGCGGTGGAGAGTTCTTCGGTCGGCGACTGGTCCTACCTCGAAAACGGCGAATGGGTCAACGTTTGGGCGAACGTGCTCAATACCGACGTCCGTAACGGCGACATGAAACTCGAAGAATTCTTTGCCAACGCTTGCATCACCAAGACGAATGACATCCTCAAGACGATGCGGGCGAAGAAGTATCACGGTTAAAGGAGGCTGGAATGGACAACTTTGAAGAACTTCCCGCAGGGAGAGCCGAGGCATCCGTGCCCGCGGACCTTCCCGCAGGAGAGGGCTCCCCGACGCTTACCGCTACGGCGGACGGGAAGGGGAGACGGAGACTGACTGCCGTGCAGAGGCGGTCGCTCTATGGGTTGATTACGGCGTCCGTTCCGCTGATTGGCTTCCTCATATTTAACCTCATTCCGCTCGGGATCGCCATCGTGACGATGTTCGTCGATATGGACGGCTACGATTTCGGGTCCATGCAGTGGAACAACTTTGCGAACTTTACCACCGTCTTTGCGGATGAGCGGTTTTGGAAGTCCATCGGGGTGAGTTTCATGTTCATCGTCCCGCACATGTTGGGCTTACTTATCTCGCTCTTCCTGAGCGCAATGCTCGCGCAAAAGTATCCGGGGCACAAACTCTTCAAGGCGCTCTTCTTCGTCCCGTATATTTGCTCGAGCGTGGCGATCTCCGTCATGTGGCGGTGGGTGTTCGACCAAAACGTCGGCATCCTCAACGACATCATCATGCGGATCCTGCACACGGAGGAGGGGCCGCAGTGGTTCACGGATGCGGGGAACTACGCCGTCATGCTGATCACGGTCATGGTATGGCAGGCGCCCGGATACGGCATCGTGATGTTCTCGGCGGCGTTTACCAACGTCAACCCCACCCTCTATGAGGCGGCGGAGCTCGACGGCGCGGGCACCGTCCGCAAGTTCGTCTCCGTCACCCTTCCCGCGATCTCGCCTACGATCTTCTATCTCCTGATGGCGGGGCTTATAGCGGGCCTTCAGACCTTCGATATCCCGCAGATCTTTGCGGGAGACGCATGGACGGGGGCAGCAGGGCCGGACGACGCGGGCCTTTCGACCTCTCTCTACATCTACTACACGGGAATTACGTTCAGTAAGATGCCCGTGGCATCCGTGATGAGCATGATACTCTTCGTCGTCATTTTCTGTGTCCTGTTCATCAACTTCAAAATGCAGAATAAGTGGGTGAGTTATGACGTATAGCGAAAATTCGGCGCAAGCGCCCGCCGACGAAATGCTTCGGCGCAAGAATAAGAGCAAGCGGGCAAAGCTGGCCGCAAAGATCGTGGTCTACGTCCTTTTGGGGCTATACACGCTTTGGGTCCTCTTTCCCTTCCTCGTCATTCTCATTACCTCCATCGTCCCGCGGGAAGAACTCGATGCGTCCATGCACTTCATTTGGGCGCCCTCGAAGGTGAGTTTCGAAGCGTACCATATCGTCCTGTTCGACGACTTTTACGCCGAGCTGCTGTTTGGCGACTCGATGAGTTCCATCCTGCACGGCTTCATCAACACGATGTGGCAGGTCGTACCGCCCACGCTCATCGGGCTGTTCGTCTCGGGGCTCTCCGCCTACGCCTTCGCAAAGATCCGGTTCAAGGGTTCGGACGTCCTCTTCATGTGCCTCGTCGCCACGATGATGATCCCCGGGGCGGTGCTCACCATCCCGTCTTACCTCTTCTACGATGCCATCCGCTGGACGGACAGCGTACTCCCGCTGCTCATTCCGGGGCTGTTCGGCGGCGCGGGCGTCACCTTCTTCCTGCGGCAGTTTTTCTGCGGGCTTCCCGATGAGTTGATCGAAGCCGCACGCATCGACGGTCTCAACGACTTCATGATCTACGTGCGCATCTTCATTCCGCTGTCTGCACCGGCGTTCATCGCACAGGGCGTGTTCATGTTCGTCGGCGGGTACAACAACTATCAGGGCCCGCTCCTGTATCTCTCGAACTATCCTCAGCTTGCACCGCTTCAGCTTGCGGTCCAGCTCTTCTCGGGCGGGTACGGAAATCCCGCCGTCCTGTGCGCCGCCGTGGTGGTCGCCCTCGTGCCGCTTCTCATCCTGTATTGCTTCATGCAGAAGTACTTCACGCAGGGCATCGCCATGACGGGCCTCAAAGCCTGAAAAAGGAGGGACAAGAAACGAAACCTGAAATCGGAACCAACCTACCCCCAAACGACGAAAATTATGATAAGGAGAATCATATGAACAAAAAAATTGCAGGCATTGCAGGATTGCTCATGACGGGTGTTCTTCTGTTGAGCGGTTGCGACGGCGCCCCCGTGGCCCTTCCGTACGACGATCAGATCCACCCCGAAATGGACAATGCTTACATCGAGGAGTTGTTCTTCAGGAACGACCTCTTCACCGCCACGCCCGATCCGTGCGTATTCCAGGTGACCGACGAATCGAGCCCCGAATTCGGGTATTACTACCTGTTCGGCACGTCCGATCCCGATACGGGCTTCCGCGCGTACCGCAACAAGGATCTCACGGGCAAGTGGGAGGATGTCACCCCCGAATACAATTACCTTGCCTTCCAACCCACGGCGGGGCACTTCGCCTACGGAAAGGGCGGCTTCTGGGCGCCCGAAGTCATTTACGATTCGGACGACGGCCTGTACTATATGTACTATTCGGGCACGGTCGGCGACGACCCCGAAGGCTTGCACCGCATGATAGGCGTCGCGGTCGCCGAGAACCCTTACGGGCCCTATCAGCCCGCCACGGCGGACGGCCTGTCCGCTTCGACGCCGCTCTTCGACAACGCGACGATGGTGGATTGGTGCGAAGAGAACGGCGAAGAGACCTCTCAGGGCTACTTCAACTGCATCGACCCGCATCCGTACGTCGCCCCCGACGGCACCAAGTATCTCTACTTCACCCACGAGCACAGACTCAACGGCGAGACGTCGGATATCTATGGCGTCGAGATGGAGTCGTGGACCAAGCCCAACCTCGAGACGATGAAAGTGCTCACCCGTTCGGGCTACTACACCGTGGGCGACAATGCCGAAGTTCCCGATTACGAACAGGGCAACACCACGAACGAGGGCGTTTGGATGACCCACAAGCAGGTAAACGGCGCGTGGAAATACTACCTCACCCTCTCCATCAACGGCTATGCGGATAAGAGTTACACCGTCATTCAGGCGATCGGCGATTCGCCCCTCGGGCCCTTCCGCAAACTCACGGAGGCAGAGGGCGGCATCCTGCTCGGGACCGACCATGAGACCTTCGACCACATTTCGGGCTCGGGCCACCACAGCTTCGTCGTCGTAGATGATGAGATCTGGATGGTCTACCACGAACACCTCAACCGCGAGAGCGGCGGTACGGGCGAGCGCGACGTCGCAGTTGACAAAGTCGTCTGGACCAAGAACAACGACGGGCTCGACGTGCTCTACTGCAACGGCCCGACCTGGTCTCTCCAGCCCCGCATCGCGAAGTATTCGGGTTACAAGAACATCGCGCCCGAGAGCACCGTCAAGACGTCGGGCGGCAAAAACGCAGAGGCGCTCACCGACGGCATGCTATCCATCTACTCGAACATCGACTACGTGAAGGAATTCGAGGCAGACGCGACCGTCACCATTACGATGAGCTTCTCCGAATACCGCGAAGTGACCGCACTCATGGTCTACAACAGCAAGGTATTCGACCACTCCTTCGTAGACGTCAAGCGCATCGAGATGGATATCGAACACGAAGGCGCAACGGGCGTCGCGTATATCGACAACCTCAAGTTCGATTGGGATTTCTATAAGATGGCAACGGCATTCGCAATGCGTCCGGGCGGCAGTTCGGTTGCGGTATTCAACCCCATCAAGGTGAAGGAGATCCGCATCACGATAGAACTTCCCGTACAGCGCCCCGAAGGGATTGAGATCATGGACGATTACGGTGCATTCATCGCGCAAAAGGTGGTTGCGGTCTCTGAAATCGTCGTGCTCGGCAAATAAGGAACGGGAGGAATTTTATGAAGAAAAATACCAAGAACATTACGATAGGCTTGCTCGCACTCGGCCTTGCAGTGACGTCTTGCGGCGCACTTGCGGCTTGCGCGGGCGGGATAGAAGAACTTCCCAAATTCAACTATGACTACTCCAAGCCCACCGAGGACCTTGGGGATGGCATCGTCATTGACGGCAAAGTGGACGAAGCGCACTGGAAAGAGGGGAGAGCCTTCACGGGTGAAGTATTCGGCACCAATGTCACATATAAGATGATGACCTACTTCGGCGAAAAGGGCGTCTACTTCGGTTGGGATATCTATGACGACATCGTCTACTACCACCCCGACCGCGACATTTACGGCAACACGGGCGTCGAACTCTACGTCGGTTCGCCGGAAGAGCCGAATATGTCATACGAAATCGACCTCAACGCCTGCGGCAAGCGGATGCTCCGCAAGTGGACGGGCAGCCGCTTCATGAATTGGTTCAGTGAACTGCACAGCGCGGTCGTCTTTGACGGCACCTTCGGCGGCGAGTGCAACGGGTACACGGTAGAACTCTATCTCCCGTATCACCTGTTCAATTCGGACGGTTCGGATACCAAGCACGATACGCTCCTCGTCAACCCCGTCTACATCCGCGGCAACGACAATGCGAACAGCGACGATAAGCTGTGGTATTCGTTCGGTGCCGAAGAGCGCGGGCTCGTATGGGGCGCCGTACAATCCAACTTCTACCGCATGACGAAGGGCGTCGGCCTCGAAGCGAACGACGTCACCCTCACCAAAGAGGGCGAAGGTACGCTCACGGGCAGAAGCTACCACATTTCGGGCGACAAGTATACGGCATCCGTCCAACCCGCCGAGGGCTACTATCTCGAATCGCTCAAGATAGGGGATACCGACGTCACCGATAAACTCACCTACAACAACGGCGTCGCGAGTGCGTCCGCAGAGGCGAGCGGCGATTTCGAAGTCAAGGCAAAGTTCGCTCCGCTCTCTTCGACGAAGCACACCTTCAAGGGTACCGTTTCGACGAGCGAAGGCGAACTCGAGGGCGCGGCAATGTATGCGCTCTACCGCGCGGCACGCATCGAGATCCCAGTCGCAGCGGACGGCAAGTTCGAAATTTCGCTTCCCGAAGCGGAGTGGAGAGTGTACTGCTCGGCACAGGCGGCGCTCACGCAGACGTACGACCTCGATATCTATGAGGACGTCACGCACAACTTCGTCCTCATGAGTTCGTATCTCGATTTCGACAACCCGAACTTCTGGAACATCGACGAACTTGGCAACGGCACCGTCGCTGCAGTCGGTTCGGATTGGCTTACGGGCGCAGTTCATAACAAGATCAGCGGCACCAAAGTATTTGCATCGGCGAACATCGTGCTTCCCGCAGGCGGCGACGGCCCCCGCGTCGGTTTCCTGTTTGAGACGGCTTCCAAGGTCCGCGTATTCGCCTGCCTCCTCTGGACGAACGATACTTACAGAGTACAGGTCATCGTCAACGGCTTATGGGGCAAGTACGTCGCCGAAGACATCATGCTCGACCAAGTGGTCGGCCCCGAAGTCGCACAGCTCGCACAGGGCAACGGCGTTCCGACGGCGGCACTCTTCGACGGCGGCAAGCTCTCGATGTGGGTCAACGGCAAGAACGTCATCGACAACACCCCTTGCAACGACTCGAGCTTCGGCATTTCCGAAACGACGGTCGCAAAGCCCGGTATCATGATCACGGCGAAGGGCGTCGCGTTCCGCAACCTCAGCTTCAATACGACGGGCTTCGACGAAGGCTATCCCATCAGCATCACCAAGACGGGCCGCGGCGCCGTCACGGTAGAAGGCAACAAGACGACCTATCAGGACGGCGATACCCTCAAGTTCCACATCGAACCCAACGAAGGCTACGTCTGCACGGCGCTCACCGTCAACGGGAAGGATGTGCTCGCAGACCTCAAAGGCGGCGTTCTCCAAGTGACGCCTACGGCGGGCATGGCAGTCGTCGCAGTCGATGCGACCTTCGAAGCGATCGAAGCGAAAAACGTCACCGTCTCGGGCTCCGTCACCTACTTCGGAAAGGCAATGAAGGATATCCCCGTCGAACTCAAGAAAGAGGACGGCACCGTCGTTGCATCCGGCAAGACGGCTCAGGACGGCTCCTACACCCTCACCAACGTTCCTACGGGCGTCTACACCCTCGTCGTAAACGGCGACGCGAACGCAGACTTCAAGGACGCATACCTCACCGTCTCGCGGTCTCTCCCCGTCACCGATGCGGTGGAAGATGAGGGCGTCGCGCTCCGTCCCGTACAGGATACAATCTACGGCTTGCTCGGCTTCACGGAAAACTTTGATATCAGCGGGCTTCCCAAGAACCCCACAAAGGATAGCGAAGGCAACATCACGGCCTTTACGGGCGGCAAGATCGTCCACGAATGGAACGACCCCGAAGGCGCGGACGGCCACAACAACGAACAGTCTATCACCCTCAACCTCCATGCCGCGGCAGGCGAGAACTTCTGGATCTCGGCGAACTTCCGCAAGCAGGATTCCTTCGATCCCGCAGAGAATTGGCGCTACGGCTTCAAGGTGACGGACGGCAGTTGGTGGATCGGTGCGACCCTCGTCGGAAACAACGTCTCAGACAACTCCTTCGTGGGCACCTTTAGTGGCGTACAGCTTCACAATTGGTTTGCCTATGGGGGTGTGGGTTACTACAAGGAGAACCCGCTCACCGACGCCGACAGAGCGGCATATGAGAGCGAGGCGGGCCTCAACGTCGCGTTTGCCCGCATCAACAACCTCTACTGCACCTTCTATCAGAGAGACGGCGTTTGGGTACTCTGTAACGATTATGAGGACTACGACGCGGCCGGCAGAGAGAACAGCAGACCCGTGCAGATCGGCTTCATCGCCTATGAGCCGATGAGCATGGCGGAATTCAAGAACATCGAGTGGAAGAGAGGGGACATCGATATCGAAGTCAACGTCTCCAAGCACGAGCACGTGACCGTGACCCACAACAGCCCGAAGCTCGGTGAGAACGTCGTCCTTACCCTCACGCCCGAGAGCGGCATGCTTCCGAGGTCCGTGAAGATCAACGGCGTCGAGCATGCACAAGACCTCGTGAAGGCCGAAAACGTCTATACCCTCACCCTTGCGGCTTACAAGAGCACGCGCAGCATCGAAGTCGAGGCGACCTTCGCCGAAATTGAGACGCTCCAATCTCTCACCTATCACATTACCCTCCACAAGCTCGGCATCGACCAAGACAACAAGATCCCGCTTCCCGCGAATACCCAAGTCAAACTCGTCGGGACGAACACCTACACGGCGACCGTGGCTGAAGGCGTTGCGACGTTTGCAAACGTCCTCGAAGGCGAATACGCCCTCAAGATCGATGGCGGCTACGTCGATAAGGCAGTCACCGTTTCGGTAGGAAAGACGACGGATACCTTCGAGATCGAATGGAACTTCATCGGCAATGCATCGACGAGGCCTGACAACCTCGATACCTCCAAGCTCAACGACGGCGAACTCAAGTTCAGCGACGAACCCACCGGGGAATCGCACATAAAGACCAATCTTGTAAGCGGCTCGGGCGACTTCTTCTTCTCCTCTGTGGTAAAGAAGCATGATACTTTCAAAGGCAATTGGCGCTTCGGGTACACCCTTTACACCGATAGCAATTCGCAGCTTCAGGTAACCTTGATCGGCGCGAATGTTTCCTTCCAGGCAACGAATTGGTCTCTATGGGTGAATGGGCAGTTTACTGCAGAGATGACAGCGGCCTTTGAAGGCGACGGCATTGAATTTGCGATCGCAAGGCGCAGCGGCGTCCTCATCTTCCTCGCGAAGGCGGATGATACTTGGGGCGTGCTCGGCACATTGGATAACGGCACCTACAAGGGCAACCTTTCGATGGGCTTCGGCGCATGGCACGATAGAGCCGACCAGACGGCGGCAGGCGCAACGTGGAAGAATATCCGCTTTGGAACGTCTATCCCCACAGAAGTCGAAAATGCGCTCAAAGTGACCGTGACCAAGACGGTGACCGCAGGGACCCTCACGGTGAACCCCGAACAACCCAAGATAGGCGAGAACATTACCATTACCTATCAACCCGCAGAAGGCACGATCATTTCCCTGTTCAAGGTGAATGATGCGGATCAAATTACCAATCTCAAGCCTATCGGAGACGGCAAATATGAATTTACCCTCTCGGTGTATGGATCCAATGCGTTGAAGATCGAGGCGAATTGCACCGCGGCTGAAACCGTAACCGTGTCCCTCAAAATCAAGCTGAAGAACATGGGTTCAACCGAAGTCGATATCCCCGATAATGCGTATGTCACCTTATCTTCCGAAGGTATGGCTCTGATATCCGCATACTCCGTGAAGAGCGGCATCGTGACCTTCAACAACGTGAAGAAGGACGTGACGTATACCCTCACCGTAGAGCACTACGAGAGTCACTTGCTTGAGGTTAAGGCTGCTATCACCGAGCAGGAATTGACGTTGAACTATCAGATATTCCAAGGTACAAATGCTTCGTTCGATATCACCGACGCGATGAACGGCAACGTCGTTATGAAGCAGGCGAGCAACGCGGTGCTCTACTTCGCACAGGCAGTCAAGGCGGATGAGGACTTCTTTGCGCTCGCAACCTTCAAGAATATCGTAGCGACGCCTCAGAGCGGTTGGGATAGCCGTCTCGGCTTCGAAATCGGCCGCGGCGCACTCACCCACAATTGGTGGGGCACTGCAACAAATATCTCGCAAGTCATTTGCTCCACACTCGACGATGCAAAGACTGAAGTTCAGATCCCTCCGCGCTGGCAGCATCCTCATGCGATTGCAGACAAGGCGGCAGTTCATAACGATACCGGTTTCGTGATGGGCGTTGCGAGAGTGGATGGCAAGCTCTACGGTATCTATGCAAGCGGTGATTCGTATGAACTCGTACAGTGGGCAAATATCACGGATTTCAACAGCGGCGAAATTCGGATCGGTCTCACCGTCGATTACAACCATGCATGCGATAAGGTTGCAGACGTCAGCGGTCTCTCCTATGAGGTCGTCACGTCAGGGACTGCATTCAGCACGAATACCAAGCTCGCACAGGCCTTTGCGGCCCTCAAGGGTTGATTTGAAAGGAGTAACATGAAAAAACAGCTTGCAACGCTTGCATTGCTTGCGGTTGCGGGATCGGCACTTTTCGTGCCGAATTCCGCAACCGTGGCGCGGGCGGCAGAAAAGGACGTTGACGTCTATATCTTGGCGGGGCAATCCAATGCCGTCGGCAACAGCGTCATAGACCAGGAGGGGCGCGGCTACCGTGCCGCCCTCAAAGCGGACGATGCCCGCAACGATACGGGCTATGAGGAAGTGTATTATTACGGCGCGGTAGAGGTCAGAGCGACTGCCACCTACACGGGCTCCGAGCTCACCCATGTACACTTCGGGCAGGGGAACGGCACGGGGTGTATGGGCCCCGAACTCGGCATGGCGAAGGCGCTCTCCGCGCACTACACCAAGGATTCTCCCGCGGCCATCATCAAGAGCGCCGTCGGCGGGACCTACCTCGGCGACTACGAAGGCGTTGGGAGTAACGACACAACCAAAAACTTCGGCGGTTGGGCGTCTCCCACCTTGATTGAGGAGTGGAGGGCGAGCGGGCTTACCGTCCACCAATATTCGGGCAAGCTCTATGAGCGGCTCCTCGAGACGGTGACGTACGGCCTTCAAGCCCTTCGTACGGCGGGTTTCACCCCGCACATCAGGGCATACCTCTGGATGCAGGGCGAATCGGATACCGAACAATCCAAGTGGGCGGATGCGTACGCGCACAACCTCGAGCTCCTCATAAACGATATGCGCAAGGACATCAGCGAGATCGCGGAGGACGAAACCGCCCAAAACCGCCCGTTCGTCATTGGCAAGATCGCGGAGGACTTCGCCAACCACGGGCAGCCGTATATCGATACGGTGCGCGCCGCAGAGGATGCCGTCGCCGCCAAACTTCCCTTCACCTATACGGTGGAGACAGACGGCTCGGACGGGCTTCCCAAGCTCAGCCTCGCCTTGCGGCAAAACGGCGATACGAACGGGTCCGACCCCTGGCACTTCAACGCCGCCGATATGTACGACCTCGGGCAGCGCTTCGCAAAAGTCGCCTATGAACACCTCGCCAAGCATTCCTATACGGTGCAGGTAGGGGAGGGCTGTACGGTAGACAAAGCGACCCTGCTCTCCAACGGGGAAAAAGTTTCCTTCACCTACACTTTGGCGCGCGGCAAGTTGCTCGATAAGGTCCTGCTCAACGGAACGGACGTAACGGCCACTGCCGTAAACGGCGGAAAAGTTACGCTTACGCCCGATGCGAATACCGCTTACCTGAACACGGTGGAAGTCGTCACCAAGAATGCGACGAAGTACAAACTCCTCCTCAACATGGGGGCGCAGGGCACCATCAAGCGCAACATCTCTGGCAATACCCTGTACGAGGGCGAGACGCTCACCTTTACGCTGTCGCCCAACGAGGGTTATGCAGTCGATAAGGTGATCGCAAACGGAGCTGAAGTAACGGCGGATGCGGACGGGAAGTATAGTATCCCGATCGGAGCTTTAGACCTCAACCTGAACATCACCTTCAAGCAGGGCACGCCCACAGGTTCCGAGCCTCCCTCAGGCGAACAAAGCGGCAGCCAAGACGGCGGGGACCATCTCGGCCTCATCATCGGCTGTAGCGCGGCGGGCGCCGTGGCGATCGGCGGAGCGATAGGCGTCGGTGTGTACGTCAAAAAGAAGAAAAAGGGCTAAAAACTGAACGAAGGGGCGGCCATTTCATGACCGCCCCCGATTTCAGAAAAGGAGAAGCATATGTTTCCGAATAAGAGAGAATGGGAGCGCACTGAAATTATCGGCGCCCTCCCGCCCCATTGCTATTTTATCCCCTTCGAAGCAGGGGAAACGCCCCGCCCCGCAGAGGGCAGGGAGACTTCCTCCCGCTTCCAAACCTTAAACGGCGAGTGGCAGTTCGGCGCCCATGCAAGGCCCGAGGACTGCGAACTCAACGAACCTCTTTCCGAACACATTCCCGTTCCGGGCTGTGTGCAGATGCACGGCTACGACGGGTTGCAATATACCAATGTGCGGTATCCGTTTCCCTTCGATCCGCCCTATATCCGAAAGCCCATTCCCACCTTTCACTACCGCCGCACCTTCCGCATCGGGCGGGCGGGTGCACGGCTCGTATTTGAGGGCGTCGATGCGGCGTTCTACGTCTTTATCGACCAAACATATTTGGGTTACGGACAAATTTCGCACAAGACGACCGAATTTTCCCTGCAAGCATTCGGGGTAGGCGAGCATACGCTCGACGTCATAGTGCTCAAATGGTGCGCCTCCTCCTACCTCGAGGACCAGGATAAATGGCGCTTTACGGGCATTTTCCGCGACGTATACCTTCTCTATCGCGATGAGGCGTGCGTCGAGGATTACAAGATAAGCACGAAGATCCAACAGTGCGGGAAGGCGCGCGTCGAGTTTACCCTCCTCAGGGGCGCGGCGTGCGAAGTCACCTTCGAGGGCGTTACCCGCAGCGTCTCGGAGGGGAATACGGTGCGCTTCTTGCTCGCCTCGCCCAAGCTCTGGAGCGCGGAGATCCCCAACCTCTACCCGCTCGAGATCCGCTGCGGCAATGAAATCATTTGTGAGCGCATCGGCATCCGCAGTATCGAGATCCGAAAGGGGGTATTCCTCTTCAACGGCGCCCCGATCAAACTGCACGGCGTCAACCGCCATGAGTTCCACCCCGAACGCGGCGCCGCCGTGACGGTAGAGGACATGCGGCGGGATCTCGGGCTGATGAAGTCCCTCAATGTGAACGCCGTCCGCACGTCGCACTATCCCGATGCGCCCATTTTCTATGAACTCTGCGACGAGTACGGGCTGTACGTCCTTGACGAAGCTGACGTCGAGGCGCACGGCATCCTCACCGTAGACGGCGGCTACGATATGGCGCGGTACAACTCGCTCGCGTGTCTCCCGCTCTATGCGGATGCGGTGAAGGAGCGGGTGCTCTCGATGGCGGAGCGCGATAAAAACCGCCCGTGCATATTCGGCTGGTCGCTCGGCAATGAGGCGGGGTACGGGCCCATCTTCCGCGATGCCGCCCTCGCCCTCAAGGTCCTCGACGACCGTCCCATCCACTACGAGAGCCATTCGAACATCGCAGGTACCCCCGAATATTACGATACCACGCTCTCGTTTGCGAGCAGAATGTATCCCACCCCCGAATGGGTGAAGGGCTTCCTTTCGGATAAGAAGGAGAAGCGCCCGCTCGTCCTCTGTGAATATTCGCATGCGATGGGGAACGGCCCGGGGGACCTCAAGGAGTATTGGGAAATTTTACGTTCCTCCGAGCGCTACATGGGCGGCTTCATTTGGGAGTGGGCAGACCACGGCGTGCGCACCCCGCAGGGCTATCGCTACGGCGGTGACTTCGGAGAGACCCTGCACGACGGAAATTTCTGCATCGACGGCATTGTGCTTCCCGACCGCTCCCTCAAGGCGGGGACGCGGGAGATGAAATACGTCTACCAGCCCGCAGAGTTCACTTTGGAAGGGAGCGTGCTCAAGGTATTCAACCGCAATTTCTTCCGCCCGCTCAGCGGGACGCTCGGCGTATTCAAGGAGGGGCTCGAGGGGGAGGAACTGCTCTTCTCCCGCCATGCGGAGATCGCGCCGCGCACCTCTTGTATCTTCGAACTCGGCAAGAAGGCGGAGGCATGTGAACTCTTCGCCGTCCTCCCCGAAGAGGCCTCGTTCGAACATTTTACGCGCGCCGAGATAAAATTGCCCATACCCATGTCCGAAAAGAGTGACGTAAAAGAAGAAAATGATAGATTGGTATTTACGTGCGGCGAAATCTGTGTTACGGTAGGGAGGGAACGCGGCGAAATTCTTTCGGTCCGGCGCGGGGCGAAGGAGTATCTCACGGCGCCCGTCGTCATTTCCGCGATGCGTGCACCCGTTGACAACGATGCGGGTGTCATTGAGGAATTCAGAAGGATCGGCGTCTATGAGGCCAAGCCGTACCTCACCGCCTATGAGGCGGACGGGAAATTTACGGCGCGCGGCGCATATTTTACGGACTTCAGGCGAAGCATCCTCGATTTTGCGTTCACCGTCGCCCTCTTTGAAGGCGGGCTGATCCTCTCGCTCGACTACGAATTGCCCGAATACGTGCACCGTCTGCCGTGCGTCGGCTTCCGCTTTGCGGCGAATGCCGATATGCTCACCTACTTTGCCTACGGCGGCAGGGAGACCTATCCCGATATGACGGCGGCAAAGCGCGGGCTCTTCCGCGAAGCGGTCTCGAAGCAGTATTTTCACTACGTAAAGCCGCAGGAGAGCGGCGCGCATACGGGCGCCCGTATGGTCCGCGCCGAGGGATGTATGGAGATTTGCTCCGCGGAGCCGTTCGACTTCTCCGTCCTCAACTATTCGCCCGAAATGCTCATGGCGGCAAGGCACGACGACGAACTTGTCCCTTCAAATACCGCCTACTTCTTCCTCGGGCGGCAGGAGGGCATGGGCTCCAATTCGTGCGGGCCCGAACTTGGCGAGAAGTACCGCCTCCCGCGCAAGGGGCATTTGGAATTTGCGATAAAGTTACTTTAAGGAGTGCCATATGCAGGATCTTTCGCTCGATGAAAAACTCACTCTGCTCACGGGTAAGGATTGTTGGCGCGTCGAGACGTTGGGCGGGAAGCTCCCCGAACTCTTCTTCTCGGACGGTCCGCACGGGCTCCGCACCGTCAAAGAGGGGGAGCACGCCCTGAAGGCGACCGCATTCCCTACCCTCACCGTGCTCGCTTCCGCATGGGATACGGCACTCGCATACGAGATGGGAGAACTCTTGGGCGAGGAGGCGATCGAGCGGGAGGTAGACGTCCTGCTCGCGCCCGGGGTCAATATCAAGAGGACGCCCTACGGCGGCCGTAATTTCGAATATTTTTCGGAGGACCCGTACCTTGCGGGCACGCTCGCCTTTTCCTACATCTCGGGCGTGCAGTCTAAGGGCGTGGGCACGTCCGTCAAGCACTTCGCGGCCAACAACTGCGAGCACGACCGCCTCTTTCAGTCGAGCGAGGTGGACGACAGGACCCTCCATGAGATCTACCTTCCCGCCTTCTCCCTCGCCCTGCGCGCACGGCCATGGACGGTGATGTGTGCATATAACCTCCTGAACGGCGTCTACTGTGCCGAACACGAAAAACTCCTACATAAAATTTTACGGGACGAACTCGGTTTCGACGGCGTAATTCTCTCCGATTGGGGCGCCGTCGTCGATAGGGCAAAGTCGCTCAAAGCGACGCTCGACCTCGAAATGCCGCATTCGGAGCAGGCATTCTCCGTGTTGAAGGCGGCGTATGAGCGGGGAGAGATCACCGAAGAGGAAATCGATGCCTCGGTCGAACGCATTCTCGCCCTCGTCCGCAAGGCGGAGGAGGCAAAACCGCTCCGTACGGTCACGCATACCGCCGAAGAGCGGCACCGTGCGGCGGTTAGGATCGCCGAAGAGGGGGCCGTCCTCCTCAAGAATGAAGGTGCGCTTCCCATAAAGGACGGCGCCCGCGTGCTCGTTTCGGGCAAGAAGGCCAAGACGGGCGTATACGGCGGGGGAGGCTCCTCCTGCGTAGACAGCGCCTTTGCGCCCCTTCCGCTCGACGAACTCCTAAAGCGGGAGAACGGGACGCTCTCCGTCCGCTACCATGAGGCGCTCTTCCACGATTGGGGCAACCTCTACGGGCTGTACGGCATGCGCGGGGCGGTGATGCGCGCCGCCGAATGCGATGTCGCCGTCCTCGTCGTGGGCGGAGACGGTACCACCGACTGCGAGGGGTGCGACCGCGCGAGTCTGCGCCTGAGTTCCGTCGAAGAGGAATTCATTCGGGCGGTCGCGGCGGTCAACAAAAATACCGTCGTCGTGCTCTACGGCGGGAGTGCCGTCGATATGAGCGGATGGATCGATTGCGTAAATGCCGTGCTCTATACGGGCTTTAACGGCGAAGGGGGAAACGAAGCGCTCTCGAGGCTCCTTACGGGCCGCGCAAACCCGTGCGGAAAGCTCGCCGAGACCTTCCCGCTCCGCGCCGATGCCGCCCTCGGAAACGGCTTTTACAATCGCTACAGCGAGGGAATTTTCGTCGGCTACCGCGGCTACGACGCGCGAAACGAAGCGGTGCAATTTCCCTTCGGTTACGGGCTCTCCTATTCGGAGTTCGTGTATTCCGATATGACCATGTCCGAGACGGGAGGCGAATTTTGCATTTCGCTCGACGTCGAGAACCGTTCGGAGCGGGCGGGGAAGGAAGTCGTGCAGCTGTATGTAGGGCAGAAATTTCCGCTCGTTACGCGGCCGCCCCGCGAGCTCAAGGGGTTCCAAAAGGTAGCGCTCGGCGCAGGGGAGAAGAAGCGGGTGACCTTCCGCCTCCAAAAGGAGGACTTCGCCTATTGGAGCCCCGCGCTCGACGGTTGGCGCGTCGAAGAGGGAATGTATACGGTTTTTGTCGGAAGTTCCTCCCGCGAGATCCGTTTGCAACAACAAATAAAGCTTTCGCAGAGGGGGCCTTCCCAACGCGATCCGCAAGAAGAATGAGGTATTTATGAAATCGGAACGATTGGAATATCCGCGCCCGCAACTCAGAAGGGAGCGCTGGACGCCCCTCAACGGGGAATGGGAGTTTGCATTCGACGATGAGAATGCGGGAGACCTCCGCGGCTATCCCGCGGGCGTGCGGCTTCCCATGCGCATCAACGTACCCTTCTCCTACCAATGCGAGGCGAGCGGGGTGGGAGACAGTGCAGAACATTCCACCGTATGGTACCGCCGCACCTTTGTGCGGGAGGACGACGGGCGGGTGCTCCTTTGCTTCAACGGCTGCGATTATCGGACGGATGTATGGGTAAACGGCCACCATGTCGGCTCTCACGAGGGCGCATACTGTGCCTTCTCTTTCGAGATTACCGATTACGTCCGTGCGGGTGAAAATATCCTCACGGTGCGTTGCCGCGATTGGCCCTCCGCCGCCCAACCCCGCGGCAAGCAGAGTTGGACGGGCAAGCCGTTCGATTGTTGGTATACGCCCACGACGGGTATTTGGCAGAGCGTGTGGATCGAGTATTTTGGGGAGGACGGCGTGCGCGAACTCTCCCTTCTCCCCGATTTCGACGCATTCTCGCTGAGCGGGGAACTCGAACTCTTGCGCGGTTGCGCCGATGAAGCGGAGTTTACCGTAACGCACAGAGACACACTCATCAAGCGGGAATGCGTTCCGCTCACGGGCGATTTGACCCGTTACCGCATCCTGCTCGGCGAGCGGAAGGAGGAACTCGTCTGGTCGCCCGCGCATCCCAATCTCTTGGACGTGCGCCTCCGCATCTTCTCCAAGGGGACCTGCGTGGATACGGTGTATACCCGCTTCGGCATGCGGAAGATCGGCACGGATGAGGACGGCAACCTCCTGCTCAACGGGGAAAAGTTCTATCAGCGGCTCGTGTTGGACCAGGGTTATTGGCCCGAGAGCGGCCTGACGCCGCCCTCCAAGGAGGCCGTGCGGCAGGATATCGAATATGCCATCGCGATGGGCTTCAACGGCGCCCGCAAGCATCAGAAGATCGAGGACCCGTATTATTACTACTACGCAGAGGAACTCGGGTTCGTCACTTGGTGCGAGATGCCGTCCGCCTACGCCTTCCATACCCGTGCGATGATCGCCCTCACCGAGCAGTGGCAGAAGATCGTCGCCCGCGCGCGCAACAACACGAGCAACATTTGCTATGTGCCCTTCAACGAGAGTTGGGGAGTCGCCGAAATTTGTCACGACCCCGTCCAACAGGACTTCGTGCGCGCCATCTACCAACTGACGCACGCGCTCGACCCCACCCGCCCCGTAAGCGCGAATGACGGGTGGGAATGCCTCGATAAGACGGACGTCATCGGAATTCACGACTACGCATACAGCGGGGCGCAGTTCGAGCAGAAGTATGCGCGGAGCGGCTTCGGCGCGCTGTATCCGCAGGGCAGAAAACTCATGGCGCAGGGCTGTGAATACGCGGGCCAGCCCGTTTTGCTCACCGAATTCGGGGGGATCGCGATGAAGGAGAGCATCGACGGCAACGCATGGGGGTACAACGAGGGCGCGGCCGATGAAGAGGATTTCCTCACACGGTACCGCAACCTCCTCGAGGGGGTATACGCGAGCGCCTTCCAAGGGTTCTGCTATACGCAGCTCACCGACGTTCAGCAGGAAGTGAATGGACTGCTCAGGTACGACCGCACGCCGAAGTTTGAATTTTCCCGCATCAGGGCGCTCAACGAGGCGTACGGCAAAAATAAGGATTGAAGAAGGTCTCCCCAAAAATAGGGCGCAGGCGGCAAGAAAGTGAAGTTTTCTTGCCGCAAACGTTCGACGCAATTCGGCATATTCCGATGGGATATGCCCTTTTTCATGCCCCGAAAGCCCTTATAATGGGCGCTGACGGTGAGGATATGGAGGTCTACATAGAGCTTGCGCTGGTTGAAAATTTCGCGCTCGACGGCGTCCTTTTATACCTTGCCCTAAGGCTTACCAAGAGCAAAGTTTGTGCGTGGCGGATTATTCTTGCGGCAACCGTCGGGGGGATAGAGGCCGTCGTCTTTCCGCTCCTCACCCTTCCCGTCTGGGCGGCGTATCTTATCAAGCTCATGGGCGGAATTCTCCTCTGCGTGCTTGCCGTGGGCGAAAAAAAGCTCAGGCCCTATCTGAGGGTCACGGCCGCGTTCTTCGCCCTCACCTTCCTCTTGGGGGGTGCGCTCACCGCCATCTATTCCTTCTTCGATATACCCTATGTTGCGGGGAACGGGTACCTCGTGGAGCAGGCCCCCGTAGGCCTCGTGGCAGCGGTTGCGGTATGCCTTACCGCCCTCAGTATCCTTCTCACAAGGCGGATATACCGCTTTGTCAAGGTAAGGAAGAACCTCATCGAATGTGTGCTTACGGAGGGCGGAAGGGAAGTGACGTGGCAGGGGTTTGCGGATAGCGGCAACCGCCTCGAATTCCACGGCAAGCCCGTGTGCGTCGTCTCCCCGCTCGCCATCTTCGCCCTGTTCGGCAAGAACCCCAAGGCGGAGGGCAGGATGCAGGTGGGCACGGTGCACGGCGCCCGCGATGCCCCCGTATTCACCCTCGAGCGGCTCACCCTCCGTGTGGGGGGAAGGGCATATCAACGGGAGGGGGTGTACCTCACCGTAGGGGAAGTGGGGAAGGAATTCAATATCTTACTCAATACGGCGCTCATGGAGGATTGATATGAAACTGATTGCGGCGCTCAAGGCGTGGCTTTCCAAATTTGCGGGGTGTGAAAACGTCGTCGATTACCTCTGCGGGAGCGAGGCGCTCCCCCTGCCGCTCAGCCCCGAAGAGGAGGCGGAGATGCTAAAAAAGCTCGAGGAGGGCAGGGAAGAGGAGGCCGTAAAGGCCAAGCTCATCGAGCACAACCTGCGGCTCGTCGTCTACATCTCCCGCAAATTCGAGAACACGGGCGTAGACGCAGACGACCTCATCTCCATCGGCACCATCGGGCTCATCAAGGCCATCAATTCCTTCCGTGCGGAGAAGAACATCAAACTCGCCACCTATGCCTCCCGCTGTATCGAGAATGAAATTCTGATGTACCTTCGGCGGACGGTGAAGCTCAAGAGCGAAATTTCCTTCGATGAACCCTTAAATACCGACTTCGAGGGCAACGAATTGCTCCTCTCCGATGTCTTGGGGACCGACTGCGAAGCGGTTTACGGAGGGGTGGAGGCGGGCGTGGAGAAGGAGCTCCTCATGGGCGCCCTCGGGAAACTTCCCGAACGGGAGCGCAAGATCATGTACATGCGCTTCGGATTGGGCGGCGGGGAGGAAATGACGCAGAAGGACGTCGCGGACGTCCTCGGGATCTCCCAGAGCTACATATCCCGCCTCGAAAAGAAAATTATCGAGCGTCTCAAAAAGGAAATTTCCAAGCTCGTATAGCATAATCCCCCTCAGTTTGCAGATACTTCTTACCTACATAGCAAGGTCTATGGGAGGTGAAGCATGCTGAGTAAGGTCATGATTTGCGGGGTGGATACTTCGGGGCTCCCGAAGCTTTCCGCAAAGGAGAATGAGGAGCTGATGAAGCGGCTCAAAGCGGGGGATGCTGCCGCACGGGATAAGTTCATCGTGGGAAATATGCGGCTCGTCCTCTCCCTCGTCAAGCGGTTTTGGGCGAAGAACGCCAACGCGGACGACGTCTTTCAAGCGGGTTGCGTGGGCCTCATCAAGGCAATCGACAACTTCGACTTAAAATTCGGGGTGAAGTTTTCGACGTACGCCGTCCCCATGATCATGGGGGAGATGAAGCGGTACCTCAGGGACGGGAATTCGCTGCGGGTGGCGCGTTCCATCCGCGATACCGCCTACCGCATCTTAAAGGTGCGGGAAAAGATCGAGGAGCGGGATGAGGAGGCGACCATAGAGAAGATCGCCGCCGAAATGCAGGTGAAGGAGCGGGAAGTCGTCTACTGCCTCGATGCCATTTCAGATCCCGTCTCCCTCTACGACCCCGTCTACAACAAATCGGGGGACGCTCTTCAGCTCGTGGATCAGCTCTTCGACGATACGCAGTCTGATGAAATTTGGACGGAGCGCGTCGCCCTGCGCGAGGCCATCAACCGCCTCACCGAGCGGGAGCGCAAGATCTTGCTGCTCCGCTACTACGAGGGCAAGACGCAGACGGAGATCTCGGCGGAGGTGGGTATCTCGCAGGCGCAGGTCTCCCGCCTCGAAAAGAACGCGCTCGGCGTCATCCGCAAGGAGATTTCTTAAAATTCGTCAACATTCGCCTGTATCCCGCATAAGATAGGGATGTGGAAACGAGTTACGGCGAATTGAAACGGAAGGAGACCGTAAACCTCCTCGACGGCAAACAGCTCGGCAAGGTGACCGACGTGGTATTCACGTGGCCGGAGGGGAAGGTGCAGGGCATCGTGGTGCCCGGAGGCAAGGGCATCCGATGGGGGAAGGCGGACCTCTTCATCGACCTTCGGTGCGTGAAGAAGATCGGTATCGACGTCATTTTGGTGGAGATCAAGGCGGCGCCCAAGCCCGATAAGAAGCGCTCCAAGTGGGAAGACGCTCCTCCCGAACCTCCATACCGCGGCGGAGACCGCCGCGATTACGGAGACTACGAGTAGGGCAAAACATCGATAAATATAACAAAAAAGGCGGGGTAACCCGCCGATTTTTGCTGTTTGAATAGTACTATGCGTGGCATAATACCGTGCAAATCCCCGAATTTCAGCCCTCGGGATAGCAATCGCATGCCCGCCCATCGGGCAGGAAGCCCGTATCCGAACACTTCTCGCAGACGTACTTGGGCACAAAATCCCGCTCGGAGAGGTTGAGCCGCTTCAATGCCTCCGCCCGCATTTTTCTTGCCGCCTCGAGTTTTTCGTTGAGGGCGGGGAGGGTCTCGGGGGCGTACACCTCCGCGCGGGCAAGTTCGAGTTCGCCCCGCTTTAAGGTCGCCTCCGCTTCACGGAATTCCTCATCCCGCTCGGCAAGCGCCTTCGCCCGCTCCACCCGCCGCCCCGCACGTTCACGGCGGAGGGCGTAGTAATGCTCACGGTCTGCCCGTGCATCGGCGGCGATCGCCGCCTCGCTCTTGTAGGCGGAATACTCCCGCTTCTGTTCCCGCTCGGGAATTTCGGAAGGGGCGGTAACCCCGAGCCGCTTCCATTCGGAGAGCAATTTGTTGATGTAGGAGAGGGGAGCCTGTGCGCCCGCACTCCGCTTGGCGGCCTCCAAAATCATCTCATCCGAGAAGTTCCAGCTCCGCCATGCGGCAACCATATCGAGGGCGGCCTGCGTCTTTTTGACGACGCCGCACACCGATTGCAGTTTCTGGATGAGCTTGAGCTGATTTTCCCGCACATTGCAGTATTCCTTCACGCTCACTTCATCCACGATGCCGCCCGCATACAGCGTATCGAGCAGGGTATCCATCTCCGCAAATCCGTAAGAAAGGCGCATACAGAGGGCGGCAACCAAAGTGAGGTTTACACTGTCGTACCCCCGTTCCAACCACTTCTCCGCATATTCTTCCATGTACGGGCGGGGATTCTCTACCTTGACGCCGAGCTTTTTTGCAACTTTATAGACGATGGAGGAGAGCTCCTCCCTCCTTGCAAGGTAGGCCTTTGCCTCCGCAGTCGTCTTGGCCTCCCCCTCGATGAGCTCCGTGATGAGGCCGTCGAGGGTGGAGAGCGTTCCCTTCTTCAAGGCCTCGGCCGCGGCATAGACGGCGCCCGTCTCCATCCCCGCATTCCGCCACTTCGAGAGCAGGGCGTAATCGGCATCCTGCGCCTTGCGGAAGATTCCCATGAGGGTAAAGATATGGGAGAGCTCCTCGGCATGTTCGTTGAAATCGGAGAACTGCGCCTCCACTTGTTCATAGGTGAGCTTGCCGTCTGCGGCGAGCTGCTTTGCCTTGTTTACGATACGGTTGTAGCTGAAGCGGGCCGCATCCTTTTTGGCATAGTAGCCCACGATGAGCAGAAACGCCTGTGGTTCCATCGGAAAGGCTTCCAAGAATTCGATGAAGCGGCGCTGGGCTGTGAGCGTGAGTTCGATCTGCTCCTCCTGCAAGAGGCGGAAGAGGGCACGGTTGAATTCCGCATACTTTTCGGGGCGGATGGGTTTGGGTTTGCCCACGGCAGAGTGGACGGGAAGGTACTCGATATAGAGGGGGCTCCGTGAAAGAATTTGGACGAGCCCGCACTCCTCCCAAAAATCGAAGATCTCAAGGAGCTGATCTTCGGTGAGTTTGAGCAGTTTTGCACAGGATGCGGCGTCTAACTCCTTGGCGCTTTCACACAGGTACAGCCCATAGAGGTAGACGCGCACGGCATCTCCGCTCGCTTCGGGCAGGTACTTCGTGATGAATTGGTTCTCCACACTCGTGAAGAGATTTTCGGTGAAATCTTTGGAGAAAGAACAAAACGGCATAAATTCCTCTTGAAACGCACTTCGGATTTTTCCCGAAAGTCGTGTATGTGCTTGCTTTTTTTGTGGGGACGTTGTATAATAGTATAGCATAGAACGGCCCAAAAAGCAAAGTGTTTTTGTAAGATAAATATTTTTTCACCGCATGAGAATTCTGCACACCTCGGATTGGCACCTCGGGAAGCGCCTGATGGATCGCGAACGCCTCCCCGAGCAAGCCGCCGCCCTCAATGAAATCATCTCCGTTTGCGAAAGAGAGCAAGTCGATTTGGTGCTCGTCGCAGGGGACGTATTCGATACCTTTCTCCCTCCCGCAGAGGCCGAGGAGCTCTTTTACAGTGCCGTCAAGCGGATGGCGGGGGAGACGAGGGCGGTCGTCGTCATCAGCGGAAACCACGACGACGGCATCCGCCTTGCGGCCTCCGCACCCCTTGCGGCCGAGAACGGTGTCTACCTCTTCGGCGGGAAGAATAGGGTGCCCACGGGCGGAGACCGCCCCGTGCATGCCGTAAGCGGCGGGGAGAATTGGCTCATCCTTCAAAAGGGGGAGGAGCGGGTTTACCTCAACCTCTTGCCCTATCCCAATGAATCCCGCCTCAGGGAAGAGCGCACGGAGGAGACCTATCAGGAGCGCACCCTCCGCTGGATCACGGCGGGGGACGAGCATTACGACGGCACCATGCCGCACATTCTCCTCTCCCACCTCTTCGTCGTGGGGGGAAGGACGAGCGACAGCGAGCGGGATATCGCCCTCGGCGGGGCACGGGCCGTACCCATCGAAAACTTCCCTTCCTTCGGATACACCGCCCTCGGCCATCTCCATAAAAAGCAGTCCGTCAAGTTGGACGGCGTAGAGCGGGTGCGGTACAGCGGTTCCCTCCTCCAATACTCCTTCGATGAAGCGGGCACAGAGAAGAGCGTCGTCCTCCTCGAAACGGAGGGGAATACCGTAGCCGTAAAGGGGGAAATTCCCCTCACTGCGGGAAGAAAGCTCGTGCGGCTCGAGGCGCGGAGCGTGGAGGATGCCGTCTCCATCTTAAAGCGTGCGGAGGGGGCATACGTCGAGCTCACCCTCCACTTAAATGCCCCCCTCTCCTCGGTGGAGACTGCGGCGCTCCGGGAGGCCAACGAGGGGCTCGTATCCCTCCTCATCGAAGTGGGTACGGCCGCCCATGCGGAGATCGAGCGAAGGGCGGGCCTCGATGCGGGAGAGCTCTTCAAGGCGTATTACCGCCTCAACTATGGGGGCAAGGAGCCCTCGGAAGAGCTGCTTCACGCCTTCCTCGAAGTCATGGAGGAGCCCACATGAAGCCGTGTTTTTTGGAATTCTGCGGCATCAACTCCTTCTCGGACCGCACCGAAATTGATTTTAATAAGCTCTCCGAATACGGCATCTTCGGTATCTTCGGGGATACGGGTTCGGGCAAGAGCACCATCTTAGATTGCATATGCCTTGCGCTGTACGGCGAGATCCGCCGTGCCCGCAAGCTCTCAGAAGTCATCAACTACAAGTTGGAGAAGGCATGGGTGAAGTTCACCTTCGAATGCATCTACGAGGGCAGGCGCCGCCGCTACCTCGTGGAGCGGGAGATCGGCCGCAAGGCGGGCTCCAACGCTGCCCGCCTCTCCGAGTGGGTTGAAAACGCATGGCAGGCCATCACCGACCGCATTGACGAGACGGATGCCTGCATCAAACGGGTGATGGGGCTCGAGCGGCAGGATTTCGAGCGGTGCATCGCCCTTCCGCAGGGGGAATTCGCGCAGTTCATCAAGGCAACCCCCTCAGACCGTCTCAAACTCATCGCCCGCCTCTTCGATTTGGAGGCGTACGGCGCCGCCCTCACCGAAAAGGTAAACAGGCGCTTCTATGCGGCAGAATCGGAACGAAAGGCTGCAGAGGTCCGCATGGAGCAGTATGCCGAGGTCTCCGAAGAGAAGAACGCCGCACTCAGAGCGCAGCTCGAAGCGGGAAGCGAGGCGCGGAAGGCGCTACGGGAAAAGCTTCGTGCGGCAAAGGAAGAGGCGGACATGCTCTCCGCCCGTTTGGAGCGGGGGGAGCTCCTCAAAAAGACGGAGGCAAGGCTTTCGGAATTGGAAGCAAAGCGGGAGCAATTCTCCCTCCTCGAATCCGAGCTCGCCCGCCTCGAGCGGGCCGCGGCGGTATGTACCGCTAAGCGGGACGGCATGCGCCTCCGCTCCGTACGGGATGAGAAGGGGAACAAAAGAAACGCCCTAAAAAATCGCCTCGACGAGGCGGAGCGTGCCCTCCAAAATCTTATGAATTGGGATGAAGAGGCCGCCACCTTGGAGATCGAGCGGCTTGCCGCCGCCACCGAACAGGCCGCCTTCCTCAAGGAGGAATACGCCGTCTTTGCGGGGGAAGTGGAAGGTCTCACCCAAAAATATCCCGTGATCGAGAAAGACAGCCTCCCCATTTCCCAAAAATACAGGGCGCTTTCCACGGGGGAGAGAATCGATTTTTCCCGTATCCTGAAGCCATCGGAAGGCGAAGAGGGGCACTCCAAAGAGAATACGGGGGAGCTTCCCGCATCCGTAGCCGAAGCCAAACAGCTGCTTTCAAGAAAGCGCAAGGAGCGCACGGACCGCCTCGCAGAACGCAAGCGGGCAACCGAATTCCTTGCGGCAATGCGCACAGACCATGCTGCGGCCGAGGCGGCCTTCGAGGCCGCAGAACACGCCCTCATGGAGGGAAGAGAGCGGTATACCTCCGCCCTCACCTTGGGCGGCTTTGCGGATGCGGAGGAGGCAGAGGCGCTCCTCAAAAAGTACGGAAACCCCAAAGAGGCCCAAAGGGAACTCTCGGCGTACAGGGCGGAATGCGCCGCCTTGACGGCGAAAAGAGCGGAACTCTCGGATGGCGCCCCCGAAGTCGCAAGAGAGCAGGTGACATCGGCAAAGACTGAAGTAGAGAAGTTGGAAGCCGAGCTCGCCGCCCTTGAGCGGACGCTCGCCGTTGCGGAAACCGAATTGAAGCGCGGGGAGAGCATGCTCGAGAGTAAGCATGCCCTTCAAAAGGAGTACGAAGCCGCCCTCAAGAAGGAGGCCCTGTGGAGCAGTCTGCAAAAACTCTTTGCGCGGGGCAGGTTTATGGAATACGCCGCCGAGGAATACTTGCAGACGGTGGCAGTCAACGCGAGTGAGCGGCTATTATCCCTCACGGACGGGCGGTACTTTCTCCGCTATGAGGGGGGATTCTTCGTGGGGGACAACTTCAACGGCGGGCAACTCCGCGCCGTCGGCACCCTTTCGGGAGGCGAGACCTTCCTCGTATCCCTCTCCTTGGCCCTCTCCCTGAGTGCGGAAATTTGTGCCCGCTCCATGCGGCCCATCGAATTTTTCTTCCTCGACGAGGGCTTCGGCACCCTCGATGCCCGCCTCGTGGACGTGGTGATGGATAGCCTCGAAAAACTGCGGAGCGAGGAGTTCTGCATCGGCATCATCTCCCACGTGGGGGAGCTCAAACAGCGAATTCACCGCAAGTTGCTCGTAACGAGGGCAACGGAGAGCAGCGGTTCAAAAATAGTTACGGAGTGAGGTTACCTTGGCAAAGACGATTCTGACGCCCGTCACACTGTGGCAGGATTTCAACGACAAACTTCCGCCCAATGAGGAAATTCTTTCGGAGCGGCGCGAAGAGGGCATCACGGTGCGGGACGTGTATTTCTATGGCAGGAATACGGGTTCGGGCGCGGGGAGAGTGAAGATCTACGCAAAATTTTATATCCCGAACGCCGCGAACTATCCCACCATCCTCATCCTCTTCGAGGCCATGCAGCCCTTCGATGAGGCGCTCGTCCTGCGGTATGTGAAGAACGGGTACGGCGTGCTGTGCGTGGATTACTGCGGGGAGCGGGAGGACGGCCTCTACACCGTCTATCCCAAGCTCGTGGACTACGCCAACTTCTGCCGTGCGGGAAGGCATATCGAATTTTGCGACAACACCGCGCGGGAGACGAGTTGGTATGAGTGGGCGGCGGTCGCCCGCTACGCCGTCACCTATCTCCGGAGCAAGCCCGAAGTTACGGCAGTGGGGGCGCTCGGGCTGCGTACGGGCGGGGAAGTGCTCTTCAAGATCGCACCGTATGCCGCCATCGACTGCATGGTCTCCGTGTGCGCGGCGGGCTGGCTCGCCTACCGCGGCATCGGGAAATTCGGCTCGGAGGAGAAAAAGCAAATTCTCGATGAGGATCGGCACCGCTTCATCGCGGGGGTGGATTCGCAGAGCTACGCCCCGCTCATCAAGTGCCCCGTCTTTTTGGTCTCCGCCATCAACGATAAGAAGTATAATTACGACCGCGTCTACGATACCTTCTGCCAAATCGCCCCCGGCACCGAGAAGGCAATTCTCTTCTCCGCCCACGGGAGCGGGCTCGTCGGCTCGCACTCTCTCACCGATATCGACCTCTTCCTCGATAAATACCTTCGGAAGTGGAGCGTCTTTATCACGAAGCCCATCACCATTGCGGTGGAGGAGGATAGAGAGGGCAGGCTCGTCGTAAAGAGCGCCTTCGACCCCGTTGGCGAAGTAAAGGAATTCGGCATCTTCTTTACGGAAAACGTCTCCGCCTCCAAGATGCGGGATTGGACGCGCGTCCTCGGGAAGAAAGAGGACCTCGAGGGCAACGTGGGCACGGTGCCGCTCACCCTGTATACGGGGAGCAGCAAGGCGCTCGTATACGCCTTCGTCAACTATTCCAATAACTTTTCGGTGACCTCCAAGATCTTGGAAGTGACGGTTACCAAAAAATATCGCAACGTATGCCCGAGAAGCCGCGTCATTTTCAGCGAAGCGGACGGCATGAACGGCTTCACCCGTCTGCGCAGAAGGGAATTTGCGGTCGCCGATTGCTTCAGCGCCGCCAATTCGGGGATGCGGCGGGCGGCAGGCTACGGCGGCATCATGGGCATGTCCGTAAAGGGCGGCATCATCTCCTACCGTGTCGGCGAACAGCGCTACGAGGCGCCCGAAGGGGTCTCCTTCCGTTTGGATGCATACGCACAGAAGTCCGCCCGTATCCGCGTGGTATTCTACAAGGACGAAGAGGAAAAGGTAGGATATTGGGATGAAGCCGCCGTCGAGGGCGGAGGCAAGTGGAAGAGCATTCTCTTCGATTGCTCTGATTTCAAGACGGATAGCGGCGCCCCCTTGCAGGATTTCAAGGGCGTGTGCTCGCTCTCCATCCTTTCGGACGACGACGTGCTCATCAACAACGTCCTTTGGATTTGAGGTAAAAATATGGCAGAACAGAGGGCAAGGGGGGATGCGAAGGAAGCGATCAGAAATTGGCTGATGCTCCTCCTGTTTCTCATCCTCCTTGCGTTGTTTACGATAGAAGCGGCGAACATTTGCATCTCGCGAAAGTATTATGCGGTGGAAGTCGTGGGGGATTCCATGCAGGATACCCTGTTTACGGGAGACGTCGTGTACGCCGCACGCGATCTTTCCACCCTTTCGCGGGGGGATATCGTGATTATCGACGTGAGCGATAATCCCGAATTTTCAAACGGCAACATCATCAAGCGGCTCATCGCAACGGAGGGAGACGCCGTCCGCCTTCAGGACGGGAAGGTCTACCTCCGCCGTGCGGGGGAGACGGAGTATACCCTCCTCGAGGAGCCCTACGCGAAGGGAGTTACCTACCCCTTCCGCAGCGGTGAGGCCGTAAGAAGCGAATTCGAGCTCCAAAAGGGGGAGATCTTCGTGCTCGGAGACAACCGCGAAGTCAGCCACGATTCGCGCGCCCTCGCCACGGGGCACACCCTGAAGGAGGAGAACATCGTCGGGGTGGTTTCGGATTGGTCCCTTCAAGAAGAGAACATGGTCGGCTGGTGGGAGGGCCTTCGCACTCTCTTTTCCCGCCGCTGAAATAAAACGATAAAAATGATAGTGAGGTAGAAAGATGATTCAGCTTACTGCAGACAGCACTTGCGATCTCGGGCCGCTCGTCGCCCGCTATTCCATCGGCATCATGCCGCTCTCCGTCATTTTGGGGGCGGATTCCTTCCTCGATGGCGTCACCATTGTCCCGCAGGACATCTTCGATTACTACAACCGCACCGGCCAGCTCCCCAAGACGGCGGCGCCGAGCATTGCGGATTATGAAGAGTTCTTCCAAAAGTATGTGGATGAGGGAAAGACGGTCATTCACTTCAACATCTCCTCCAAATCCTCTTCCTCCCATTCGTATGCCGTGGAGGCAGCCAAGAAGTTTGAGGGGAAGGTGTACGTCGTGGATACCAAGGCCCTCTCCTCGGGGCAGGGGCTCCTCGTGATGAAGGCGCAGGACCTCATCGATGCAGGCAAGGGGGCAGAGGAAATCGTGGAGACCGTAAACGCCCTCCGCGAAAAGACCAACACCTCCTTCGTGCCGGACCGCCTCGACTACCTCTTCAAGGGCGGGCGGTGCTCGCGGATGCAAATGTACGGGGCAAACCTGCTCAAAATTCATCCGCTCATCGATATGGAAGATGGCCAGCTCGTTGCGGGGAAGAAGTACCGCGGCAGTATGGAGAAGTGCATCGAGGCCTACATCAACGACCTCGCCGTCCGCTATCCGAAATACGATACCACCCGTTGCTTCGTCACCCACAGCAGTGCGGATAGAGAGCTCGTGGAATTTGCAAAGAAGAAGGTCGCGGAGACGTTCTCCTTCAAGGAAATCATCGAAACGGTGGCGGGCTCCGTCATTACGGGCCACTGCGGCAGGAATACGCTCGGCGTCCTCTTCATCGCCGAATAGGGAAGTGCGATGGTAAAATTATACGAAGATTTTGATCTATGGGAGGCTACCATTCAGCGCCGCAAGATTTTTTGCGTCTTTCTTGCGGTGACTGCCGCATTCCTCGGCGGCCTCATCGCCCTCGTCGTCTACTACATCTCCCTGCCCTATCAGGATAGCAACCAAACGTGGGTGATTGCGGTGACGTGCGTGCTCACCGCCCTCTACCTCTGCTTCTGCTTCCCCTTCATGGGCATCAAATTCAAGCGGTGCAATTGCTACTGCAAGATGCTTCGGTTTATCTCGGTGGGGCTCAAGGAATACAGCGTGATGCCCTTCGTGGAGATCGACGATTGGGTCACAAGGGACGGCGTAGACGTCAACGTGGCCGTGTTCTTCGTCAAGAACATCAAGAAGGATGAGGAGATGCGCAGGCAGATCTTTGTGGATGGCGAAAAGACCTTCCCGCCCTTCAAGGAGGGGGAGCAGGTGCGGGTCATTTCGCAGGGCAACCTCCTCATCGAATACGAACTCATAGAAAACGGGGCACCCGAACAGAGCTCCCCGAACCAAGAAATCCAACCCGAATAAGGAGAAACATATGGAAAGAAAGGACGTACCCGAACAATACAAGTGGCGCACCTCGGATATATTCGAGAGCGATGAGGCGTGGGAGAAGGCATTTGCCGCCCTCGAAAAGAAGGTGGACTTCGCCCGCTTCCGCGGCACTTTGAAGGATGCCGAGCACATTCTTCAATACTTCAAGGCGGAGGAGGCATTCTCCATCGAGGCAATGCGCGTGTACCTCTATGCCTTTTTGAAGCACGATGAGGACGTGCGCGTCACCAAATACAATTCCTACATCAACAAAATCCTCTCCCTGCTCACGAAAGTGAGCGCAGAGACGGCGTTCGAGACCCCCGAGCTCACCGCCCTTCCCGATGAGACGCTCTCCGCCCTTCAGGAAGATCCTCGTCTTAAGGATTACGATTACGCCCTCTCCCGTATCCGTGCGAGCAAGAAGTATACCCTCTCCGAACGGGAGGAGGTCATTCTCGCACAGGCTTCGGAGCCCCTCACCGTGGCGGGCGACGTCTTTGAAATGCTCGATAATGCCGAGCTCAACCTCCCCGAAATCGAGTTCGAGGGAGAGAAGGTCCGCCTCTCGCACGGGCTGTATTCCGTCATTATGAACGGGTACGACAGGGAAAAGCGGAAGGAGGCGTATGAGCTCTACTATTCCGCCTACCGCAACATCATCTCCACCCTTGCCACCACCTACTTCGGCAACACCAAGGCCAACATCTTCTATAAGACCGTCCGCGGCTACAA
Organism: uncultured Clostridia bacterium; assembly: GCA_947625025.1. Taxonomy (GTDB): domain Bacteria; phylum Bacillota; class Clostridia; order Christensenellales; family Borkfalkiaceae; genus Gallimonas. The sequence continues at coordinate 85,130 of CANQMQ010000004.1, forward strand.
CAGCTGCCTCGAGAAGGCGCTCTTCGAAGAGGACGTGGAGGCGAGCGTATATGAGAGGCTCGTGAAGTGCGTGGGGGAGGGGACCCCGCTCATGCACCGCTACATCGCCCTCCGCAAGAAGCTGATGGGCTACGATACGATGTATATGTACGATATCTATCCCTCCCTCGTCGAGGATGCCGAGCTCAAACTCTCCTTCGAGGAGGCCTACGATTTGGTGCTCGAAGGGCTCAAACCGCTCGGGAAGGAATACCTCGACCTCCTCAGAAAGGGGAGAGACGAGGGCTGGATCGACGTCATGGAGACGGAGGGCAAGCGGAACGGCGCCTACTCCATCGGCATTTACGGCAACCACCCGTTCGTCCTCCTCAACTACCAAAAGACGACGCACGACGTATTCACTATTGCCCATGAGATGGGGCACTCCCTGCACTCCCACTATTCGAACACCTTCCAACCCTACCCGAAGGCCGATTACAAGATCTTCGTGGCAGAAGTGGCGAGCACGGTAAACGAAGTGCTCCTTTTGAAGTACCTCTTAAAGACCACGCAGGATAACAAGCTCAAGCGGTATCTTCTCAACTACTTCCTCGATATGATCCGCACCACCCTCTTCCGCCAGACCCAGTTTGCCGAATTCGAAGAGAGGGCGCATGCGCTCGCCGAGGCAGGGGAGCCCCTCAATAAGGACAACCTCTCCGAGATCTATTTGGAGCTCAATAAGCGGTACTACGGCGATGCCGTGGTGCACGATGAGAACATCGCCATCGAGTGGGCGCGCATCCCGCACTTCTACCGCTCCTTCTATGTATACAAGTACGCGACGGGCATCACCGCGGCAATTTGTATCGCAAACCGTATCTTGAATGAGGGCGAGAAGGCGGTGGAGGATTACAAGCGCTTCCTGAAGGGCGGTTGCTCGACCGACCCCGTCTCCCTGCTCAAGATCGCGGGGGCGGACCTCACGCAGGATGCGCCGTTTGAGACGGCGATGAAGGAATTCGGGGAAGCGCTCGAAGAATTTGAACGGCTTTCCTTGCAGTAACCAAGGAGGAATTTCCATGGCAAACAACCTGATGCCGCACAGCACCGATGCGGAAGAGGCGCTCCTCGGGTGCCTTCTCATCGATGAACAGGTGCAATCGGATATCCTTGAATCCCTCCGTGAGGATTATTTCTACACGGAGGCGCACCGCCTCATCCTGAATGCGATGAAGGCAGTGTTTGCCTCCCGCAAGACGGTAGACCTCGTCACCCTTACGGACAGGTTGGAGCTCGACGGCAACCTCGAGCGGGCGGGCGGCTTGCAGAGCCTGACGAGCCTCGCTTCGGCGACGCCTTCCGCCGCCAACTTCAAGCAATATCTTGAAATCGTCAAGCGCGACGCCGTCAACCGCGCCCTCATCCGTGCCTCCCGCGATATCATCGAGAGCAGCCAAAAGGGCCTCGAGGAGCAGGATGCCATCGCCTATGCCGAGAAGCAAATTTACGATATCTCCAAGGAGACCAACGGCAGTTCGCTCACAGGCCTTGCGGACGGGGCGGTCATCGATGAAGTCATTCGGCGGTTTGAGGACATCGCAAACGACCCCAACGCCCTGCGCGGCATCGAGACGGGCTTCAAGCACCTCGACCGCATCACCAACGGCCTGCAACGTTCAGACCTCATCGTCATTGCCGCCCGCCCCGGCATGGGGAAAACTTCGCTCGCGATGAACATCGTCGAGCATGCCTGCCTCAACAGGGGCAAGGTGGCGGCGGTGTTTTCCCTCGAAATGCCCCGCGTGCAGATCGTGCAGAGGCTCCTCTGCGCCCATGCCGAAGTGAGTATGGAGAAGGCGCTCTCTGGCAAACTCGTACAGCGGGAATGGAAGAATCTCATGCTCGCAGGGGATAAACTGCGCAACAGCGATATCTACATAGACGATTCATCCCGCATCACCCCCGCACAAATTCTCTCCAAATGCAGGAGGCTCGCCTCCCAAAAGGGCAGGCTCGATCTCGTGATGATCGACTACATTCAGTTGATGGGGAGCGGGGAGAAGAATACGGGGAGCGATTTCAACCGTCAGCAGGAGATCGCAAGCATCACGAGAGACCTCAAAATCATGGCAAAGGAACTCAACGTCCCCGTCATTGCCCTCTCTCAGCTCCGCCGTATCCAGACGAAGGAGCCTCAGCTCTCCGACCTCCGTGAATCGGGGGCCATCGAGCAGGATGCCGATATCGTCATGTTCATCAACCGCCCCGAGGCGACGGCCACCAAGGAGGAGATGGCTTCGGGCAAAATTATCAAGGGCGCCGCAGAGCTCACCATTGCCAAGCACAGAAACGGCGCCATGGGCCGCATCCAGCTCCGCTTTGTGGGGGAGACGACCAAGTTCGTAGACGTAGACGATCAGAATCTTCCCACCCCGCCCGAATTCAGGAAGCCGCGCCGCAGTGACGACGAGGACCTCCCCGGGCCCGAAGAGGCATTTCCGCCGCAGGACGACGGGGGAGGCATCCCCTTTGATTGAGACGAGGATCCTCGGGTGCAACAGAGATAGCCTCGATGCGGCAGTCAAATACATTGAGGAAGGGGAGGTCGTCGCCTTCCACACGGAGACGGTGTACGGGTTGGGCGCCAACGCCTTCGACGACGGAGCCGTCCTCAAAATTTTCGAACTCAAGGGCAGGCCTTCGGATAACCCGCTCATCGTGCACGTGCACAGGGATTACGATATTTCTCCCCTCATCGACGGCGAACCGCCCTACGCCGAGGCCCTTCGGAAGGCATTCCTCCCGGGGCCGCTCACGATGGTGTACCCCTCGACGGGGAAGGTCTCGCAATACGTCTCGTGCGGGCTGAATACGCTCGCCATCCGCGTCCCTTCCTCGCCCACGGCACAGGCATTCTTAAAGGCAGTCGATTTGCCCATCGCCGCCCCGAGCGCCAACCTCTCCAAGCACGTCTCGCCCGTCACCGCCCGCCATGTCTATGAGGATTTTGCGGGCAGAATTCCCCTCATCTTGGATGGGGGAGCCTGTTCGGGCGGCATCGAGAGCACCGTCCTCGATTGCACGGGAAAGGTCCCCCAGATCCTTCGGGAGGGCCTCGTGACGCGGGCAATGATAGCAAAAGTTGCGGGAGACTGCGGCGTCTACCGAAGGCAGGCGGGCGAGAAGCCCAAGAGCCCCGGCATGGCGTATAAGCACTATGCGCCCCGCTGTAACACCGCCCACTGCCGCACGGCAGAGGAGGCGGCGGCGCTGTATCGAAGGGCCCTCGAAGAAGGGGAGCGGCCCTGCATCCTCGCAGAGAGCAGTGTAGCACAAGAACTTTCGGGCTATGCCGTCCTCGACCTCGGCAGTACGGGGGAGGAGATGGCAAGAAATCTCTACGCCCTCCTAAGAGAGGGGGAGAAGCGGGCGACCCTCCTCATCGGCGTCGAACCGCAGCTTCAGGGCGGCGTGATGGATGGCGTCATGAACAGGTGGAAAAAAGCATTCGGGGCGATCTGATGAAACACAGAAAAATCATATTCGTGTGTACGGGGAATACCTGCCGCTCTCCGATGGCGGAAGCGGCCCTAAAGTATGAACTCAAAAAGCGGAAGATCCGTTGGTATGTGGTGTCCTCGGCGGGCCTTTCGCCGCACGAGGGGGCACCCATGTCCGCAAACGCCCGCGAGGCGCTCCTTGAAGCAGGCATTCCGATCCCCGAGACTCATCGGGCAAAGAAGCTCACCGAAAAGATGATTTCTGAGGCCCACGCCGTCATTTGCATGACGGAATTCCAGCGCCTTTCCCTCGGGGAGAGGCGGAATGTAACGAGTTTTTACAACGTCTGCGTGCGGGAAATTCCCGATCCCTACGGGCAGGGCATCGAGGTCTACAGGGAGACCCTGCAGGCCATCCGAGAGAGCCTTCCCGAGATCATCAAATTATATTGTACCCCCATAGAAGGGTAGGGAGGATAGTATGAAAATTGCAATGGGTTGCGACCACGGCGGGCTCACGCTCAAGAACCAGGTGAAGCAGTATTTGGAGGAAAACGGCTACGAAGTGGTGGATTTCGGCACCACGACGTACGATTCCTGCGATTATCCCGATTACGGCATCGAGGCCGCCGAGGCGGTTGCAAGCGGGGCATGCGAGCGGGGCATCGTCGTGTGTACGACGGGCATCGGCATCTCCATCGCCGCAAACAAGGTGCACGGCATCCGCTGTGCGCTCTGCTCGGAGCCGCTCTCCGCGAAAATGACCCGCCTGCACAACGATGCCAACATGCTCGCACTCGGCGGGGCGTTCGTAGGCGTCAACCTCGCCCTCGAGATCGTGCGCGTCTTTTTGGAGACTCCCTTCTCGGAAGAGGCGAAACATCAGCGCCGCATCGATAAAATTACCGCCGAAGAGAACAAATACGGGCCTCGGCAATAAATCTTCGTACGTTTAAGGGACTTTTGCCATGAAGAACAAGGCGTTGCGCGATAAAATAGTCGAATCGCTCACTTCCATTCTGCCCATCGCAATCATCATCTTCCTGCTTGCGCTCACCTTTACGCCCATCGATACGGGAACCTTCGTGCTCTTCTTCCTCGGCGTCATTCTGCTCATCGTGGGCATGGGGTGCTTCACGCTCGGGGCGGATATGTCCCTGCTCGTCATAGGGGAGAAGATCGGCACCGCGATGTCCCGCACCCGCAAGGTATGGCTCATCGCGCTCATCTCCTTCATCATAGGAATTATCGTTACGGTCGCCGAGCCCGATTTGCAGATTTTGGCAGAGCAGGTGCCCTCCCTTGCCGAAAAGACGCCGCTCGGCAACTACCTTCTCATCCTCACCGTAGCGGTGGGGGTGGGCATCTTTTTGATGTTTGCGATGCTCCGCATCGTACTTCACATCCGCCTCAACATCCTGCTCTTCATCTTTTACGGGTTGGCGTTCGCGCTCAGCCTCTTCGTCGCTCCCTCCTTTTGGACGGTGGCGTTCGATTCGGGCGGGGTGACCACGGGCCCCATGACGGTGCCCTTTATCATCTCCCTCGGCGTCGGCGTCGCGAGCATGCGTACGGGGAAGGGCGGGCAGGATGATTCCTTCGGCCTCGTCGCCCTCGCAAGCGTCGGGCCCATCGTGGCGGTGCTCATCCTCGCCATCATCTTTCGGATCGAGGATGTGCCCTATCAGGTGGAGGCCCTTGCGGAGGTGGAAAATACGCACGGCGTCCTCGGGCAATATCTGCACGGGTTTGCCGATTACGCCGTCGAAGTCGGCATCGCCGTCTCGCCCATCTTCGTATTCTTCCTGCTCTTTCAGGTGTGTACCCGCGCCTTCCGTCTCCGCCAATTCGTCCGCATCCTCGTGGGCTTCTTATATACCTTTGCGGGGCTCGTGCTCTTCCTCTCGGGCGCAAACGTCGGCTTTATGCCCATCGGCAGGGAGATCGGGGCGGGGCTCGCAAAGCTGTGGGGCGGATGGCTGCTCATCCCCGTGGGCATGGTGATAGGGTACTTCGTCGTCGCCGCAGAGCCCGCCGTATACGTCCTCAATAAGCAGGTGGAGCGCCTCTCTGCGGGCGCCATCACGGCCTCCTCCATGAAGAAGGGGCTGTGCGCGGGCGTATGCCTCTCCTTGGGCCTCGCCATGACGCGCATTCTTACGGGCATCGACATCATGTGGGTGCTCGTACCGGGATACGTGCTTGCGCTCGGGCTCACCCTGTTTACGCCGCCGCTCTTCACGGGCATCGCCTTCGATTCGGGCGGCGTCGCAAGCGGGGCCATGGTCTCCTCCTTCGTGCTCCCGATGGCGATCGGGGCATGCAACGTCCTCAACCCCGCGGGCATCATGACGCAGGCGTTCGGCTGTATCGCCTTCGTCGCCCTCACGCCCCTCATCTCTATTCAGATTTTGGGGCTATTCTACAAGAGAAAGACGAGCAAGATCAAGCGGAATTTCCTCACCGTAGAGGAATTTATCCTCGAATATGAGGTGAAATGATGTTGAAAAAGCGTAGGCCGCACCGCCCTCCGCACGGAGAGCAGGGGCGGGAGGAACACAAAAAGATCCCCGCAACGGAGCGCGCCATTCCCCCGAAGTTGGCGGAGATGGGCCGCGTCAAGCTCCTCTTCAGCATCGTCAACCGCGGGGACGAAGTGCCCCTGAAGGAGATCCTCGACGACGCATCGGTCTCGCTCTCCTTCGTGTTTGCGGGAACGGGCACGGCGCGCTCGGCCCTCCTCGATTACCTCGGCATCGGCGGGGCGGAGAAGGCGGTCGTCCTATCCCTCATCCCCGAAGGCGATGAGGAGATGCTCATGCGGCGCATCCGCGGGGAGATGGCGCTCTACCTCGTAGGAAGGGGCATCTCGTTTACCGTACCCCTCTCGGGCATTTCAAGCATCGTCGCGGGCGGGATTTCGAAGGCCGCCTCCAATAAAAATTTCGATACGGAGCACGCTATGAGTTCAGCGGATAGAAAGTATAATTTGATTGTTGCCGCCGTTGCCGCAGGGTATGTGGAGACGGCGATGGAGGCCGCCCAAGGGGCAGGTGCGGCAGGGGGCACCATCATCCGTGCACGCACCGTAAAGAATGAGAAGGCAGAGCAGTTCATGGGTTTCTCCCTTGCAAGCGAGCAGGAGATCCTTCTCATCCTTACCAAGACGGAAATTACAAGGGCAGTCATGGATGCCCTCTCCGAGCGGGTAGGCGCAAAGACGGAGGCGGGCGGCGTCATTTACTCCATGCCCGTCGATCGGACGGCGGGGATCTCCGTCTCCGAAGAGGAACCAAAGGCGCAAGCGGAATGAAGAGAATTGTTGCCATCGGCGGGGGACAAGGCAAGGGCCGCGAGCAGGACCCATCTCGCCTCAAAATCGATGAATACCTCGCGGGCCTCGCCCGTGAACATGCGGGGGAGAGGCGGGCATGTTGCCTCTTTCTCCCCACGGCCAGCCACGATTGTATGCCCTACTACAATACCTTTCATAAGGTGTATACGGGGGTGTACGGCCTCAAGACGGATGTCGCCCTCACGGTGGGCAGGGATGTCGATTTGGGCAAGCACAAGAAGAAGTTCGATGGTGCAGACCTCATCTACGTCGGGGGCGGCAACACCGTATTCATGCTTGAACATTGGAGGAAGGTGGGGCTCATCCCCCTCATCGAGGAGGCCTACGGGCGGGGCGTACCCCTCGCGGGGCTCTCCGCGGGCGGAATTTGTTGGTTTGAGGAGATGTACTCCGATTCGGTTGTCCAAAACGACTACGCCATGTACCGCGGCCTCGGCTGGCTGAAGGGCACCGTATCCCCGCACTACAACGAGCGCACAGCGGATTTTGACGAGATCGTGCTGAGAAACAGGCTCCGCGCATGGGGAATCGAGGACTACGCCGCCTTAGAATTCGTGGACGGTACTCCGAAGAATGCCATCTCCGCAGGCGGCAAAGTCTGGCTCCTCGATGCCTCCACCCACGCAGAGCTCACCAAAACCCAATTTTCGGGTGAGTGAGGGCGATAGAAATACATAGCAGGACGATATCCAAAGGCCCCCGATGTGCTGCGGCACATCGGGGGCCTTGGTAAATCGTCAAAACGTAGCTGCCCGCCCTCCGTATAAATAAATTGAAATATTTTACGCTCTGCGTTCTTTCTTCGGATACAAGTTTTCGGGCGTTTTACAGAACAATCGGATTACGCTTCCGCAATCGCGGCATACCGTTGCAAACAGATTGGCGTTCCGATTCGCTATGCCCTTGGAAACGCATACCCCGCTCATCATCGAGGATACATTGCCTTCTATCCATTCTTCTCCGCCGCAGTAAGGGCATTTTTCAATGTTTACTTCCTTCATAACAGCTTCCTCCATTCAATCTTTTACTTTATTTTACGCTCTCAAATCTGAAACACATCGTCATTCGGGTTGTCCGAAGATGAATTTTTCTTCAATGAGACGATTTTCTTGACGGTAACGATATACCACCATATTCCCGTTACGGGGGAGACGAGCAGGTTCAAGACGAGGATCCCGCCGAAGCCCGCAATCACGCCGATGCGCACCCCGTCCCGAAAGGCATGCTCGGGTGATCTGTCTCCGAAATATTTGATTGCCAACTGCAAGCCAAAGAGCAGGGAGGGGACGATAAAAAACGCCCAGCATACGACGATCGCCATGGACGTAACCCGATAGGCATCGGGAATAAAACTCGGGTCGAGAAGGTATAGCAACACAACTGCCCCCGCAAGTATAATGCCGATTGCCAAAACAATTAACAATAGTTTTACGCTTGAAAGTTTTTTCATGATACCCGTCTCCGTCGCATTCAGCTTGATTGCTCGGATTTTCCCAAAACAAACATTGCATGCCCGAAATAACGAAAAGCCCAATCCGCAAACGCGGATTGGACTTTTTGGTGCACCGAGGCAATTATAATCCGAACACGAAAGCTCGTCGAGGCGGACCGTTTGCGTTCCGTTTTTATAGTTAAAAATGAAAGTTACTTTGTCATCATAGAGGTAAATCGCATTGATAAAACAGTCGATGAGTTTCTGCTTGCTTTCCCTCGTGGATATATCCAGCTTCTTGAACTTCTCAAAAGCATAGGCGATTTG
>CANQMQ010000005.1 GCA_947625025.1 uncultured Clostridia bacterium
TATTCTTTGACAACTGTACCCGAAGGCATCGGCTCTACTGTTTCGCTTCCTGCGGCGGAATCGCCCTTATCGCCTTTTTCGCCCTTGGGACCCTGAATACTGCCGAGATCGCTCCATCCTTGCGCCGTCTTTTCGTGTACATGCCAAGTTGCGGTATCGAGATACAAGTCACCCACTTTGCCTACGTCCTGAGTGGGTGTACCCGTACCATGAAGGAAACTGCTCCCGTCCTTGCCGTTCGTGCCATTCGAGCCGTTGGTACCGTCCGTACCGTCCGTACCGTCCGTTCCCTTCGGGCCCGTCGCAGGGATACCCGTATCCGTTTCACCGATATACCAATTCCCGTTTGTGCCGATGTGCGGCGTGGTACCGTTGGAGCCGTTGGTGCCGTTTGTTCCTGCCGCCTTGATGCCCGTATCATCGTCGCCGATGAACCAATTCCCCGTTTCGGCATCGATATGCGGGGTGAGGCCGTCTTCCCCGGGTGCGCCCTTATCGCCCTTATCCCCCTTCGCCCCCTTGATGGAAGCAAGCCATTCCTCATAGGTGAAGGCTTCTTCACCCGTCTCGGCGCAGTTTGCGGCATAGAGATCGTAGACGGCGCGGATCTGATCGTCGTCCGTATTCTTATTGAACAGGGTTCCGCCGCAGGCGGCAAGCCCGAATGTGCTCCCGAGCGCCAATGTCGCACTCAGGCAGAGGGCTACAAGTTTCTTTCCAATTTTCATAAGAACTCCTTATTTCAGTTTTGTAAGGCTATTATACCCCCCCCCTGCATTTTGTCAACTGTTTCAAATACACAAATTTTGATTTCTCCTATAGAAATTTCTTATACCCCCTATAAGTTTTACTTATACTATGCAATTATACCGCATATTTTGGCATTTTGAGGGAAAATTCTCGGCTCCCCCTCGAGGGGGAGCTCCGCCCGTAGGGCGGTGAGGGGGTGATTCCAATGTGGTTCCAATTAGAATTCACCCCTTCCGCCCCCCTTCGGGGGCACCCACCCCTCAAGGGGTGGGCAAGGCTGAGATTTCTCGACTACGCGGCTTCGCCGCTCCGCTACTCGCGCTACGCGCTCGTGCCGCCGCAGTGGTTGCAGAATCAGAAGCGGCGTTCGGAATGACAAGCCACACTGTCATGTCGAGCTTGCCGAGACATCTCGGCTTCTTGTTGAGATTTCTCGACTCCGCTTCGCTCCGTTCGAAATGACAAGCCACACTGTCATGTCGAGCTTGCCGAGACATCTCGGCTTCTTATTGAGATTTCTCGACTCCGCTTCGCTCCGTTCGAAATGACAAGCCACACTGTCATGTCGAGCGTAGTCGTACAACCGAGGCTTCTATTATACACTAAGGTTGGCACGAGCCCGCAGGGCGAAGTAAACATCACCCACCGCATTTTAAGAATGAGGCACGGGGCGCGTGCGTTTGAAGATCTTCGTGATAAAGATGGATCATTCAAAAAGGGCTTGGACCTTATCGGCCCAAGCCCTTTTTCATGATGTGCTGCAATTTACTACAATTTACTGCAATGTGCTACAAACTGTGGCCCTTACTTCGTCTTGCGGGGGTTCTTGATGTTGGCCTGCGCGGCGGCGAGGCGGGCGATGGGAACTCTGTACGGCGAGCAGGAGACATAGCTGAGCCCGATGTTGTGGCAGAACTCGATGGAGGAAGGATCTCCGCCGTGTTCGCCGCAGATACCCGTGTGGAGCTTCCTGTTGGCCTTGGTGCCCTTCTTCACTGCCATCTCCATGAGCTGGCCGACGCCCGTGGTATCGAGACGGGCAAACGGATCGCTCTCATAGATCTTGTTTGCGTAGTAGGCAGGGAGGAATTTGCCGGCATCGTCACGGGAGAAGCCGAAGGTCATTTGGGTGAGGTCGTTGGTGCCGAAGCAGAAGAACTGTGCTTCCTTCGCGATGGCATCCGCGGTGAGGGCGGCACGGGGGATCTCGATCATGGTACCCACTTCGTACTTGATTTTCTTGTGCTTGGACTTAATGACTTCCTCAGCCGTCTTGACGACGACGTCCTTCACGAACTTCAGTTCCTTCACGTCACCGGTGAGCGGGATCATGATCTCGGGAACGAGCTTCCAATCCTTGTGGCGGCGGGATACGGCGATGGCGGCCTTCATGATGGCCTTCGTCTGCATCACGGCGATCTCGGGATAGGTTACGGTGAGGCGGCAGCCGCGGTGGCCCATCATCGGGTTGAACTCATGCAAATCGGAGATGATTTGCTTGATTTGGGCAACGGTCTTCTTCTGCGCCTTTGCAAGGGCCTCGATATCGGCCTCTTCGGTGGGAACGAATTCGTGGAGAGGCGGATCGAGGAAGCGGATGGTGACGGGCTGGCCGCCGAGTGCCTCAAAGAGGCCCTCGAAGTCTGCCTGCTGCATGGGCTCGATCTTGGCAAGCGCCTTCTCGCGCTCTTCCTTGGTATCCGCGCAGATCATCTGGCGGAATGCGCCGATCCTCGAGGGCTCGAAGAACATGTGCTCTGTACGGCAGAGCCCGATGCCCTGTGCGCCGAACGCGGCCGCCTGCCGTGCATCCTTCGGGGTATCCGCATTGGTACGGACGCCGAGCGCCTTATACTTATCGGAGAGCGCCATAATTCTTCCGAAGTAGCCCGAGTTGGGGTCTGCGGGGACGGTGGGGATGAGCGTATCATAGATGTGGCCTGTGGAGCCATCGAGGGAGAGCACGTCGCCCTCATGGTATACCTTGCCCGCAAGGGTGAACTGCTTGTTCTCTTCATCCATCTTGATGTCGCCGCAGCCGGAGACACAGCAGGTGCCCATGCCGCGGGCAACGACTGCCGCATGCGAGGTCTGGCCGCCGCGGACGGTGAGGATGCCCTGCGCGAACTTCATGCCCTCAATGTCTTCGGGAGAGGTCTCGAGGCGGACAAGGACAACTTTCTTGCCTGCCTTGCCTTCCTTGACGGCGTCTTCCGCGGTGAATACGATGGTACCTGCGGCGGCGCCGGGGGAAGCCGCGATGCCCTTGCCGACGAGGTTGTTCTTATCGGCATCCTTGAGGGCGGCGGGATCAAAGGTGGGGTGAAGGAGCATATCGAGGGACTTGGCGTCGATCTGCATGAGGGCCTCCTGTTCGGAGATCATGCCCTCATCGATGAGGTCACATGCGATCTTGATGGCGGCGGCGGCGGTGCGCTTGCCGTTACGGGTCTGGAGCATGTAGAGCTTCTCGTTCTCGACGGTGAACTCCATATCCTGCATGTCGCGGTAGTGGTTCTCGAGGATGGTGCAAACCTCCTGGAACTGCTCGTATACCTTCGGGAATACGCGTGCCATCTCGGCGATGGGCATAGGCGTACGGACGCCTGCAACGACGTCCTCACCCTGTGCATTGGTGAGGAATTCGCCCATGAGGCCCTTCTCGCCGGTGGCGGGGTTACGGGTGAAGGCTACGCCCGTGCCGCAGTTGTCGCCCATGTTGCCGAATGCCATCATCTGTACGTTGACGGCAGTGCCCCAACTGTAGGGGATGTCGTGGTCCATACGGTAGACGTTGGCACGGGGGTTGTCCCAGGAGCGGAACACGGCCTTGATAGCCTCGAAGAGCTGTTCCTTGGGGTCGGAAGGGAAATCCTTGCCGATCTTTTCCTTATACTCCGCCTTGAACTGGTTGGCGAGCGTCTTGAGGTCCTCTGCGTTGAGCTCGACGTCCTGCGTCACGCCCTTCGCCTTCTTCATGTCGTCGATGAGCTTCTCGAAGTACTTCTTGCCCACTTCCATGACGACATCCGAGAACATCTGGATGAATCTACGGTAGCAATCCCACGCCCAGCGGGGATTATTGGATTTTCTTGCGAGAACTTCCACAACCTCTTCGTTGAGGCCGAGGTTGAGGATGGTATCCATCATGCCGGGCATGGAAGCTCTTGCGCCCGAACGGACGGAGACGAGCAGAGGATTCTCCTTGTCGCCGAACTTCTTGCCGGTGATGTGCTCCATTTTGTCGATATATTCCATGATTTCGGCACGGATCCCCTCGTTGATTTGCCTGCCGTCCTCATAGTACTGCGTGCATGCTTCCGTCGAAATGGTGAAGCCCTGCGGTACGGGGAGACCGATGTTGGTCATTTCTGCAAGGTTCGCACCCTTGCCGCCGAGGAGCTCACGCATGTTTGCGTTGCCTTCGGTAAAAAGGTAACAATACTTTTTTGCCATTGAAACATTCCTCCTGAGATTTCGGTTTTTTACCATAAGCGATTATACACCATCCGCCGTGAGATTTCAAGCCTTTCACCCCAAAAAATCAGAAAAATATGGGCGGAATTTGCAATTTTCGCCGTGGGAGGCCTTAAGCCCCCCTCCCGTTCTTATGGGAAGCCCCTGCCCTGCGCTTGACAATCCGCCGTTCTTTGCGCTATAATGGGTACGGCATGCGGGCATTCCCCATGCGGAGGCGGCTGTGGAACAGTTTTTGTTTAACAAGATCAGATCGGACGGAACGTACGCCGTATCGGGCGGCGATGCGCTTCCCGAGGAGCCCATTCTCCCTTCCAAACAAAAAAAGATCCCCGTCACCCGTGTAGCGGGGGAGGGTTTCAAAAAGGCGCCCATCTATCGGGCCGTCATTCCGGAAGGCATCGTGCACCTCGGGGACTACGCCTTCGAATTCTGTGAACTCTTGGAGGAAGCCGTGCTCCCCGAAAGCCTCCGCACCATCGGCACCGCCTGCTTTATGTGGTGTGAACGCCTCTCCTCCATCCGCCTTCCCGAGCACCTTGCCGCCATCGGGCCCTACGCCTTCGAGAACTGTTCAGAGCTCACCGAGCTCGAATTCCCGGTTTGGCTCAAGTTGTTGGGAGACTCCGCATGCGGAGGGAGCGGGCTCCGCCGTGCCGTATTCCGGGGCAGCCTCAAGCGCCTCCCCTATGAAATGTTTCGGGATTGCCACGCTTTAGAGGAGGTCGTATTCCCCGAAGGACTCACCCATATCGGGAACGGCGCTTTCAAAAATTGCACCTACCTTTCGGACATGGTTATTCCCGATGGCGTGGAGGTTCTGGAAAGTTGGTGCTTCGAGGGGTGCCTCTCGCTCAAGCGGGTCGTCATTCCAAAATCGGTACAGCTCATCGACTACCGTGCCTTCGCGGATTGCCCTGCCCTGTCGGAAGCCGTCTTTGAGGACCCCGCCGATTGGATGCTGCAGAACGGTTCCCAAAAGATGCCCTGCCGCGGGTTCGCTTCCCCCGATATGGCCGCAAAATTTTTACGCAATGCCTGCGAATTGAGCTTTATTAAGGAATAAATGTCACCCCGAGCGTAGTCGAGGGGTCTCGAGCTTCTCAATGTGAGATTTCTCGACTCCGCTACGCTCCGCTCGAAATGACAACGCAGTATTTACCCCAAACAATCGCATAGAGTTTGTGCGGCGGAGAGGGTTTCCTCCTCCGTCGTTTGCATGCCGAAGGAGAAGCGCAGGCCGCGGCGGGCCTCCTCTTCCTCCCGCCCCATCGCGAGGAGCACGTGGGATGCAAGGGCGGCGTGCGCCGAACACGCGGCCCCTGCGGAGGCCGCCACTCCCTTCAGGTCGAGGAGGTCCAAAAGGAGGTCTCCCCTCCGTGAAAGGGTCACATGGGAGATGTTGGGAACGCGGTGACGCCCGTCCACCGTAGCAATGCCCTTGAGTTTGGCCTCGAAGAGATCCCGAAGCCGCCCCGTATGCCGTATAAATTGCTCCCTGCGCTGTGCGGCAAGCTCCAACGCCTTCGCAAGGCCCACGATGCCCGCGACGTTGAGCGTCCCCCCGCGGAGGTTCCGCTCCTGTTCCCCGCCCGCGATGAGGGGGGCAATGGCGACGCCCCGCCTTACAAAGAGGGCGCCTACCCCCTTCGGGCCGCCGAGTTTGTGGGCGGAGAGGGAGAGCGCATCCGAATATGCGGCAATTTCCCGTAAATCTAAAGAGCATGCCGCCTGCACGCAGTCGGTGAAGAAGTAGGCGCCGTGGGCGTGCGCCATCTCCGCAAGCGCTCTTGTGGGCTGGATACAGCCCGTCTCGTTGTTGACTGCCATCACTGAAACGAGGTCCACATCTTCGGACATGGTACCATCAAAATCGCTCACTTGTACGATTCCGTCCTCCCCTGCCGTACTCAAAGAGAACCCGCCCGCACGGAGGGGGGCAGCAGAGAGACATGCGGCATGCTCGATGGGGGAAAGCACCGCCCTCCCCGCTCCGATGCCCCGCACCGCCCAATTATCGGCTTCGGTGCCGCCCGAAGTGAAGTAGATCTCATAGGGCTTTACGCCGAGCACCGCCGCGATGCGGTCCCGCGCGTCCGTAACGAGCCCCGCCGCCCTTCTGCCGTACGCATGGAGGGAATCGGGGTTGCCGAACACTGCAAGGGCGGAGAGCATTTCCTCCTGCACCTCGGGAAGGAGCGGCGCCGTTGCCGCATAGTCGAGATAGATTGCCATACTGCTATTATAAAAATTTGTTACGGATTTGTCAAGGATTCCACTCCCTCCCCATGCGGGAGAGCGGTATTAAAAAAGCGCCCGAGGGCGCTTTTTCTTATTGCCAATCGCAGACGTTCACCCACTTGGAGAGGAATTCCTGCTCCTCGGGGCGCTTCTTCACCGATTGCGACGCCGCCACAATGGGCAGGATGCGCTGGACATATTGCAGGGCGGTATCCGTCTTTTCGCAGTACAGCCTGAGATACTCCTCGGCGAGGTCGTCCTTCTTCTCGAGCTTCATGATGAGGTACGTCCTCGCGGCATCGGCGGAGCCGTTGCCCTGCGTCGCATGCGACCAATCGATGATGTACGGCGTGCCGTCCTTGGTTAAAATGACGTTGGAGGGTTGGAAGTCCCCATGGCACAGCTTGGTGTGGCGGGGGAGCCCGTCGAGCCGCACGTGCAGATCGTAGCGGACGGTTGCGGGGAAGGCGGAGGCCGAAATCTTGGCATGCATCTTATCCCGCAGGTGCCCGAGAAGGGGTACCTTTTCCTTGCTCATGCGGATCTGGAGATCGACGAAGAAGTTTAAGTATTCCTCCCGCTTTTCGGGGTACCTCTGCATGAGTTCCTCGAGCGTATCCCCCTCGATGAATTCCCATACGAGGGACCACTGTCCGTCGATGACCGCCACTTCGAGGACGTGGGGAATGTTGAGGGAAGTCTCCTCCACCCGTGCCTGGTTGAGGGCCTCGTTGAGGATGCCCGCCTTGGAATAGGTGCTATCAAAGGATTTGATGAGCTTATCCCCGTCCCGATAGAGTTTCTTGCCGTTGCTTACATGAATGAGTTCCATAGTTCCGATTCCTCCTTATCGGCGGGTAATCATCCCGCAACCTGATTCCGAGGACTATTATACGCCAAATTTTGCCGTTCGTAAATACCTTTCCGAAAAATTCTTTCGGATTTTGTAAGAAATAACCCCCGCCGCAGCGGGGGCCGTAAACCAAATTTTTACGCTTCTATTCTGTTTCCCCTGCCTCATCGTTTTCTACCTCATCGAGCAAAGCTTCGAGGATAGAAAGGCGGGTATCGAGCGCCTCGAGGCGGGCGCCGTTTTCGGTGGAGGAGAGCTTCTCGTTGGTGCGGCAGAGGGATGCGGCGGCGTACAGCTTCCTGCAGTAGACGGCGAGCACCCCGAGTACGCCCACGGCGAGCACCCCGAGCACGATGGTTACGATGAGGGGCACGGCATCGGCCGTGCGGAGAATGAAGCTGCCCGCAACAGCTACCCCGATGAGGAGCATGAGGAAGGCGGAAAGGACCGCCAAGAAGCGGACGAAGTAGTAGTGTTTGTTGGCGGCAAATGCCTCACGGCGGGAGGCGATGCCCGCCTCCACCTGTTCGCGCAGGGGCTCCGCTTCGGCACGGCAGCTCTTCTCCTCCTCTTCGAGGATGGGCTTCAGCTTCCCCGCGATATTGCTCCGCATCTCGGGCGGGCAGAGGTAAAATTCATCCATGCCGCCCTCTTCGTAAAAATAATTTGTCTTGGTAAAGCCTTCGGTGACGGCCTCGAATACCTTCTCCCGCGCCTCTTCTCTGTAGACCGCGGCCTGGCGGTATAGCGTGGCGGCGCCCTCAAACTCCCCTGCGGCGTAGGCTTCATCGCCCTCCTTTATGAGCTTTTCGTACTCCGCCTGTGCGCGCTCCGCCTCCTTCTTGCGCTTTTCGAGGGCCTCTTCGAGTTGGGAGGGCGTGAGGCCGACGAGATCCTCATCGTAATTCTCCCCATCCTCCCCTGCGAGTTGGGCGTCTACGACGTCGTCCCCCTCGGGCTTATGCACCAATTTGATGCCGCGCGACTCTTCGTCGTCCATGATGCGTTCTTCCATGTTTCACTCCTTATGATATCTTATGATACGCCGCCCTCCCCTTCACCGAGTGCAAAGGGATGGCGCACTGCATTTTGTTTGGGATCGATGCTATTTACCCGCAGGGCACGGAGGGCGCCCGCGTACCTGCTCTTTGCCCAATCGGCGAGCTCCGCCGTCTCGAACAGGGCAAAGGAAGCGCTCCCGGAGCCCGTCATGCCCGCCCCGAGGGGCGAAAAACTGCGGGCGGCGAGGTAGGCCTCCTCCACGGCGGGGCACAGGGACTTAGAAGCAGGGTACAGCGCATTGCCGAACCGCCGTGCCGCCTCGGGAGGGTTGCTCCCGATGAGGGTTACGGCCTCCCCCGTTCTGCTCCCGCCCCCGAGGGCAAGTTCATCGAAGGCATGGAAGGCCTCTTTAGAGGAGACCCCCTCCTTCGGGCAGAGCACGAGGAAGTGCAGTTTGACAAAGGGCAGGGGGGAAATTTGCTCTCCGCGCCCCCGAAGGCGGGCGAGGCCGCCCGCAAGTTGGAAGCCCGTGTCGCTCCCCAACGTATCCGCAAGCGCCTTCATGGCACCCATGTCTGAGACGCCGTACAGTCTACCCATGCCCGCGATTACCGCGGCGGCATCGGCAGAGGAGCCACCCATGCCCGCACCGATGGGGATATTTTTGTAGACGGTGATGTCTGCGCCGCCCGTCGAAAACGCCTTCACAAAGGCCTCTCCCGCGCGGAGGGCGTTGTTGTGTTCGGGGGGGATCCCCTCGCTCCCCATGCCATGCATGGTAACGAAGATCAGCCCGTCTTTGCGCTTTTTGAGCACCACGCGGTCGCATAGGTCCACCGTGACGGCAAGCGAATCGAGGGTGTGAAACTCCCCTTCCTTTCCCGTAACATCGAGGGTAAGATTGAGTTTTGCATACCCATTCAGCTTGACGACGTTCATAGTTGCATTGTACCACGTTTCCCGCCGAATTGCAAGAGAAAATGGCAAAAAGGCTTGGGTTAGGTGAGAAATGGTATATAATATAGGATAGAAGAAATCGGCAGGAAGTCAATTCCGTGGAACTCCACGAGAGAAAATTTTGCCGATTTCATATAATAAAATCGTGGAATCCCGATATGGCATTCCACGACGGAAGTGTATGAAAACCAACGAAGCAATCTTAAAACGAATCGAAGAAATATGCGCCGAGAAGGGAAAGAATGTCTGTAGGGCCTGCCTTGGCGGCGGGAAATCTCCTTCAGCGCTCTATGACCTCATCAAGGGCAGGACGAAATGCCCGAAGGTAACGACGATCAAGAGCTTCTGCGAAGGAGCGGGGATCACCTTATCCGAATTCTTTGATCGGGATTACTTCAATGATGCGGAGGACGAAGATTGAATATGGGGTCCGAAATCGGAAAGATTTCGGACCCCTCTTTGTATTTCAAAACAATTTACGATACGGTGCGGCGGCGGTAGACGATCACCCTCTGCCCTTCCTTGATGGGGAATTCGACATCGGGGTTGGATGCGGAGACCTCTTCGGGGGACTTGCGGAGGGACTTGGAGAGCTCCCAGAGCCCATCGCCCGCGCGGGGCACATACACGCTCACCGCGCTATCCTGTGCGGGCAGGGCGGGGCCCTCCTCTGCCCCCGAGACGAGCCTTGCCGCCGTCCGCCTATGCTCCTGCGTGCAGATCTTGAGGGTGGCCTCCGCCTCAATTTCCCCCTCCTGTTTCTGCCGTGCGGACATGCCGCATACGAGTACGGATACGGTGCCCGAGACGAGCTCGGTCTCCACGGAAAACGGGAGGCTTATCTCGATGCCGCGGTGGGAGCCGTCCGAGCCGAGCACCAAGAGGGTTGCCATGGCCACGCCCTCGATGCGCCTTCCCTCTTGCGTATCGGCGAGGTTGGCCTCTGCCCGCTGAAGGGTGACGGCCTGCAACGAATCCGAGAAGTCGAGCGGCCCCGAGAGGGCGCACTTGCCCGAGACCCGTTCGGTGATGCAATTCATCTCTCCCACGCCCCCGCTTTCTGCCATTCCGAAGGCCAAGGTCGCGACATGGGTGGGGGAAAATGCGTCTGTGACGGCGTCTATCGCCACCTCCTCGTATACACATCCCTGCGCCGTCAAGGTAAACTCGGCAGACAGCCTGCACCTGCCCTTCTCCTCATCGGTATCCGCCCGAAGGCTCGCATCCACCACCGCGACCTGCGCCTCTGCCGTTGCTCCGAAGGTGGCCTGTTCGCAGGGCAGTTCGAGGGTGAAGGGCACCAACCGCTCAAACGAGGTCAGGTTGTTGCCCTTGAGGGCGAGGACGCAGAAGTTGATCTCCCCCTCCACCTTAAGAATGCCCGTCTCGGTGAGCAGATCGTGGATGCAGACCGTCTCGGTGTGTTGGAGGATATCGGAGGCGTAATCGGTCTCAAATTCATCGTCCTGCTCCGCGGTGCCCGTGACGAGGTGGGCGAGGAGCACGGTTACGGGTTCCCGCTTCATGATGAGGTCCCCGCCCGCAAGGTATTCGAAGTTTTGCTCCCCGAAGAGGGAGATATCGGCACCCAAGAGGGCGGTGGCGTACACGCTCGACCCCTCTCTGCGCACGGCGACGTTCTCCACCACAAGGGCGGCCCGTGCCGCAAGGGCGGGATAGCAGAAGTCGTCCTTTGCGGTAGCGGAGAATTCCACCCCCTTTTCGGCTCGGCATACCCGCTTTTCGGCATCCTCGTATACGATGGAGAAGTGCACCTTGCCGTAGTAACGGACCTCCCCGTTGCCCGCATCCGCACCCGTAAGCGCGGCGCTCGCATGCGCGGAGAGCACCGTCTCCACCTCCTGGCCGAACTTGCACTCCACCGCCGTCTGCGCGGTGAGCTGTTTGAGTTTTCCGTATCCGCGGAAGGTTGCCGTCGTCGTATTCATGATGATTCTCCCTATTTTGGTTTCCCTCCATTCTATGCGGCAAATGCCTTGGGTATGCGGAAACTTTTTCGGGAACTTTTGCAGAATGCTGACGAATCCTTGGTGGCAAAGGCGGAATTGGTGGGAAAGGCGGGTAGGAGAAAGAGTGGAAGATGTCATGTCGATTACGCGAAGCTTCTGTTACTTCTAAGCGTGACACGAGCCCGCAGGGCGAGTAGCTTGCCGAGACATCTCGGGCTTCTAAGTGAGATTTCTCGACTCCGCTTCGCTCCGTTACTCGCGCTACGCGCTCGTGCCGCCGAAGTGGTTGCACAATCAGAAGCGGCGCTCGAAATGACAGGCCTTGTCACCCCGATCACGCGAGGCTTCTGTTACTTCTAAGGTTGACGCGAGCCCGCAGGGCGAGTAGTGCAGTCGAGGGGCCTCTGGCTCCTCCTAAAAGAGATGGGCGAGGTATAAATTCCCCCGATTCGGGGAATACTTTGCCCATGATCAAGCCGAAGCATGACATCGCGCATGTGAAGAAGAGCATTGCGGATTGCTTTCAGAAGCGGGTAGACGTCACCGTAAACCTCGGGCGGAACAAGGTACAGCGGTACTGCGGGCTGCTCACGGGGGTGTACCCCGCCCTCTTCACCGTCTGCCCCGACGACAAATCCTATCTCGGCAAGACTTCCTATTCCTATGCCGAAGTGCTCTGCGGGAGCGTTTCGGTAAAGCCCAAAAAAATAGAGGGCGGAGCGTAGTGCTCCGTCCTCTTCTTTATCGTTCTGTTTACGGGTTCGGCTGAGGGCCTACGGGAACGACCGTGGAATTGGGCATGGGAGGAAGGTTCGGGATATCGTTGGTGTGCGTATGCGAAACCTTCCACTTGCGCACCTTGACGACGTACCAGAAGGAGAAGATACCGATGGTGATGATGGTGAGGAGCGTCCAGCAGACGATCTTTCCGAAGAGTTGGATGCCTCTGCCATCGAAGTTGAGACGGCAACCATCGATAATGGTGTGCTTCTTATACCAACGGTTGGTGTAGCAGACTGCCCAATACAGCCCGAAGCTCAAGGTGATGAGGGTGACGAAGAATGCCGCAAGGCGAACGCCGATGAGCCCGCCTGCCCCGCCGTCGAAGGTGGAAGAGCCTTCCACGGGCTCCCCGTTATCCGCAAAGTGGGTGTGCTTCACGATCCACTTCTCCTTTGCGATGGGCAGGAAGAAGAAGAGATAGATGGTGAGGGTGACGATGGAGAGCAGGATCCACAGGAGCCATCTTCCGAAGAGCTGAGCGCCCCTGCCGTCGAAGCGGAGCTGACGGCCGTGGATGTAAGTATGCTTACACTCCCATCTCTTCTCCCAGCAGAGCATGGCAGGCAGCAGCAGGGTGAGCGAGATGATGGATACGAGAATGGTGAGCAGCTGGATGAAGAAGTACGCAAAGGCGCCGCCCGTGAAGCGGGAAGGGTAGGTATCGACCGTCTCCACCGTCGCCATCGGAACATTTGTGCCGTTGTATACGGCTACGTTGTTGGGATCGTACGGCACGGGCGTATTGGTGGCGTTGTTGAGGACGGGGGGCGGAAGCATGGGCTTGCCGCAATTTGCGCAGAAGCGTGCGCCGTCCGGCATCTGTGCACCGCAGTGGCTGCAATAAATCATATCGGTTCCTCCGTGGGGGATGATTCGAATCTATTATAATGGATAGCGGGCGGTTTGTAAAGACTTCTTGTGAAAATATTTTTTGGAAATTTTGCCGCCGCCCGTATCGAGGGCCCCTATTATGAGGTGCGCTTATTCGGGATCGGAGGGGTCGTCCTCAGACATGGGTGCCTCGGAATCGTCGGGATCGCCATCCTGCGGCACTCCATCATCGGCCTCCTCCCCCTCAGGCTCCCCTACGAGATCTTCGGGGGCGAGGTCTGCTGCCGTCTCCTCGGGGGCCTCGACTTCGGCCTCCTCGTCCTTATCGGTGACGGCAACCGTCGCCACGACGCCGTCTCTCACGTTCATGAGCTTGACGCCCCGCGTCGCCCTGCCGATGCGCGAAATGCTCTCGAGGTGCATGCGGATGACAATGCCCGCACTCGTGCCGAGCATGACGTCGTAGAGGTCGCTTGCGAGCTTCATGTGGGCGAGGGCGCCCGTCTTTTCGTTAAAGACACCCGCTTTAATGCCCTTGCCGCCCCGCGATTGCAGGCGGTAATCGGCGGGATCCGAACGCTTGCCGTACCCGTTTTCGGTGACGGTGAGGATATCGAAGCCCTCACGGAGCACGAGCATATCCACGGCTTCATCCTCACCCGTGAGGTAGATGCCGCGTACGCCTACCGTACCCCTGCCCATCGGGCGGACATCGGTCTCCTTGAAGCGGATGCACTTGCCGCCCTTGGAGGCGATCATAATTTCATCGCCGCCGCCCGCGAACTGCACCGAGATGAGCTCATCGCCCTCCAAGATCTTGATGGCGATCTTGCCGTTCTTCATGATGCGTTCGAATTCGGACGTGGCGGTCTTTTTGATGATGCCCCGCTTGGTCGCCATCACGAGGTAGCCCGTGCCGTTCTCGTAGACGGGCAGAACCGCCGCGATCTTCTCCCCTTGGGCGAGGGGAAGGAGGTTGACGATCGCCCGCCCCCGTGCCTGCTTGTTGGCTTCGGGGATCATGTAGCCCTTCATCGAGAATACCTTGCCGAAGCTCGTAAAGAAGAGGATGGGTACGTGCGTCGAGCACACGAACATGCGCTCCACGAAGTCGTCCTCCTTGGGGCGGTGGCCCGTTACGCCCACGCCGCCGCGGTGCTGTGCCTTGTACTCCGCAAGGGGATACCGCTTGACGTAGCCGCCATGGGTGAGGGATATGACGACGTCCTCCTCGTCGATGAGGTCCTCATCCTCGATGTCTCCGAAGTCCACCGAGATCTCCGTCTTGCGTTCGGAGGGGTACTTCTCCTTGATGGTTTGAAGGTCGCTGCGGATGATGGCGAGGATCCTGCTCTCGTGGGCGAGGATGTCCCGAAGGTCTGCAATGGTCGCGTGGAGCCCTTCGAGTTCCTCCTTGAGCTTCTCCACCTCGAGGGAGGTGAGGCGCTGAAGGCGCATCTCCAAGATGGCGTTTGCCTGCTTTTCGGAGAGCTCGAAACTTGCGATGAGCTTGGCGCTTGCATCGTTCTTATCCGAGGATTCCTTGATGATGCGAATGACTTCATCGATGTTGGCAAGGGCGAGCACCAACCCCTCCACGATGTGGGCGCGCTCCTCCGTCTTGTTGAGATCGAAGCGGGTGCGGCGGGTGATGACGTCCTTCTGGTGGTCGAGGTAGTAGGCGAGGATCTCACGCAGGTTGAGGTACTTGGGCTCGGTGCCGTTCTCCACGAGGGCGAGCAGGATGATGCCGTCCGAGACCTGCAGATTGGTATGCTTATAGAGGGTGTTGAGCACGACCTGCGCATTGGCATCCTTCTTGCATTCAATGACGATCCGAAGCCCCTCTCTGCCCGATTCTTCCCGGATATCCGAGATGCCCTCGATGCGTTTATCCTTTACCATGTCCGCGATCTGCACGATGAGCTGTGCCTTGTTGACCTGGTAGGGAATTTCGGTGACGATGATGCGGGAACGGGCGTTCGCACCCGTGCCGTGCTCCTCGATCTCACACTTGGAGCGAATGACGATGTTGCCCTGCCCCGTGCGGTATGCCTTGCGGATGCCGCTCCTGCCCATAATGACGCCCCCCGTGGGGAAATCGGGCGCGGGAATGTAATCCATGAGCTCCTCGATGGTGATATCGGGGTTGTCGATCATGGCGATGGTGCCGTCTATCACCTCTGCGAGGTTGTGGGGCGGGATGTTGGTCGCCATACCCACGGCGATGCCGTCCGAACCGTTGACGAGAAGGTTGGGGAAGCGGGCGGGGAGCACGGCGGGCTCCATCTCGATGCCATCGAAGTTGGGGAAGAAATCTACCGTCTCCTTATCGAGGTCGCGGAGCATTTCGGCGGCAAGCTTCGTGAGCCGTGCCTCCGTATAACGCATGGCGGCGGGCGGGTCTCCATCCACCGAACCGAAGTTGCCGTGCCCGTCTACGAGGGGGAAGTTGATGGAGAAATCCTGCGCAAGGCGCACCAAGGCATCGTATACCGAGCTATCCCCGTGCGGGTGGAATTTACCCATGACGTCGCCGACGATACGGGCGCACTTGCGGTACGCCTTATCGTTGTACAGCCCCATTTCGTGCATGGCATACAGGATGCGGCGGTGGACGGGCTTCAAGCCGTCCCGCACATCGGGAATGGCACGCGTCTTATTGACTGCCATAGCGTATGCGATGAAGGAACGCTTGAGTTCATCGTTGACTTCCACATCGAGGATGCGCGTCATTGCAAGCGTCTTTTTGAATTCTTCGGTCAGTTCTGGTGATGTTTCTCTCTTTGCCATTCTATAACTCCGAAAATTGTTTTTGGGAAATAAGGATTGGGGGGGGGTTCCAAATGTGGATTCCGATTGGAATTCACCCCTTCCGCCCCTTCGGGGCACCCCTTGCGGCGGTAGGAACCGCCACAAGGTCCGTCGCGCCTGTCTGCGCTCCCGTCGCGGCACAGTTCACAGCGCACTGCGCTGTTGAACAATATTGTGCCGCTCCTCCCTCGAGGGGTGGGCAAGGCTGAGCCGCCCTCTCTCCTCATCCCGAACCCCCCGAAGGGGGGTGAGCGGATCGTTCTCTCGCCCTCGCTACGCTCGGGCTCGGAATGAGGGGGATGGAACTTCGGGATGAGGAGGAACGGGGTCAAATATCGAGGTCGGTTACGAGGGTCGCATTCTCCTCGATAAACTGCCTCCGCAGGGCGGGGCTCTCCCCCATCAGGATGGAGAACATCTTATCGGCCTCCATCGCATCCTTCATCGAAACCTTGATGAGGGTACGGGTGGAAGGGTCCATCGTCGTCGTCCAGAGCTGTTCGGTAGACATCTCCCCGAGGCCCTTGTACCGCTGATACTCCACTTTGTTGTTATACAGGGCGTCGAACGCCGTCTTTTCCTCTTCGGAATAGAGGTAGACATCCTCCTTGCCCTTGACGCTCGCCTTGTAGAGGGGGGGCTTGGCGGAATACACGTGCCCGTGCTCGATGAGGGGGCGCATGTAACGGAAGAGGAAGGTTAAAAGCAGGATACGGATATGGGCGCCGTCTACATCGGCATCCGTCATGGAGATGATGCGGTCGTAGCGGAGCTTGCTCTCGTCGAAGTCGTCCAAGATGCCGCAGCCGAATGCCGTGATCATCGCTTTAATTTCCGCATTCTCGAGCACGCGGTTGAGGCGGACCTTCTCGACGTTTAAGATCTTGCCGCGGAGGGGCAGGATGGCCTGGAACCTGCGGTCTCTCCCCTGCTTGGCGGTGCCGCCTGCCGAATCCCCCTCGACGATGTAGATCTCGCAGAGCTCGGGGCGCTTATCCGAACAATCGGCAAGTTTTCCGGGGAGCGTCGTCGATTCGAGGACGCCCTTTCTCCGCGTGAGTTCCCTGGCACTCCGCGCCGCATCCCGCGCCTTCTGTGCCGTGATACAGCGGAGCACGAGCTCCCTCGCCTCGGAGGGGTGCTCCTCGAGGTATTCCCCGAATTTATCCGCAACGGCCTTGGAGACGAAGGGGCGGATGAAGGAATTGTTGAGCTTATCCTTCGTCTGCGATTCGAACTGTGCATTCTCGAGCTTGACGGAGACGACGGCCGTAATGCCTTCCCGCACGTCCTCCCCCGTGAGCTTATCGTTCTCCTTCAAGATGCCCTGCTTCTTGCCGGCATCGTTGATCACCTTGGTGAGGGCGAGCTTGAGCCCCTCCACATGGGTGCCGCCGTCGATGGTGTTGACGTTGTTGGCATACGAATAAATGACTTCGTTGTAGCTCTCGTTGTATTGGACGGCGATCTCGCAGACGGTAGTATCTTCCTGTGCCTCGAAGTAGAGGGGTTCGGGGAACAAAGTATTCTGCCCCTTGTTGAGCTCCTCCACGAGCTCCTTGATGCCCCCCTCGTAGCAGAATTCATCCCGCTTCTCCTTGCCTTCACGGAGGTCTTTCAGGGTAATGGTGAGGCCCTTATTGAGGAAGGCGAGCTCCTTTAAGCGGACTTTGAGCACGTCGTATTGGAACACGACCGTCTCAAAGATCTCGGCATCGGGGTAGAAGGTGACCTTGGTGCCCGTTTTATCGGTATCGCCGATGATGGCGAGCGGCCGCTGGGGGACGCCGCGGTTGTAGACTTGTTTATAGATGTGGCCGTTTTGGGAGACCTCGACTTCCAGCCATTCGGAAAGAGCGTTCACGGCCTTGACGCCCACGCCGTGCAGGCCCGAGGAGACCTTGTAGCCCGAATCGCCGCCGAACTTCCCGCCCGCGTTGACTTTCGTAAACACCACCTCAACGGTGGAGATGCCCTCCTTGGGGTGAATTTCGGTGGGAATGCCCCTGCCGTCGTCTATGACGGTGCACGAGCCATCGGGGTTGATGGTGACGTCCACGCGGTCGCAGTAGCCTGCAAGGGCCTCATCGATGGAGTTATCGACGACTTCACTCACGAGGTGATGGAGCCCCTTGGAATCGGTGGAGCTGATGTACATCCCGGGGCGCTTGCGGATGTGTTCGAGCCCATCGAGCACCTGAATTTGCTCCGCGCCGTACGCGGTTTCCACTTTTTCGTTCATTGCTGACCTCAATTCTATCAAAATTCTTATTTTTTGCTGTTCTCTCGCCCTCGCTTCGCTCGGGCTCGGAATGAGGGGAAAAAAGAAACCTGCATCCCGCCGCGGGGCGTATGGAATCCTTTCCTCTCCTCATCCCGAAGCTCCGTAGGAGCTGAGAGGAGCGCACGCGCGCGTACGCGCGCGGTAGAATAATTATACCATGTAGAATAAAAAAAGTAAACCGTTTGAACACGGTTTACCCAAAATTTTGTGATATTTTACGCTCAGTAATCCTCAAAATCCGAGATGAGGCGGTGGAGTTCTTCGGCCGCATCTGCCTTCTCGTCCTCTTCCGCAAGAAGGTATTCCCGTGCCGCCTCCACGAGCCCCACGGCCCTGTACGCCTCCCCGTAGATGAGATCGCACTTCGCCATGAAATCATCCTCATCGTAATCCTCGAAGCGGAGGCAACCGCGGCGGATCACCGTCTCATCCCCCTTCTTCAATGCGGAAAACCATTCCTGAAAAAATGTATCGTCGCTCATACTTCCTCCCATAATGCTTTGAACAGCGCGGCAACCTCTTCCGAAGTTTCGGCTGCAAAAAATTTCCGTTTGAATGCCGCCGCCCCATGCCTGCCGCGTGCATAGAACGCACCCATTTTTCGCATATATACGACGGCGAACCGCTCTCCGTACATCTCTTTCACCTCCCGAAGCTCCTCCAAAAAGAGGGGAAGCATGGGGGGCGGGTCCTTCTCTAAAATTTCACAAAAGACTTCGGGGCGGAAGAGGGCGGCACGGGCGACCATCACGGCATCTGCCCCCGTCCGCTCCAACATCTTTTCAAAGTCCTTCCTGTTCCACACGCCCCCGTTCGCCACGACGGGGATGTTTACAGCCGCCTTCGCCTCTGCGATCTGGGCATAGTCCACGGGCCCTGCGTAGATCTTCTCCCGCGTTCTGCCGTGTACGGTAACCATACACGCTCCCGCCCCCTCACACAGCTTTGCAAACTCTGCGGCGAGGCGGTCTCCCTCCCGAAGCCCCGTGCGGAACTTGACGGAGATGCGCTTCCCGCTCTTCACGCATGCGGAAACCACCTTCTCGGCGAGGGGAAAATTCTCCATGAGGGCGCTCCCCTCCCCGTTGCGCACGATCTTGGGCATCGGGCAGCCCATGTTGATATCGATGAGGTCGAAGGGGGCAAGCGCCTCGCTCTCACACGCCTCCCGCATGATTTCGGGGTCGGAGCCGAAGAGCTGGGCGGCCTTGTAGCCCTCCTGCGGGGGGCAGAAGAGGAGCCGCTTTGTCTCCTCGTTGCCGTAATGCAGGCCCTTTGCGCTCACCATTTCGGTGAAGGTGAGCCCCGCCCCGAGATGGGCGCAGAGGGTGCGGAAGGGGTAGTTGGTGTACCCCGCAAGCGGCGCGAGAAAGACGTTGTTGGGGCATACCATGCCCGCGATGTCTACCTCATGAAGCATATTTTGCCCGCCTGTAATATTCCGCTTTCTCCTCTTCCGTGAGGGCGTTTACATCCTTGCCGTCTGCGCGCACCATGGCCTCGTAGCGGTTGTAGCGCTCCGCCATCTTGCGGACGGTATCGAGGAGGGCGAGCTCGCAGTCGGCACCCGCCGCCCGCCCGAGCTCCACCGTGCAGAAAAGCACGTCGCCGAGCTCTTCCGCGATCGCCGCTTCATCCTTGGCGTTCACGGCCTCGCGGAGCTCTTGGTACTCCTCACGGAACTTCCGCTCAAAGTTTTCGAAGGTGGCCTTATCCCAACCCCCCTTCTCCATCCGTTTTGCGATCTTCTGGGCACGCAGAAGCGCGGGGAAGCATGCGGGCACGTCGTTGACGGCATCCGAATAGGTTGCTTGATGCTTTTCGGTCATCTTGTTGCGCTCCCAGACGCTGAGCGCTCCCTCCGCATCCGCCGCCCTGTCCTTGCCGAACACATGGGTGTGGCGGGTGATGAGCTTCTCGCAGAGGGCGGTCACCATATCGGTCACCGTAAACTCCCCGCGCTCCTCCTCCATGAGGGAATGAAAGACGGATTGCATGAGGACATCCCCCGCCTCCTCGCGGATACGCTCGGGGTCCTTCCTGTCGATGGCGTCTACGAGTTCGTACGCCTCCTCGATGGCGGCATTACGGATGCTCTCGTGGGTCTGTACGCTGTCCCACGGGCACCCGTCGGGGGCACGGAGCAGCCTCATGATGGCGACGAAATCCTCAAAGCAGAACTTCTTCTTCTCGAGGAGAGGCACATCGTAGAGGACGATTGCCGTAGCATACCCGCAGACGCCCTGCCTATCCGCCTCGTACAGGGGCAGTTTTACGGCGCCGCGTTCATCTATGTAGCATGCGGGCGCCTCATCGCCGAAGCGCTCCGCGAGGGCGAGCTTCACATCCCCGATGGTATCCGCCGTGACGTCGTAGACGATGAGCGGCAGGGAGAGATAGGTGAGGGGCTCGAAGGCAGAGCGGGCGCAGTACCCGCCGTACACCCCCGCCTTGGCGGCAAAGTGCGCCGCCTTGGAGACGCCCTCCACGCCCTCCGCCCCCTCTTCGAGCAGGATGCGGGCGGCGGCATCTTCGAAGGGAGAGCCGTCTACGCAGTAGGCAACCTTTCTCCCCCGTGCGCGGCGCTTCACCTCTTCTACGATATGCCGCGTGAGCGTATCGTAATTCCTGCTCTTTTCATAGAGTGCATCGAGGGTGGAGAAGGGAATTCCCGCCTCACTGAGGCTGTCCGCCGAGGGCAGCCCGCTCGTGCGGACCAACACTTCGTCCGCTTCCCGCAGTACTCTGAGGCCCCCTTCCGTAAGCTCTCCCGCCTGTACGCCGAGGCCGACGACCGTAATCATAGCTTGTTTTCACCTCTTTTTTTACAGTATACCGCAAATCGAGGAAAAAAGCAACAAGATAGCAGGCATTTGCCGCGATTGCCGCCCCCGCAATTCCGAATGCGGGCAGGGGCACGAGGAGGGCTTCGAGCAGGAACTTACAAAGCACCGCCGTCAGCATGGAGCGGGCGGCGTACTTCGCCCGCCCCATCCCCGTGAGGCAGGCGGCGAGCGTCTCCACCCCCGCAAGGGTCACCGAGGAGACGGAGAGAAGTTTTAAGAGGGTAACGAGGGTCTCCTTATCGGCTATGGGCAGGGCGGGGTAGAGGAGAGAGACAACCCTCCCCGCAAACAAGAACAGCCCCAGGGCGCAGGGCACCGAGACGGCAAGGGATAGCGTGAGGGCGTAGAGCGCCCGTTTTCTCCCCTCCTCTTCCTCCCCCCGTGCGAAGCTCTCCGAGATACGGGGTACGGAGGCCGAGGCGAGGCCGCAGGAGAGGGCGGCGGGGAGGTTTATGAGGGAGAGCGCACTCCCCGAGAACAGCCCGTAGAGGGCGATCGCCCGCCCCGAAATGCCCTTGAGGAGGGTGACGACGGCGACGCTGTCTACCGTATGCGAGAGGGGCAGGAGGGAGGCGGCCGCCATCACGGGAAGGGCGGAGAAGAGCACTTCGCTCCCCCGCATCCCCCGCACCATCAGCGCCTTGGGGCGGAACTGCATGCGGTAGCGCACGGCGAGCACGAGAAGGGCCGCCGCCTCCGAGAGAGTAACGGCAAAGAGGGCGTAGGAGACCGCCCGTGCAGGGTCCTCCCTTGCCGTAAACGAGAATACAAGCCCCGCCCCCGCCTTCACGAGTTGCTCTATGAGCTCGGAGACTGCCGTGGGCGCCATATCCGATTTGCCCTGAAAGTATCCCCTGAATACGGCAAGCAGGGCCACAAAGAACACGGAGGGGGCGAGGAAGTAGTAACAGGTCGTGAGCGCCCCATCCCCCTGCAGGCCTGCCATGAGGGGGGAGACGGCGAGAAGGAAGAGGGTGCCCGTGAGCCCGAGGAGGGCAAAGAGCAGGAGGGCCCCTCTCACCGTCTGCCCGTTTTCGGTCCCCTTGGCCGTCTCACGGGCGATGAGCCTTGAAAACGCGGAGGGAATGCCCGTCGAGGAGAAGGTGAGCACGAGGACGAAGAGAGGGTACGCCATCTGATACAGCCCCATGCCGTACCCGCCGAGCAGGTTGGCAAGGGGGATGCGGTAGAGCGCACCCACGAGCTTTGCCGCCATGCTCCCCACCGTAACGATGGCCACCCCCTTCAGAAATTCGGAATGCTTCATTATGTAGGGGGTCTCCCCCCCTTTTGTTATTCGAATTGGTTTGCGATGATCTCAGCGGTAAGGCGGGCGAGCTTTACGGCCGCCCCGTCGATGATTATCCCCTCTTCCTGTGAGAGGAGGACGACTGCCCCGAGGCAATCCCCGTTTGCCACAATGGGGACGACGAGCTCCGCGGTATACCCCGCATCGTCCACCGTAACGGGGTAGATATCCCCGCTCTCCGCCCTGTTTGCAAGGTAGCTCCTGCGCGACGTCAAAATTTCCGTAAACTTCTCCGAGACCGTCTTTCCCACGAGCCCCTTCTTGCCCGTGCCCGCCGCGGCGAGCACGACATCGTTATCCGTGATGGCGGCAAGATACCCGCTCTGTTCATGCAGAGATTTGGCGGTCCCCTCCGCAAAGCGCTCCACCGAGGCGATGGGCGAATACTTCTTGAGCATGAGTTCGTCGCGGTCGGTGAAGAGTTCCAAGGGGTCCCCCTCGCGGATGCGCAGCGTTCTGCGTATCTCCTTCGGAATGACCACCCGCCCAAGTTCATCGATCCTCCGCACAATTCCCGTTGCTTTCATAAAAAAACCTCCGCATGCAGTATGCGGAGGCGGTGAACTTCTATGCAATTACCCGCGGTAAGCCCTATACAGCTTCTCGAAGGCGGGGATGCTGCGCTCGATGGTTTCACGGGAGACGCAGTAGGAGATGCGCACATACCCCTTTGCCCCGAAGCTATCCGAGGGGACGACGAGCAGCTCATATCCCTGTGCCCGTGCGGCAAAGGCGACGGCGTCCTCCTCGAGCGCCTGTACGAAGAGGTAAAACGCCCCTTCGGGCACGATACAGTGGTACCCGATCCTCGTCAATTCCCCGTAGAACAGGTCCCGATTGCTCCTGTACGCCTCGAGGTCGCTCACCTTCCCGAGGCATGCGGCGACGGCGTATTGATAGGTCGCGGGGGCGCAGACGTACCCCAAGGCCCGCCCCGCCCCTGCAATGCAGGCAAACAGGGCCTCCTTCTCCGTGCAGTGGGGAGAGACTGCGATGTAGCCGATGCGCTCCCCCGCAAGGGAGAGGGATTTGGAGAAGGAATAGAGCACGACGGTGTTCTCGTACACGCACATCGGGTAGACGGGAGGTGCGATGTAGCACAGTTCGCGGTAGGGCTCATCGGCGATGAGCAGGATGGGCGAACCGAACCGTTCACTCTTTTCCTTCAGGAGAGCTCCGAGGGCACGCATCTCCCCCTCCGAATACACCGCCCCCGTGGGATTGTTGGGGGAGTTGACGATGATGGCGCGCGTCCTCTCCCCGATTGCCCGCCCGATGGCTTCCAAATCGAGGTGGAAATCGGGGGCGGTCGCAACGGCGACGGGCACCCCGCCCGCACTCCTTACAAACACTTCGTACTCGGGGAAGTAGGGCGTAAGCAGAATGACCTCTTCCCCCTTCTGCAGAATGGCACGGAAGGTGATGGTAAGGGATGAGGAGGCTCCGCACGTCATATACACCTCTTCTGCGGACATGGGTACCCCGAATGCGCTCTCTATGTAGTTTGCAACCGCCGCGCGTACGGGGTATGCCCCCGCGGCGGAGGTGTAGCCGTGTAGCTTTTCGGGGGGAACTTCGCGGAAGAGCCGCTCCACCTCCTCCCGCACACAGGCGGGGGCGGGCACGGAGGGGTTTCCGATGGAGAAATCGTAAACATTCTCCTCCCCTATTTCCTGCTTCCTCTTGTTGGCATATTCAAATGCCTCGCGGATCGCCGAGCGGGCCTCCCCGAGCGGCCTCATTTCAGGATTATACATGCTTGCACCTCACAGAACTTTTTTGAGCCATTGGCCCGTATACGAATATTCCACCTCGGCAACCTCTTCGGGGGTGCCCGTCGCCACGATCTCGCCGCCGCAATCCCCCCCTTCGGGGCCCAAATCGAGGATGTAATCGGCAACTTTTACGACGTCGAGGTTGTGCTCGATGACGACGACGGTGTTCCCGCCGTCCCTCAGGCGAAGGAGTATCTTGACAAGTTTATCGACGTCGTAACTCGAGAGGCCCGTCGTGGGCTCATCGAGGATGTAGAACGTCTTGCCCGTGGAGCGCTTGGAGAGCTCGGTGGCAAGCTTCACCCGCTGCGCCTCGCCCCCCGAGAGGGTGGTCGAGCTCTGCCCCAATTTGATGTAGCCCAACCCAACCTCGTTGAGAGTGGAAATCTTATTGTAGATGGAGGCCTGCCTGCGGAAGAACTCGCACGCCTCCTCCACCGTCATATCGAGCACGTCCGCGATCGACTTGCCCTTATATTTTACTTCGAGCGTCTCGCGGTTATACCGCTTTCCCCCGCACACTTCGCAGGGGACGTAGACATCGGGCAGGAAGTGCA
Organism: uncultured Clostridia bacterium; assembly: GCA_947625025.1. Classification (GTDB taxonomy): domain Bacteria; phylum Bacillota; class Clostridia; order Christensenellales; family Borkfalkiaceae; genus Gallimonas. Next base: position 24,450 of record CANQMQ010000005.1, read on the forward strand.
TCTCGATCTTCATGATGCCGTCTCCCTGGCAGTTCTCGCACCTGCCCCCCGCGACGTTGAAGGAGAACCGCCCCGATTTGAAGCCCATCGTCTTGGCGTCGGGAGTGGCGGCGAAGAGCTCCCTTATCGCGGTGAATACCCCCGTATACGTTGCGGGGTTGGAGCGGGGCGTCCTGCCGATGGGGGATTGGTCGATGGCAATTACCTTATCGAAGTACTCCAAGCCCTCGAAATCTCCGTGGCTTCCCGTGGGCCGCCTTGCGCCGTTTAAGGCATTGGCGAGCACGGGGAGAAGAATTTCGTTGACGAGGGAAGATTTTCCCGAACCGCTCACCCCCGTGACTACCGTAAGGAGCCCTGCGGGGATCTGGGCGGTGAAGCCCTTCAGGTTGTTTTGGCGGCAATCCTTCACCCGCAGCCACCTGCCGTCGGGGGCCTTGCGGACGGAGGGCACCTCGATCTTTCTCCGCCCTGCGAGGAAGTCTCCCGTGATCGAGCGGGGCTCGTTCATGAGGTCCTCCACGCTCCCGCAAGCGACCACTTCCCCGCCGTGGATGCCTGCCATCGGGCCGATATCCACAAGGTAATCGGCGGCCCGCATGGTATCTTCATCGTGTTCGACGACGATGAGGGTATTCCCGAGGTCCCGAAGCCCCTTTAAGGAGGCGAGCAGCCGCTCGTTGTCCCGCTGATGGAGGCCGATGGAGGGCTCATCGAGGATGTAGAGTACTCCCGAGAGTGCGCTCCCGATTTGGGTGGCGAGGCGGATCCTCTGGCTCTCCCCGCCCGAGAGCGTTACGGCGCTCCGCGAGAGGGTGAGGTAATCGAGCCCGACGCCGATGAGGAAGTCGATGCGGGCACGAATTTCCTTCAAGATGATGTCCCCAATCGCATGTTGGGTGGGTGTGAGGGGGAGGTCCTGTAACCATGCCTTGAGCAGCCGCACGGGCATATCGCAGACCTCGGCGATGTTCTTGCCCCCTACCGTGACCGCAAGCGCCTCCTTTTTCAAGCGTTTGCCGTGGCAATCGGGGCAGGGCGCCGTGCGCATGTACCGCTCGATATCCCACTTCACGCTCACCGAAGCGGTCTGCTCGTAACGGCGCTGCAGGTTGCACACGAACCCTTCCCATGCCGCCTGATAGGTGGAGTGCATGGTGCGGGTGTTGTATTCGAGTTCGATTTTCTCCCCCCCGTTGCCGTACATCAGAAGGTCGAAAACCCCTTCGGGGAGGTCCTTCACGGGCACATCCATCGAGAAGCCGTAGCGGCGGGAGAGTGCCATGAGGTAGGTTTGGGTGACGGTGGAGGAATCGAGATTCCAACCGCTGATGCGGATGGCCCCCTCGCGGAGGGATTTGGTGCGGTCGGGGCAAATGAGGTCGGCATCCACCTTTTGGGTGAACCCGAGCCCCGAGCAGGTGGGGCATGCCCCCCACACGGTGTTGAAGGAGAAGAGGCGGGGCTCGATTTCCTCGATGGAAATGCCGCAGTCGGGGCAGGCGTAGCGGGAGGAATACAGCGTCTCCTCCCCCTCGCAGTCCACCGTAACGAGGCCGTCTGCAAGTTTCAGGGCAGTCTCAAGGCTCTCCGTAAGCCGCTTTAAGATGCCCTCCTTTACGATGAGGCGGTCTACCACCACCGAAATGTTGTGCTTGTTGTTCTTCTCGAGGGGAATATCTTCCTGTAAATCGTATAGGATGCCGTCTATCTTGACGCGGGCAAAGCCGCTCTTTCTATAGGAGGCGAGCTCCTTCTTGTATTCCCCCTTCTTCCCCCTTACGACGGGTGCGGACACCATGATCTTACTGCCTGCGGGCAGTTCCATCACGCGGTCTGCAATTTCATCCACCGTCTGGCGGCGGATCTCCCTGCCGCAGTTGGGGCAGTGCGGCGTCCCCGCACGGGCGAAGAAGAGGCGGAGGTAATCGTAAATTTCGGTGACCGTCCCCACCGTGGAGCGGGGATTGTGCGAGGTCGTCTTTTGGTCGATGGAGATGGCGGGCGAGAGGCCGTCGATGCTCTCTACATCGGGCTTCTCCATCATGCCGAGGAACTGACGGGCATAGGAGGAGAGGCTCTCCATGTACCGCCTCTGACCTTCTGCGAAGATGGTATCGAAGGCAAGGGTAGATTTCCCGCTGCCCGAAAGCCCCGTAAACACGGTGAGCGAATTGCGCGGGATATGCACATCGATGTTCTTCAAGTTATTCTCTTTTGCACCCTTGACAAATATTTCTTCTTTCATATGCTTTTTTATTTTTCCTCTTCTCTCACTCTTCTCTCGGCCCCTTCGGGGCCTCGGAATGAGGGGGGGATTGGCTCGGAATGAGGGAAAAAGAAATTTACTCATGCCGCAAGTGGCAGCCCTCTCCCCTTCCTCACCCCTCTTTTCTTTCCTCATCCCGAACCCCCGTAGGGGGTGAGGGGATAGGCCGCAAAGGAGCGGAATTCTTCTCTCTCCCCCCTCTTCATCCTCTTTTCTTCCTCACCTCATCCCTCCTCTCTCTCCTCATCCCGAAGCTCCGTAGGAGCTGAGGGGAGGGGGCAATCAAAAGAAATCCTCGGATAGATCCCTCCACGTTGGATTCTGCTCAACAACCAATTCTTCCTTATTCGCACGGGATAGCTTCTTAAAGCGTTTCTCGCAGGCTATGGCGTCTACCGTCATGCGGAACTGCGTATAGTACACCAACTTCGTACACCCATTCGTCTTGGTATACCCATCATAAACCCCGTTTTTGTGTTCATACACCCGACGCGCAAGGTCGTGCGTCATGCCGATATAGAGCATCGAATTATCCGGACTTGCCATCATGTAGACAAAACAATCACTGCCCGCCATACGGAAACTCCTCTTGGGTTTTTTATTTTTACTTACTTTTCTCTCGCCCTTCTCTCGGCCCCTTCGGGGCCTCGGAATGAGGGGTGGGGACGGACTACTTCGCCCGGCGGGCTCGTGTCGCCGCAGTGGTTGCAGAATCAGGAGCGGCGAGCGGAATGAGGGGGCTGAGGGGACAAGGCCGCGAAGGAACGGAATCTCCTCTCTCTCCTCATCCCGAACCCCCGTAGGGGGTGAGGGGACAGGCTGCGGAGAAACGGAGCCTCCTCTCTCTTCATCCTTCCTCTCTCCTCATCCCGTTCTCTCGGCCCCTTCGGGGCCTCGGAATGAGGGATGGGGGAGGCCTATTTTAAGATGGAAAGCAAATGGCGGACGGTGGCGTCGAGCTGGCGCCAATTGGCCCCGCCGTAGCGAATTTCACGGGCGCGGTGGACGTTGTGCTTGCCCACGGCGAGCACGGCGTACACCCCCAAATTCTGGGCGCTGAGGCAGGCCTCCAAGCTATCGTCAACCAAAATGGGGATGCCATGTTCGTGACAGTACGCCCCTTTATCCCAAAACGGGATTTCGGCGACCAACTCATCGTAGGGAATTTTGCGCTTCTCCAACCAATCGCGGGAGACCTTCTCGGCGTTGCCGAACCACTCCTTATCGCGGGCGGTTACAATGACGACTTCGTGGCCGTCCCTTCTCCACCCTTCGAGGGCCTCCTTGGCGCCCTTACGCGCATCGGCCTCCGTAAACGTGGCGATGCCCCCATCCCGAAGGAAGGCAATCACGTCCTCCTCCTTCCAATCGAAAACCTCCAACATGGAGCCCGCAAACTCCCTCTGCAGGTGGAAATCGAGGCCCTTGCGCTCGATGTAGGCGGAGGCCCGCCCCACGCGGTCTACGATGTTCAACGTATCATCGATATCGACGGCTATCTTCATTTGTAACCTCTCTTCAGCTCTGTTTTCTCATGCGGCGCTTGAGTTCGTTGATGGTCTCACGGATCTCGATGGCCTTTTCGAAGTCGAGGGCGTTGGAAGCGATGCGCATGAGCGCCTTCAGCTTCTCTATCTCCTCGGGGATATCCTTATACGCGAGCTCCGCCCCTTTCTTGGGCTTGCCCGTAATCGAAAGGGTGGATTTGACTTCCTTGATGATGGTCTTGGGCACGATGCCGTGCGCCTCGTTGTATGCCTTCTGCACGGTGCGGCGGCGGTTGGTCTCCCCGATGGCCCGCTCCATGCTCCCCGTCATTTCGTCGGCATACATAATGACATGCCCCTCCGCATTGCGGGCGGCACGGCCAATTGTCTGCACGAGGGAGGTCTCACTGCGCAAGAACCCCTCCTTATCGGCATCGAGGATGGCGACGAGCTTGACTTCGGGCAGATCCAACCCCTCCCGCAGCAGGTTGATGCCGCACAGCACATCGAATTCTCCGCTCCTGAGGCCGTTGATGATGTCGATGCGTTCCAAGGTATCGATATCCGAGTGCATGTAGCGGACCTTGACGCCCGCCTCCTTCATGTAATCGGTGAGGCTCTCCGCCATACGCTTGGTGAGGGTGGTAACGAGTACCCTGCCCCCTTTTTCCACCGTACGCCTCACTTCGGAGAGCAAGTCGTCGATTTGCCCCTTGGTGGGCTTTACGGTGACTTCGGGATCGAGTAGCCCCGTGGGGCGGATGAGCTGCTCGACGACGTTGCCCGCGATGCCGAGCTCGTAGGGGGCGGGGGTCGCCGAAATGCAAATGAGTTGGGGGACGCGGGCGTCGAATTCCTCAAACGTCAGGGGACGGTTGTCGAATGCGGACTGCATGCGGAAGCCGTACTCCACGAGGTTTATCTTCCTCGCCCTGTCCCCGTTGTACATCGCACGGATCTGCGGAATTGTCATGTGGCTCTCGTCGATAAAGACGAGGAAGTTTTGGGGGAAGTAATCGAGGAGGGTGAAGGAGGGCTCTCCGGGGCGCCTCCCATCGAAGTAGCGGGAATAGTTCTCGATGCCCGAGCAATACCCGATCTCCCGCATCATCTCGAGGTCGTGCTCCGTCCTCTGGCGGAGGCGCTGGGCCTCGAGGAGCTTGCCCTGTGCCTCAAACGCCTTCACTTCCCCCTCCAAATCCTCTTCGATCATCGCAAGGGCGGAAGTGAGCCGTTCACTGCCCACCGCGTAGTGGCTTGCGGGGAAAATGACGGCATGCTTTAAGGTGGATACGATCTTTCCCGTCACCACATCCTCTTCGCAGATGCGGTCTATCTCATCCCCGAAGAACTCCACCCGCACGGCAACTTCGGAATTGGATGCGGGGAAAATCTCGACGATGTCCCCCCGCACGCGGAAGGTGGAGCGCTTGAAATCCATATCGTTGCGGGAATATTGGATATCGACGAGGCGGGATAGAAGCTCCTGCCGCTCCATTTGCTGCCCCGGGCGGAGGGAGATGCCGAGGCGGAAGAACTCTTCGGGGGCGCCGAGGCCGTAAATACAGGAGACGGAGGAGACCACAATGACGTCGTCCCGCTCCCCCAAGGAGCAGGTGGCGGCATTGCGGAGCTTATCTATCTCATCGTTCATGGACATATCCTTCTCGATGTAGGTATCGGTGGAAGGAATGTAGCTCTCGGGCTGATAATAATCGTAATAAGAGACAAAGAATTCCACCCTGTTTTCGGGGAAGAATTCGCGGAATTCATTGCAGAGCTGGGCGGCGAGCGTCTTGTTGTGGGCAATCACGAGGGCGGGGCGGCCCACATTTTTTATGACGTTCGCCATCGTGAACGTCTTTCCGCTCCCCGTCACCCCCAAGAGCACCTGGGTACGGATGCCGTCGAGCACTCCCTCGGTGAGAGATCTTATCGCCTCGGGCTGGTCCCCCGTGGGCGCAAACGGCGCATGAAGTTTGAAATCGAAGTGTTCCATGGCCCCTCGAAGCAAAACATTTGTTTTATTATACCGCGCTGTGCGGGGAGATGTCAAGCCTTTTTCAGGATAAAAGCAGTTTTAAGATGAGCCCGAGGGCGGCGGAGAGTACCCCGCAGACGGCGGCCAAAAATAGCCTTGCGGCGAGGGTACGGCGGCGGGCGACGTCGCTCCTTTTGAAGTTGAGCCCCGCCTCCCGCATGTGGATGCAATAGGTCTTTTCCCCCTTCCTGTCGCAGAGGTCGAGTTCGAAGAACCCGTCGAGCTGAAGGGAGTAGAGGGCGCGCTCCGCGTTCTCCTCATCGAAGCCCTTGGGGAGGACGTTGAGGAGTTCATAGGGAGAGACGAGAAAGCGGACTTTCCCCTGTGAAAGGGAAAACACGGCACCCATGACCGCGTTCTCCCGCTTGGATAGCCGTGAATCGTACATATCAGAGAAGGAGGGCGGCGAACACGAGCACACTGAACATTCCGCCCAAGGCGCCGCCGAGCGCGGCACACAGGGCGACGCGCGTCCGTTCGAGCGCCGCTTCCTTGGCATCCTGTTTGAGGCGGGGCAGGTATTCCCTTCCCGCCGCAAGGACGCGGATGCAGTACGTCCCCTCTTCGGCATAGCGGATCTCGATGAGCCGCCGTTCGGAGAGTTCTTCGAGGCGGGGGCGAAGGGAGGCCCCTTCGGGAAGGGCGGAGGCAAGTTCGTGCTCCTCCACCACCGTAAACCCGCCCCCCTTGCAGAGGGTATTGATCGCGGAAAGCAGTGCGCAGGATTCAGCTGTCATTCTGAAAAAGAGTATGCGCAAACTCCCCGCCCCTCATGCGTCAACCGCCGATGAGCGATGTGAACAGGTTGCAATCGTAGAGCATCCTCGAATAGGGTGCGGAGCGGAGCATGGAGACGAAACCCTCCCCCCATGTCTGCAAGGTAGCCGTAATTCCCTCCAGGGCGCCGCCCACGCCGCCCGGCAATCCTTCGATCAGGCCGCCTATTGCGCCCGTTGCAAGGTAGTGGACGGTGAAATCGAATACGCAGCCGAGGGCGAAGATGAAGGCATAGGAGATGAGGGCGAGCAAGAACCCATCGATGATGGCGACGGCACGGACGTAGCGGATCCTGCGGATGAGGGCGGCGAGCGGCCAGAAGATAAGGCAGAGCGCCACGAAGAGCAGGAGGAAGGTAACGAACAGCACGATGGCGTCCCCGATGAGGGAGGCGGCGACGGGGCTCATGTTGGGGAACCAGCCCGCAACGCCCGCCGCAACGTTCCTGAGGAAATCCCACCCCAAAATACCGTAGAGGGAGACCGAGAAGGAGACGAGCGTCGCAAGCAGGAGGATGAACCCGAGGAGCGTCCTCGCAAAGCCCACTCTCCACCCCAAGCGGAGGAACAGGATAAAGACCGTAACCGTAAAGAGGTCGAAGAGGTAGGGAGAGACGATCTCCCAAATGGGCATCCTCCACACGATGTCTACGATCTCGATGGGCATCACATGGTTGAGGAAGGGAAGGGCGAAGGAGACGGGCACGAGGAGAATGACGACGAGGTCTAAAACGGCCGTCAGCGCCCCCAAGATACGGTCGCATACGCGGAAGAAGGTAGGTGCGGGCTGATACCTCTTGTGCATCCCCCAACGGATGAGGCCCCCCGCGCCGAGCACGATGCCGCCCGCGGCGAAGGGAATGACGGCGGAGACGATGAACCCCACCGTGGCCCCGGCCCCCCCGCCGAATTTTTCAAAGAGGATGGCGCCCGAGACGGTGAGCACGGCGGCGAGCGGAAGTTGCCATGCCAGCCAGCTCATCTGCGTAAACTTGCGGAATGCGCCGTAGAGGCAGCAGCAAATGCCAAATACGCATGCCGCGGCAATCAGAATTCCCGTGAGGGCTTCATTGGAAATGAGTAAATTGTTCAGCAAGGGAAACCTCCTCTATTTGTTGAAGTTGTCCTTCAGGGAGACCACTTCGGAGAGGACGAGCCTATCGTCCTCGGTGCACTTCTTGTAGTACCCCGTGCGCATGAGTTGGAATACCTCTCCCTCGGGCGCCGCAAGGAGGGCGGGCTCCGCCTTGGCATGGAAGATGTGTTCGCTGTCGAGACGGATGCGTTCGGAGAAATCCTGCCCCGCGTATTCGGCATCGCGGAGGAGGTGATCGTACTGCCTCAGTTCTGCATCGACCGCCCGCTCTGCGTTCACCCAGTGAATGACGCCCTTTGCCTTGATGCCGCTCGTATCCGAACCGCTGCGGCTTTCGGGGAAGTAGGTGCACTTCACTTCGGTGACGTTGCCCGCAGCGTCGGTGACCACTTCGTCCGCACGGACGATGTAGGCGCTCTTGAGGCGGACGTAGCCGCCGAGCTTCAAGCGGTAATACTTGGGGGGCGGATCGAGGGAGAAATCCGAACGCTCGATGTAGAGCGTCTTTCCGAAGGCGATGCCCCGCTCTCCCGCATGTTCATCGAATTGGTTGATGCCGAAGGGCACCTCTTCCTCCCCCTCATAGTTGGTGACGGTGAGCTTCAAGGGGTCTACGACGGCCATGGCGCGGGGGGCACGGAGGTTGAGGTAATCGCGCACCACCGCCTCAAAGTAGCTGATCTCACACTCCGAATTGGCCTTGGTGACGCCCGCACGGGCACAGAAATCAAGGATGGCACCCGCGGGGATGCCGCGGTTCCGAAGCCCTGCCAAGGTGGGCATACGGGGGTCGTCCCATCCGTGCACCGAGCCCTCCTCGACGAGCTTCTTTAAGTACCGCTTGCTCATCACGAGGTTGGTGAGGTTGAGCCGCGCGAATTCGATCTGGCGGGGCTTGGGGCTGAAGCCGAGGGTGAGCCCCACCCAATCGTAGAGCGGGCGGTGATCCTCAAACTCGAGGGTGCACAGGGAGTGGGTGACGCCCTGCATGTAATCGCAGATGGGGTGGGCGTAATCGTACATGGGGTAGATGCACCACTTGTCCCCCGTGCGGTGATGGGTGGCATGCAGGATGCGGTAGATGACGGGGTCCCTTAAGTTGACGTTGGGAGATGCCATGTCTATCTTCGCCCGAAGGCACTTCTCGCCGTCCGCATACTTGCCCGCCTTCATTGCACGGAAGAGAGCTAAGTTCTCCTCGGGCGTCCTGTTGCGGTAGGGGCTCTCGGTGCCGGGCTCGGTGAGGGTGCCCCGCGTCTCACGGATCTCATCGGGGGAGAGGTCGCATACGAATGCCTTCCCCATCTCGATGAGCCGCTCTGCGAAGTCGTAGATGACGTCGAAGAAGTCGGAGGCGTATACCTCTCTCTCCCAGCGGTACCCGAGCCACTCGATGTCCTTACGGATGGCATCGACGTACTCCGTCTTTTCCTTGGAGGGGTTGGTGTCGTCGAAGAAGAGGTTGCACTTGCCACCGTACTTCTGCGCGGTGCCGAAGTTGACGAACATGCTCTTGGCATGCCCGATGTGCAAATAGCCGTTGGGCTCGGGCGGGAAGCGCGTCTGCACCGCCTTCACCTTCCCCGCTTCGAGGTCGCTATCGATGATTTGTTGGATAAAATTTTCCGCTTCCGCCATAACCGTACCCCATTTCGTATATAAAAAAATCCGATACAAATCTATTATAACATATTTCTTTGGAAAATGATAGTTTTTAAGAGGTGTTTTTTTGGAAAATGTGCTATAATCAAGGTATGGATACTGCGATTTTGAAATTCTTTGAGAGCTTCCGCTCTCCCGCACTCGATTACGTATTCGGCATTATCTCCTTTTTCGGGGAAGGCATCGCCGTGGGCGGCATCGTATTGCTCCTCTGGTGGCTGCTCGGATCCCGTGCGGAACAGCTCTTCTTCACCGCCCTCACCTCCGCTCCCTTAAACAGCATGATGAAGGTGGGGGTACACCGCCCCCGCCCGTATGCCGCAGGCGTCGTGGAGCTGAGATGGGTGGAGACCCCCTTCTTCTCGACGGCGAACCTCGGGGATAACCTCTCCTTTCCGAGCGGACACGCACAGGCGACGACCTCCGCCCTCGTTGCGATCTCCCTCCGCGCCAAGGGCAAGAAGAAGATCGCGGCCTTTTTGGCCTCCATTCTCTGGATCTTATTGGTGTGCTGCTCACGGCTGTACTTCGGCGTCCACTACCCCACCGACCTCTTGGCGGGCATCGTGTTCGGCACCATCATCGCAGTCTTCTGGCACCTCATCTTCATAGAGTGCTACGGCGCCCGCCACTTCATCCTGATGGGCATTGCCGCCGTATGCCTCCTGCTTGCCCCCTTTGCCAACAATTCGGATTACATTCACATGACCGCCCTCGTCGCAGGCGGGGCCTTCTTCCTCCCCCTCACTTCCTTCCTCAAATATGATGCCCCCAAATTCAGGGCGAGATCCCTTCTCCGCCTTCCCGTGGGGCTGCTCTGCGTGGGGGCGGTGTTTGCGGCGACCTACTTCTTGCCCTCGGGCTACGGCTATTCCCTGCTCAAGTGGTTCCTGCTCGTGGGGAGCGGCACCTTCCTCGCGACGGTATTCTTCAAGTTACTTAAAATTTAGGAGGCATTATGAAGATCGCATTCTTCGATACCAAGGATTACGATATCCCCGCCTTTCAGAAGTATGGGAAGGAGCACGGCATCGCATTTACCTTCTATGAGACCCGACTCGGGGAGGATACCGCCGAACTTGCAAGGGGGTACGACGGCGTGTGCGTATTCGTCAACGACGACGTCTCCGCCCCCGTCGTGGAGAAGCTCTACGGGCTCGGCGTGAAGGTGATTGCCCTGCGCTGTGCGGGGTACAACAACGTGGATGTGGGGGCGTGTTACGGGAAGATCCACGTCGTGCGGGTGCCCGCGTACTCTCCCTACGCCGTCGCCGAGCACACGATGGCGCTCCTGCTCACCTCGGTGCGGCGCATCCACAAGGCTTATAACCGTACCCGTGAATTCAACTTCTCCCTCTCGGGGCTGACGGGCTTCGACTTGCACGGCAAGACGGTGGGCGTCGTGGGGACGGGAAAAATAGGCCGCATCTTCATCGATATTTGCCGCGGCTTCGGCATGCACGTCGTCGCCTACGATAAGTATCCGCAAGAGGATGCGGGCATCGATTACGTGCCCTTAGACGAACTCTTTGCAACAAGCGACGTCATTTCCCTGCACTGCCCCCTCTCCGAAGAGACCTATCATCTCATCGGAAAGGAGAGCCTTGCGCTATGCAAGAAGGGAGTCATTATCCTGAATACCTCCCGCGGGGCGCTCATCGACGCCGAAGCGCTCCTCGAGGCCATCAAACAGCGGAGGGTGGGCGCCGCCTGCCTCGATGTCTATGAAGAGGAATCCGACCTCTTCTTCCGCGATTTCTCGGGGCATATCGTGGAGGACGATACCCTCGCACGGCTCATCTCCATGCCGAACGTCATTGTGACCTCCCATCAGGCATTTTTGACGGAGGAAGCCCTCGATGCCATTGCGGAGACCACCGTAGCCAACCTCGTCGCCTTCCGCGAGGGAGCCCCTCTCGGGAATGAACTGTGCTACCACTGCGGCAGGGTGGAGGATTGCCAAAAGACCCGCCGCCCCCGTTGCTTCTGAGCAAGAAAGCATAAAAAATCGGTCGAAATACTTGACCGATTTTTTTGTGTCCTGTATAATAAAATAAAACTTGAAATTTCATTTTGGGAGCATAATATGGCAAATCAAGCGGTTACGATGGACAAGCTCGTCGCCCTGTGCAAGGCGCGGGGCATCATCTTCCCCGGCAGCGAAATATACGGCGGCATGGGCAACACCTGGGACTACGGCCCCGTGGGCGTAGAGATCAAGAACAACATCAAGCGGGCGTGGTGGAAGCGCTTCGTGCAGGAGAGCGAAAACTCCTTCGGCATCGACGCCGCCATCCTCATGAACTCCCGCGTATGGGAGGCGAGCGGCCACACGACTTCGTTTTCGGACCCCAAGATGGACTGCAAGGCCTGCAAGACCCGTCACCGTGCAGACAACCTCATCGAGGCCCACTCCAAGGGAAAGGTAAACCCCGACCTCATGTCCAATGCCGAGATGGAGGCCTACATTCAGGAGCACCATGTCTGCTGCCCCAACTGCGGCAACTTCGATTGGACGCCCATCCGTACCTTCAACCTGATGTTTGAGACGAGCCGCGGCGTCACCGATGAAAACCAAAACAGGATCTACCTCCGCCCCGAGACGGCGCAGGGCGAATTCGTCAACTTCGCAAACGTACAGCGCACCACCCGCGCCAAGGTGCCCTTCGGCATCGCACAAATAGGCAAGGCCTTCCGTAACGAAATTACCCCCGGCAACTTCATCTTCCGCACCATCGAGTTCGAACAGATGGAGCATCAGTGGTTCTGCAAGGAGGGCACGGACGGGCAGTATTACAACGAATTCAAGGAGAAGGCCTTCCGCTTCCTGCTCGATTTGGGCTTCAAAGAAGAGCATCTCCGCTTCAAGGATCACGATAAACTTGCCCACTATGCACGGGCGGCTTGCGATATCCAATACCTCTACCCGATGGGTTGGAGCGAACTCAACGGCATCCACAACCGTACCGATTACGACCTTTCGCGGCATCAGGAATACTCGGGCAAGTCGCTCACCTATGTAGACCCGATGGATGGCTCCCGCTACATTCCCTACGTCATTGAGTACTCCATCGGCGCAGACCGCCTCATGCTTGCGGTGCTCTGCGAGGCATACGATGAGGAGACCCTCGAAAACGGGGAGGTGCGCAATGTGATGCACTTCCACCCCGCACTCGCGGCATACAAGGCCGCCGTGCTCCCCCTGCAGAAGAACCTTGCCCCGCAGGCAAAGGAACTCGCCGCCGCCCTCAGGAAGCGCTTCCCCGTCATGTACGACGAGGCGGGCTCCATCGGCAAGCGCTACCGCCGCCAGGATGAGATCGGCACCCCCTACTGCATTACGGTGGATTTCGATACCTTAACGGACGGCACCGTGACCGTACGGGACAGGGACAGCATGGAACAAATTCGCCTTCCCATGGACTCCCTCGCCGCCTACCTCACCGAAAAGTGCAGCTTTTGAGCTACAATTAGCGATGTCGAGAGGTCTCAGGCTTCTAATTGAGATTTCTCGACTCCGCTACGCTCCGCTCGAAATGACAGCCCCCTCTCCTCATTCCGAGCCCGAGCGAAGCGAGGGCGAGAGAACGGGATGAGGGGTGAGAGTAACCCAAAGTAAACATGAGCCGAATGAAGAAAAGGACGAAAATTCTACTCATTTCGTTGGGGTGCGTCTTGTGCGCACTCCTTATCGTCATTCTCGTGTTTACGCAGACCAAGGCGCTCGGGGCGGGAGAAGTCAGTGAGGACGGAAATTATGCCCATGTCATGGCAAACATCGGGGGCATGTCCGAAGCCAACCCCCGCGTTGTCGATCTCGCCATGCTCGGCGCCCACGACGCCACCACCTATAGTTTAGAGAAATACGGCGGCGTGAGCGGGGATGTGGACCCCGCCATGCGTACCCTCTACAAGTGCGCGTGGGGCCTCTCCTATCGGTACACCAAGACGCAGGTCTCCACCGTTTCAGAGCAGTTTGCACAGGGGGTACGCCTCTTTCACTTTAAGTGCACCTACGGGGACGGGGCTTGGTACGGCTGCCATTCCCTCATCGACGGGCCGCTCAGCCTCTACATCGAGGAGATCTTGCAGTGCCTCGAAACGTATCCCGAGGAGATCGCCGTGCTCGAATGCCAGCTCATGTATGCGGGGGAGCGCACCCTTTCGGGATTCTACTCCGACCTCTTCTCCATCGCGTGGAACGGCAAGACCCTCCTCGACTTTATCCCCTATGAGAACATCGAACTCGGGGAGCTCACCTACAACGATGTCACCGTAAACGGCACCAAGGGCGGGGCTGTCGTCGTGCCCGTCCTCGATAAGGGCACTTCATCGGATGAATTTTTCGATGAAGTGAAGAGCGCATACCGCGGGAAGTGTTACGCAAGGAAGCACGGCGGGAACTTCGCGAGTGCGTGGTATAACCGTATGGATTCGGAGGCAGTCGCAGAAGGGATCGATGCCTCGAGCGTCAAGATACGGGAAAACTTCGAGAAGTACAGCGGGGGCTTCCGCGTGATGCAGATCGAGACGACGCCCACCTCCGAGGACCTCTTGCAAACGGCTGCGGCGTGGTCGCTCGTCCATAAGGCGAGGGCGCATAACCTCGCCATCCTGCACAACCCTAACTTCGGGAAGTGGCTCGAGGTGATGCCCGTCGTCGTGTGCGACTTTGCAACTTCCGCAAGCGGCGGCTTCAACACGGCCATCAATGAGAAGCTCATCGCCTACAACAGGGCCCTTGTGGAAAGGCTGAAATGACAGCCCCCCGTCCACTCACCCCCCTTTGGGGGGTTCGGGATGAGGAGAGGGGCGAGGGCCTTGTCCCGTCACGGCGGGATGCAGGTTTCTTTTTCCCTCATTCCGAAGCTCCGTAGGAGCTGAGGGAATCCCCTCGCTACGCTCGGGATGAGGAGGGGGGCTGTCATTTCGAACGAAGCGAAGCGTAGTTGAGAAATCTCCATTCTGATCCACATGAAAAATCCCTCGCGGAAGCGGGGGATTCGTGCATTTTTTGAAGCTATCTTTCAGACATGGGTATGCCGTTTATGCCCGAAAGCGGGCAAGGAGCTCATCGACCGTCGTCAGCTCCGCGCCGTAGGTATCCTTCAGATACTTGATGCCATAGACGTAATCCTCTTCGGTGAAGGAATCGGTGGCATCGGTGGCGACGACGACGTTGTACCCGAGCTGGTAGGCATCCGCTGAGGTGTGCCGCACGCACATGTGGGCGTGGAGCCCCGTCACAATGACGGTATCTACCCCGAGCTCACGGAGAAGCAGATCGAGGTCGGTGTGGAAGAAGCCCGAATAGCGGCGCTTGGGAACGACGTAGTCCTTCTCCGAAAGGTGCAATTCGGGAATGACTTCGGCGCCCTTGGTGCCCGCGATGGCGTGGTCCCCCCACAGTTTGAGTTCGTGGTCTATGCCCTTGATGTGGGCATCGTTGCAGAAAATTACGGGAACGCCCGCCGCCCGTGCTCCATCGAGGAGCTCCGCCGTCTTGGGAACGATGGCGAGGCCGCGGTCGCACTTGAGTGCGCCCGTAACGAAATCGTTGAGCATATCAACGACTAAGATCGCTGTCTTTTTGGTATCCATATTGCCCTCCGCTTACTTCTTTTTCTTCTTTTTGGGTTCGGGCTCGGGTTCGGGTGCATGGGCCGCACGGTATGCGGCAGGGTCGTCCACGCGGATGATCCATTGGATCTTCGCGCCGCACCCCAAGCAATATTTCTGGGATTCAAGCAGTTTCGTGCCGCAGTTGCTACAATATGTCATCGTGATGCGCCTCCCGCGCCTTTCTTCTATTATACCCCAAAACGGGAGAATGTCAAGTATATTTCTTGATTTTATATGAGATTCACAGCTTACTGTACTTGGTAAATGATAGGCGGAGAGCATAAAAAAGCCCGCAGGTTGCTTGCGGGCTTTCTGTTTTATGAAGCCGTACCGCTCTCGGGGGTGGTGTAGAGATCGAAGGCGTCGTCCACGTCGAACTCCCCCTCCCCCGCCGCGGCGAGTTTGGAGATGGAGACCTCGTACGCCGTCATGGTGACCGTCTCCGTCTCGGAGAGCCGCTTCTGATACTCCCTGCTCTGGATCCTGCCCGAAAGGGCCACCCTATCCCCCACCTTGAGGTTCTGCACGAAGCGGGCGTTCCTGCCCCATGCGATGCAGGGGATGTAATCGGATTTATTGTAGCTTCGGTTGACGGCGAGAAGAAGATCTGCGATCTCACGGTTGAAGGGGGTGGTGCGGTAGACGGGAGGCTTACAAATGTAACCCGCGAGCACGATGCCGTTGGGGTTGCGCTCTGCACCCGCTTCCACTAAATCCCGCACGAACACGGTGAGCATGAGGCGGGATCTTCCCCCCTCCAACTTGTTGTAACTGCGGAACTGCCCCACGGCGGAGAGCATGCTCCCCACTTTGAGGCCGCTCCCGCGGATGAGCCGCTCCGAAATGGTGACGGGCAGGATATCCGCCTGCCCCGAGAGGCGCATCACCTTCACGAAGAACTCATAGAATCCCTCCCCGTAGACCTCATGGGAGAAGGTGGCTTCGCTTACGATTTCCCCATAGATGTAGACCTTGTTGTTCTTTTCCGCTGCGTATTCCATGATAGGTACCTCCAAGTATTTCTGATCAATCTACGCCGCCCCGTTCGGGATCTGCCGCCCCGCGGCGTCGAGCGTGTAGTTTTCACGGTAGATGAGTTCCCCCACCGTAACGAATTCGAAGCCCTTGCCCCTGAGCGTATCGATGACGAGCGGGAGCGCTTCTGCGGTGTGCAAACCGTTGTTGTGCATCAGAATGATGGAACCGCTCTTGGTCTTGGAGGCGATGCGCTCCAAGATATCCGAGGCGGAGAGATTCTTCCAATCGAGGGAATCCACATCCCATTGGATGGGATACAGCCCCATGGCATTGGCGGTATCGATGAGGAGGTCGTCGTAATCCCCATAGGGCGGACGGAATACCTCAACGGGCTTGCCCGTAATTTTGGTGATGGCCTGAGAGGACGTCTCGAGTTCCTTCTTTATTTCCGTCTCCGAGAGGCGGCTCATGTAGGGATGGGTGGCGCTGTGCGTCCCGATCTCGTGCCCCGCATCCGAAATCTTCTTCACGTATTCGGGGTACTTCTCCGTCCAGAACTGCACCGTGAAGAAGGTGACGGGGACCTTTTCGGAGGAGAGCGTCTCGAGAAGGCTATCCGTATAGTCTACCCCCCAGGCGCAGTCGAAGGAGAGGGCTACCTTGTTATCGGAGCGCTCCACCGAATAGATGGGAAGGGAGCGCTTTCCGCTCCAATACACCTCTTCCGCACCTGCCGCCCCTGCCGTGACCGCAGAGAGACCGAGCATGGCGGCAAGCGCCGCGCACAGCGCAACCGACTTCAAGCGTACCGTGATAAACCGCATCCGAACACCTATATGATAAAAAATTTTGGGGCGGGAAGCAAGGGGGTTTTGCCCGAATTTTGGGAAATTTTGTCCCTTTTTCCTCCCTTCGCCCGCTGATATTGTATTCTCACGGATACCGATTTATGACGGATCGCAAGCCTGAGATTTCTCGGCTCCGCTTCTCCTCCGTTTGAAATGACAGCCCTCTCCTCATCCCGAACGAAGTGAGGGGATGAGATGAGGGATGGGGTAATATGACAAACCCCCTTTCCATTTCTCCGCGCCTGCGGCGCGGAGAAATGGGAAAGGAAAGAAAAATACGCTGTGAGAGGATATGAGTTGAACATGCCCCCATGCCCTTTCCCCTCACTGCGTGAGGGGAAAGGGCATGGAAAAAAAGAAAAGCTGAAAGAAGAAAGAGAAAAGAGTGTCATGTCGAACGCCGCTTCTGATTGTGCTACCATTGCGGCGGCACGAGCGCGTAGCGCGAGTAGCGTAGTCGAGACATCTCCGCATTTATAATAATGTGATACTTCAACTCCGCTAACGCTCCGTTCAGTATGACGGATTGGAAGCCCCCTTCTCCTCCGCTCCTTCGGAGCGTCGAGATGAGGGGGTGAGGCTGAGCTTCGGGATGAGGAAGAGGCAGTATAACGGATTGGGAATGAGATTTCTCCATGCGCTCACTTCGTTCGCTTGGTCGAAATGACACTCTCATTCTTTTCTCCGCGCCTAAAGCGCGGAGAAAAGAATGAGAAAAGAAAAAACCGCGGAAGCGGTTTTTATTTTTGCGTTGTGGAGTCGGGTTTCCCGAAGGGGTATTTATTCTGCACACTCGTCACCGTGAGGCCGAATACCGCCTCCGCGCCCGCCCTCTTCAACATCCCCGCGATCTCAGAGACCGTGGCGCCCGTCGTGAGCGTATCGTCCACGATGATGATGCGCCTGCCCTTCACTGCCTTGCGGGAAGTCAGGCGGAAGCTCCCCTCCAAATTCTTCTCCCTGTCCCGTCTGCCCAAGAACTTCTGCGCATCCGTCTCATGCGCCTTCTCGAGCACGGGCAGAAGCTCCAAATTGCACAGTTCCGCGAGGCGGGCGGCAAGCAGTTCGCTCTGGTTGTATCCCCGCTTCTTCTCCCGCTCCTTGGTCATGGGGATATACACTACGGAATCGGCATGGAAGCCCTCTTCAAGGGGCACGAGGGGCTCTGCGAGGGTACGGTAGAGGTACTTCTCCCCCCGTTTGAACCGCACGACGAGCCGTGCCGCCTCTCCCTCATGCACGAATGCGGAGCGGGCCATATCCACTTTGAGGGGTTGGGCCTTGCACTCGAGGCAGTACCCCGGCTCCACCACCTTTCTGCCGCATGCGGGGCAAATATTCTGATTGTTATGGGGAAGGGCGGCATCGCAAATGCGGCATATGCGTTCCCCCTCAAATACTTCCCTTCCGCAAATATCGCAGGTGAAGTTGACGGAATCATCATGCTTTTTGAGTTTTTCCCGAAAGAATTTACGCAAATTCATACTTCGCCCCTGTATAAACAAAACGGCCGCAGGGATGCGGCCGATCGGGTTTTTAGAAATCGTCGTCGTCGGAGTCCTCGTCCTCGTCGTCGTCCTCGCCCGCAAGGGTGTAGATCTCGTCGCCCGTGACGTACTCCATATCCTCGTCGTCGTCCTCCGATTGGTACTCCTCTTCTTCCTCTTCCTCGTCGTACTCGTCGTCGAACGTCTCATCGATTTCGCCCACTTCCTCGGCGAGGTCGTCGTCATCGGCGTCGTCGAGGTATTCCCGCCACTCGTCGTCCTCATCGGGGTCGGGCTCCTCCTCCGTCTCATACTCCGCCTTCTTGCGGCACTCCTCGCACATCTTATCGCCCGCGCGCATCATATTTTCCCCGCAAATGGGGCAGCGCTCGGTGAGGAGCTCCTCGTCGTCCGTATCGAGGTCGTCAAAGTCGCTCGGAAGGCCCTTGAGTTCCTTCAAGCAGACGTCGCAATATTCCTGTTTCTCCGCGTCGATATAGTTGAGTTCGCAACGCGGGCACTTCATGTATTTTACCATTTGTTTCCCTCCGGATCCTGCCTCTCTCGGCTAATAAATTATATTAGTATTTATTTTTTTTGTAAACCGTTTTTTTATACCTTTCGGCAAAAACTTTGCAAGTTATGAAAAAATTTTTTTGAAGTTTTGTCAACCGCAAAAAAATCTCCCCCTAAGGGGAGATAATGTTATGCGTTGTTGCCGCTTTCGGGAGGTTCGGGTTCGCCTTCGGGCTCTTCCTCGGGCTCCCCTTCCGGTTCCTCTTCGGGCTCTGCTTCAAGCTCTTCTTCGGGTTCCTCGGGCTCGGGGTTCTCGCCCTCTTCGGGTTCGTCCACGGCGTAGACGTCGATGTCCTTGTCGTCCTCCGTAACCACCTTGAGCTTCTCCTCCTTGGGCGCCTGCTGCTTTCTTGCACGCACGAAGAAGTACCCGCCGCACACTGCAGCCGCAACCACGATGGCGATCGCGAGCCCGATAAGCAGCCATGCCCACCATGCAAGCCCTTCCTCTTCCACCGTAGGCTCTACGTACTGCTTGAGGGCAGAGGTCTTCCAATAGGTCATGTAGGCATCTTCATCGGCTTCGCTCATGGTGCCGAGGCGGAGCAGGAAGTCGGAGCGGAACGTCCTCTCCCCTGCGGCGAAGAGCACCTTGCCTTCCTTCGTCTTGTATTCCTTGCCTTCGACGTAGTTCTTGAAGATATCCTGCTCCTCTTCGGAATAGAGGGAGGTCTCCTTCTGCCCGAGGGCGACGGCCTCATCGATATTCTCTTGGAAGAGCTCGCTCTCACCCGTGTAGAAGTAGTATTTTACGGCTTCGTCGATGTTACTGTACACATCGTTGAGTTTGCCGAAGAGGCCCTTCGCGGCATCCGTGCTCGTGATGGCCTCGTACTTTTCATTGAGTTCCTTCATCTCGATGTTGTTCATGAGGGAACCGTCTGCCTTGCGGAGGCGTACGGCAGTGGTGTAGTTATACGCCGTGCCGCCGACCGTCTCCGAATCGGCTACGAATACGATGTTATCCAACACTTCGAAGTTGTACCACCCGCTCGCATGCTGGACGTCGAGGAGTTTTACGGGCTCGTAGGCTTGCTTATCGGTATCGCCGTCGAGCGTCAGATTGCGGTAGTCCTCTACGGTGCCGTTGTAGACGGCGCGCTCCACGGAGAGGCCGTTGCCCGAAGAACGGGTGTAGTAGACGTAGTGATAGGAAGAAGTTGCATCGATATCGACGATGGTGGCGGTGCCCACATCGTATGCCACGCGGAGGCTCTCTTCGATCGTGCCGTTTGCGCCGACATCTACGCGATAGATGCTGCTATCCGCAACGTAGAGATAGTGATGGGTGCCGCCCTCTTCATAGAAGAATGCGGTGTCGGTCGCCTTGGATTCCGCATCGTTGGAGTTGGCGATCTTTACGAGGAGGTCCGTGCTGTCGTTGACGGAGACAGACTTCTCCTTATCCCAATTTGCGGTGATCTTCTCTTCATCGAGGAAGTAGAGGTTGCCGCTGTTGCCCGCGCCTACCTGTGCGCTCGTGAAGTAGAGACCGCCATCCTTATACGAACGGAGGGTGTAGGTATAGCCTACGGGAGAGGTGGGCGCCACCGTGCTGTGGGTGAATTGGGATTCCGCTTCCCCATCGAATTGGTTCTTGCCGATGCCGTCCAAGACGATGGTGCCGAGGTTGGTGTAGGGCACTTCGCCGTCGTTGTTCTCATCGAGCCAATCCTTATCCCACTTGTATTCATAGGGAGCGGCCGTCGCATCCGCACGGACACGGTAGACCTGCGTATAGTTCTGGGAGATGGGCCCGTCCGAATCCGCCTTCTCGGTGACGCTCATCGTGTAGTAGACGGTAGAATTTGTCTTATCGCCGCTATCGAATACGTATGCGCCGACATTACTTGCGAGCACGACGTCCGTCTTTGCTGCAGTGTTGAAGGAGTGGAGGGTGTACGTACTCGAACCCTCCGCATAGATGCAGTATACCGTGCTCTCGACCTGCACGAAGCGGTAGGGCGTGGTGTTGGAGGAGAGGCGGAAGAGATCTTGGATATCCGAACCGTCGAGCTTGGCGGATTTGAAATCGAGGTAGGTGTTCTCGACGACGCCCGAGGTGTTGCGTACGTTGGTGGGCGTTGCATAGTACACCCTGTCCCCATAGAGGAAGATGCCTGCGGTGTAATCCCCCGCAACCATCAGGGAGGGAATGACCGTCTCCACGCTATCCGTCTTTCCCTTGAGGACATCCGCCTTCAGCACCCGCTGCAGGGAGCCCTTCACGGGGGTGCCGTAGGTGTTATCGGAGGAATAGGTCTCCACGCCGTTGATGAAGTAGTAGTAGCCCGTGGAATTATCCCCGATAGAGACCACGAATCCGCCGTTGGAGGAGACGTCGCCCGTGGGGATGCCGGTGGGCGTTTCGAATTCACCCGCACATGCCGCAAGGGACAAGGTGCCCATTGCAAGCGTCGCGGCGGCCATGACTGCTAAAATCTTTTTGAATTTACGCATATTGGTATAACCCTTTCCGTACCTGGAAAAATATGTTCTATATGTACAAACTTTATTATAAACTATAACGAGGCTTTTGGCAATCAAAAACCGCAAGCCTTACGCATTTTTTCTTGAAGAAAATTTGTTTTTTGCCGTTTTTTCCCCTTTCGGGGGGATCGTATACGGCAAAACGGGAGGAATCTACATGGAAAAATTCGGCATCTTCGAACTGCTCGACGCCCTCTCCGCCGCCTGCGACGCCGCCCCCCCGCCTCCCCCTTCCGAAGATAGCCCTTCGGATACGGGAGCTTCCCGTGAGGAGATGAGGGCCTCGGAGGGAAATTCTTCCTCCAAGAGGGCGCCCGACGCCGCCTTCCTCGCCCCCTCGTACGGGGAGCAGCAGGCCCCGCCTTCCCCTTCGGGTTCCGCCATCGACGGCTTCTACGCCCGCCACGAGCACGCCAAATCCAAGGCCAAAAGGGGCTGATGGGAAAAATGACCCGTAAAAGTGTTGACAACGGGAGAAAAAGGTGTTACAATAAAATCACAACAAGGGTTTGACCCTGCTTAGCGGTCAGCCCCGTGCGTTATTAAAAAATAACCGCCGAGTTTGAGACGCTGTGGGCGGTTATTTTTTTGAGCGTTTTACTGCGATGTATTCGATCTTATCTAGCCTTCACCCCCTGCGGGGGTTACTTCGCCCTGCGGGCCCGTGTCACGCTTAGAAGCAACAGAAGCCGCGCGTGATCGGGATGAGGAGAGAGGAAGTATGACGGATAAGAAGCGCCGTCCCCTCAGCTCCTGCGGAGCTTCGGGATGAGGGGAAAGAGAGAATTCCTTGCGCCCCGCGGCAAAGCACCGCCCCCCCAACCTCATTCCAAGGCCCCGAAGGGGCCGAGAGAATCCGCTCAACTCCTGCGGAGCTTCGGGATGAGGGGAGAGCAACATAACAAAAAACCGACCGTTGCGGTCGGTTTTTGAATTTCTCATCTCTTGGAGAACTGCGGTGCACGGCGTGCCTTTTTGAGGCCGTACTTCTTTCTCTCCTTGACGCGGGGATCGCGGGTGAGGAAGCCCGCCTTCTTGAGCGTCGGGCGGCAATCGGGCTCCGCTTCGAGGAGCGCCCTTGCGATGCCGAGGCGGATGGCGCCCGCCTGGCCCGTAAATCCGCCGCCGATGACGTTGACGATGATATCATACTTGCCCTCTGCGCCGAGCAGGGCAAGGGGCTGTTTTACGACGTACTGCGTGGTACCCTGAGGGAAATAATCTTCAAGGGAACGGTCGTTGATCACGATGCTGCCGCTGCCTGCGGGAATGAGCCGCACGCGCGCAATCGCCTTCTTTCTTCTGCCCGTACCCCAGAACTGCAATTTTTTCTTCATGGTCGCTTTTGCCATTTTCTATCCCCTCACCTTAAAATAATTTGAGCTCTTCGGGCTTCTGCGCCGCGTGGTTGTGCTCCGGACCCTTAAAGATGTGCAACTTCTTGATCATTTGCCTTCCGAGAGAGTTCTTGGGGAGCATGCCGCGCACGGCCTCGTAGACCGCAACGTCGCTCTTTTCCGCCATGAGCTTCCCGTAGGGAATTTCCTTGAGGCCGCTGATGTAACCCGTGTGGTAACGGTACATCTTCGTTTCGAGTTTCTTTCCCGTGAGAAGTACTTTATCGCTGTTGACGATTATCACGAAGTCGCCCGTATCGACATTCGGGGTAAAGTCGGGCTTATTTTTGCCGCGGAGAATGGCGGCCACCTTCGAGGCGAGCCTTCCCAAGGGGATGCCTGCGCCGTCTACGACGTACCACTTTCTCTCCACGTTCTGCGCGTTTGCCATATAGGTTTTCATAGTTCGTACTCCTTGTACTTGCCGGAAAAGCGAGCCCGCACGGGGAGCAAGCCGCCCTTTCTTTCCGATTACCCTTTTATTATAGGACGCCGCCTTGCTTCCGTCAAGCGGTTTTGAATTCCGAAATCAAGATTTTTTCGGAAAAAAGAAAATATTTTCTGTTGAAAATGTGCAAGAATTCGCTCCGCTTTGCCGTATTCACGGGGAAATTGCGCCCGTGGCAGCATGACGGATCGGGAAGTGAGATTTCTCGGCAAGCTCGAAATGACAGGGACCCGATCACTCCGTTAAAATGGCCTTGATGCGGCGGATGCCGGCGGAAGAGGACTGTTCCTTCTGAATGACGAACTTGCCGAGTACGCCCGTATGCGTCACATGGGGGCCGCCGCACATCTCCTTGGAGAATTCTCCGATGGAATACGTCTTGACGACTTCGCCGTACTTGGAATCGAACACGCCGACGAAGTGCTCCCTTCTCGCCTCTTCGAGGCTCATCTCGCGGTAGACGACGGGGATATCCTCTTTGATCTTTTGGTTGACGAGGTCCTCCACCGCCTTGATCTCCTCCGCCGTCATGGGGCGGGGGAAGTTGAAATCGAAGCGCATGCGCTCATCGGTGATGTTGGAGCCCTTCTGGTTGCAATCGGGGGAGAGGATTTGCTTTAAGGCGGCATTGAGGAGGTGGGTGGCGGTGTGATACTTTACGGCCATCTCCGAATGCGATTCGAGGCCGCCCTTTGCCTCCCCCTTATTCAGGACGCGGCTCTTCTCCTGGTGTTCCTTGAAGGCCTCATCGAAGCCGTGCGTATCCACCGTGAGGCCGCGCTCTGCGGCAAGCTCTTCGGTGAGCTCGAGCGGGAAGCCGTAGGTATCGTAGAGGCGGAAGGCGGCCTTGCCTCCGATCACCGTTTCGGGAACGTAACCGGGGT
This sequence comes from uncultured Clostridia bacterium, assembly GCA_947625025.1. GTDB lineage: Bacteria > Bacillota > Clostridia > Christensenellales > Borkfalkiaceae > Gallimonas. The sequence goes on from CANQMQ010000005.1 coordinate 48,511, forward strand.
TGGACTTTTGCATGAATTCATTCTTACGGGCAAGCCCCTGCACGCACTTCTCGAATTCCTTGATGCCCGAAGTGAGGGTGGCATCGAAGCGCTCCGCCTCCTTCTTGATCTCCTCGAGGATGAAGGCCTCCTTCTCTTTGAGGAGAGGATAGGCTTCATCGTATACCTCTTCGATGAAAATTTTGGCGACGGAGAGCATGGCATCCGGAGAGACGCCGAGCTGGCGGCAGTAGCGGATGGCCCTGCGCATGATGCGGCGGAGGATGTACCCCGCACCCGTGTTGGAGGGGAGCACACCCGTACTGTCCCCGATGAGCATGACGGTGGTGCGGGTGTGGTCTGCGATGATGCGCATGGCCTTCTGTGCATCCCCGCCCTCGTGGTAATTCTTGCCCGAAAGGGCCTCGAGCTCCGCAATGACTGCGGTGAAGAGATCGGTCTCGTAGGCATCGGAGAGGCCGTTCAAGAAGAGCAGCATGCGGTCGAAGCCGAAGCCCGTATCCACATTCTTGCCCGCAAGGGGCTCATAGCCCTTCTCAAGTTTACGGTACTGCATGTAGACATCGTTGCCGATCTCCACGTAATCCTCGGGGAAGGTGGGGTTTTCGAGGTTGCGGATGGGGTAGAACCACTCGTTGTCGGGGCCGCACGGGGTGCCCACGGTGCCCTCGAGCTCCCACCAATTATCGGATTTGGGGAGATAGAACACGTGCTCGGGCTTGATGCCGAGGCCTATCACGAGGGAGGCGGTCTCCTCATCGCGGGGAGCGCTCTCGTCCCCCGCAAACACGGTGGTGCACAGCTTGTCCTTCTCGAGGCCGAATACCTCGGTGAGCAGCTCTACCGTCCACGCCGTCTTTTCCTTCTTGAAGTAATCCCCGAGCGACCAGTTGCCCATCATCTCGAAGAAGGTGAAGTGGGAGCTATCCCCCACCGAATCGATATCGACGGTGCGCATACAGCCCTGTACGTTGCACAGCCGCTTTCCGAGGGGATGGGGCTTGCCCAAAAGATAGGGCATGAGGGGCTGCATGCCCGCCACGTTGAACATGACGCCCGTGGTGCCGTCCCCCACGAGGGAGACTGCGCCGACGTCCTTGTGCCCCTTGGACTTGTAGAAGTCGAGCCACTTTTGCCGCAATTCTTTGGAAGTCATTTTCATAGGATATTCCTCTATGGTTTGGTTTTATTGGATCGGGAATACGGAAATGTTTGTCATTTCGAACGCCGCTTCTGATTCTGCTACCACTGCGGCGGCACGAGGAGCATTAGCGACGAAGTAGCCCGAGCGAAGCGAGGGCGAGAGAACGGTCCCCTCAGCTCCTACGGAGCTTCGGGATGAGGAGAGGAAAGGATTCGGGATAAGGGCGGCGGGCGGGAACTTCGCCGCGGCCGAGGGCAAGCTTCTTTTTTCCCTCATTCCGAGGCCCCGAAGGGGCCGAGAGAACGGATCACAGCTTCGTCAGCGTATAGCCCTCTTTGGTGTCCTTGACGGAATAGCCGAGGGATTTGAGCTGTTCGCGGAGCTCATCGGACTTCGCCCAATTTCTCTCCGCCCGTGCCGCTTTGCGCGCTTCGGCGATCGCTATAACTTCGGCGGGCACTTCCTCTTCGAAACGGGCGAGGTACGTTTCGGGGTCCGTTTGGAAGAGCCCCAAGAGGGAATAGGTCTCACGGATTTGATTGGTGATGCGCCGTGCCCGTGCATCCCCCTCCGCAAGGCACTTCGCCGCCTCTTTGAAGAGGCCGAAGAGGTCTGAGAGCGCGAGCGCCGTGTTGAAATCGTCGTCCATAGCACGGTCGAAGGCGGCGTCGATCTCCCCTTCCTTGCCCTTCTCCTCGGGGAAGGCCTGCTCGATTTGGGAAATCAAGGTATAGAACCGCTTGAGGTGCCCTTCGGCATCCGAGAAGAGGTTGTCCGTGATGTTGAGGTCTCCGCGGTAGTTGGAGGAGAGCAGGGCGAACTTGAGCGCCTCATCCGAATACGTCTTGAGCAGGTCGTCCATCAAAAGTACGTTGCCGAGGCTTTTAGACATCTTCTGCCCGTTTACCTTGATGAGGCCGTTGTGCGTCCAATACTTTGCAAACGTCTTGCCCGTGAGCGATTCGGTCTGCGCGATCTCGTTTTCATGATGGGGGAAGATGAGGTCCCTGCCCCCGCCGTGGATATCGATCTGTTCCCCGAAGGCGGCCATGTTCATCGCGGAGCACTCGATGTGCCAACCGGGCCGCCCCTTGCCCCACGGGGAATCCCAAGAGATCTCCCCCTCCTTTGCCGCCTTCCACAGGGCGAAGTCGTAGGGGCTGCGCTTGGCTTCATCGTTCTCCACGCGGACGCCGTCGAGCATGTCCTCCTTGCTCCTGCCCGAGAGGTGCCCGTAGGCGGGGTAACTATCGACGTCGAAATACACGTCTCCGTTGCCCCCTTCGTAGGCATGCCCCCCCTCGATGAGCTTGGAGATGAAGGAGATAATGACGGGCATCTGCTCGGTCGCCTTGAGCCACAGGGTGGGGTCGTCGATCTTCGCCCTCCGCATGACGTCGTCAATTTTCTCGATCATCATGGCGGCGTACTTGTCGGCGGGGATGCCCGTCTCATGGGACTTTGCGATAATTTTATCGTCTACATCGGTATAGTTACGGGCGTAGGTGACTTCATACCCCTTCTTTTCGAGGTACTTCCGAAAGACATCGTATACGAGTGCCTGGAAGCCGTGCCCGATATGGGCCTCCCCCGAGACGGTGATGCCGCAGGCATACATCTTTACCTTGCCTGCCTCGATCGGCACGAATTCTTCCTTCCTGCCCGTCAATGAATTGTATATTTTCATAATAACTCCTATTCGTATTCACAAAATTCTTTATAGAAGCTATCCTCTTCGAGGATGAAGGCTGTGGGCAAAGAATTTCCGTGAGGACTTAATGACCCTCTCCCCTCGTCCCGAACATTTTCTCTCACCTCATCCCGAACATTCTCTCTCACCTCATCCCGAACCCCCTGAAAGGGGGTGAGAGGACGCTTTCCGCACGATTCGTGCGGGGATGCCGACGACGGTGGTGTGGGGCGGGACTTCCTTTAAGACAACCGCCCCCGCACCGATCTTGGCGCCTTCCCCCACCGTAAATCCTCCGAGCACCTTGGCTCCGCAGGAGATAATGGCCCCCCTCTTCACGGTCGGGTGCCGCTTGTTCTTCTCCTTGCCCGTGCCCCCGAGGGTCACTCCCTGGTAGAGCACGACGCCCTCTTCGACTTCTGCGGTCTCCCCGATCACGACGCCCCCGCCGTGGTCGATGAACACCCCCGCAGCAATTTGGGCGGCGGGATGGATCTCGATGCCCGTCAGCCGCCTCGTGCGCTCCGCAACCATCCGCGCGAGCAGTTTGAGGCCGTGATCGTAGAGAAAGTGGGCGCGGCGGTGCCGCCATAGGGCGCGGACGCCCGGATAGGTGAGCAATACTTCGAGGCTACTGCGGGCGGCGGGGTCGTGGGCGCGGGCGGCGGCGATGTCCTTTCTGAGAGAAACAAACATACCCCATCGTATGCGCCCCGTTCTTCCCCCGTCACAACTTGAGGGGCAGGTTGGTGATACGGTACTCCGCGAGGCACCGCGCTATCATCTCGGTGTTGGTGATGTGTTGGGTGATGAGAAAGCTCACCACGACGTCCCGCACCGAGGCATCGTCCATCCCGAAGCCCGAAGCTTCCAAGAGTTCGTTGAGCCCATCGTGCCTGACGCCCGCGGCGAGCGCCACGGCGAGCACGGTATTCTTTTCGGGAAACAGGCTCCCCGCTACGATCTTCTTCCAGAAACGGGGCTCCACCGTGAGCTTCTCCCCGATGCCCCCCACCGTCTCCCCACAGCTTTCAAGCACCTTGGGAAGGCGCTTTGCGAAGGTATCCTTTGAGAAATAACTGCGCACACGGGCACGGAATTTGGGGAAATAGAAGGAGAAGGTGAAGGTGGTATCCACGAGCCCCTCCTTGAAACGGGCAAGGAGCGTTTCGGGGTCCGATTGGTGGGAGAGCCGCATGCAGGAAGGATCCCGCCTTGCAACGTTGCCGTCCTTGGCAATGTACAAGAGCTCGGGCATCTCGTAGCCCTCGATGGCGCCGAGGCGCGCGTAATCCGAATAGCGGGAGCAGAACCAGGTATCCAGCCCCGAAAGATATGCGGGTGTTTCCATAGTCGCTATTTTACCATTCCGCTTGCAAAAAGGCAACCGATTTCGGGGCGGCGCAAAAAAGTTTACCCGCCTTTCCCTATTATAAAAGAGTGAAGATGGAAGCGTAGAAATGTACCAAATTTTGTGAATTTTTCACAATTAAAGTTTACTGAATGTATTTTTCACTTTTTATAACAAATTTAATGGCGAAAACGCAAAAAATTTATTGGAAATCTCTTGCTTTTTTTTCAAATGTATGTTAGAATTGTGCAAAACTAAAACAAAAATTGTAAGGAGGATGAAATGAAACGCGAACGTATCGAAGAAATTGCGGAGCTCCTCGATAAGCGCGGTAAGCTCACGCTGGAACAGCTCGATGATTATTTCCCCCGCGTGTCCCAAATGACCTTGCGGCGGGATCTCCTCTTGCTGGAACAGGAAGGGCGCATCATTCGGGTGCGCGGCGGCGCGATGTCCGTGAAAGAAGTGCAGAAGGTCTCGGGGGAACCGTACACCAAGAAGACCGCCCTGCATACCGATGAGAAAATCAAAATTGCACAGAAGGCGGCCCGCCTCATCGACGAGAACACTTCCCTCTTCATCGACGGCGGCACCACCGCCATGTATCTCGCAAAAGAGATCCCCGATATCAACGTCCACATCTTCACGAACGGGCTCGCCGTAGCCATCGAACTTGCCCAAAAGAAGAACGTCAACCTCACCATCTTGGGCGGGCAAGTCATGAAAGACAATCTCTCCACGGCATCCCCCGTAGCACAGGTGTACTTCGAGAACACCAACTTCGAGCTCGCCATCATTTCCGCCTCGGCATTCACCCCCCAGAACGGCTTCTCATGCGGTTCCCAAGTGGAGGCAGACCTCTTAAAGACGACCCGCCGCAAGGCAAAGGCCCTCTACATGATGCTCGATAGCTCCAAGATCGGCAAGATCATGCCCTATACATTTGCACGGCTTGAGGATATCGACGTCCTCATCACCGACGACAACTTCCCCGCCGACCTCAAGGATATGTTTACGCAGAAGAACATCGTCGTCATGTGAACATGCTGCGGAAAAAAATCGCAATTGCAAAAAGAGTACCTGCCCTCACGGGCAGGCTTTTTTTATGGTTGTGTTGAATTATATTTTGGTGGGTGAAACTCCCTTCTTATGCCGCTTCGTCTTTCCAGCCCGGGGGGTAGCGGTCGCAAGCCGATATGTGGACCTCGCCGCCCGCCTCGTAGACGTAGAACACCACCTTCTCGGCGAAATAACGGATTACAAAGGGAAAGTCCGGCGGCGCTTCGAATTCCCCCGCCAACGCTAAGCGCTCCATTTCGGAGTCGATATCGTAAATATGAAAAGCAAATCTATCATCCGGAAAGCATTCCACGGTGATCGCTTCTTCTCCCGCCACTTCATTCATGCGGACAACCATCTCCGAAAACGTCATGGAAAACGGCCACTCGGCCTGATAGGGCGCCTCCTCTGCGCTTGTCGGAACGATCACAAATACTTCCTCGTCTGCCCGCATGCCGAGCACGTACCAAATGCCATGCGAAAATTTGACATTTTCATTCAACAAAAAAGAATCCGTCGTGCCGTACGCTGCAAAGAAAATTTTTTGAATGCCGAAGTCCTCTTGGGCTATCGCGGCGGCCTGCGGCGCCCGCAGATCGTCCCGGCTCCAAACCACCAGGCCGTAAATAATGACGAGCAGGGCAAGGACATCGAGAACGAGAAGGAATGCCGCAACGGCGATGGCAATGGCATACTTCCTGCTTCTTTTCATATCCCTCCCCCTTATTTGAACACATCGATAGCCGCACTATCGTAGTTTCATTTTATCGCAAATTTTTGTTTTGTCAATTGTTTCACAAAAATTTTCTTTGGCTTATTGAAAGAAAAACGCCGAAGCGTCTCGGGCTACCATTATGTCATGTCGAGCGGAGTCGAGACATCTCGGGTTTCTTGTCATGAGATTTCTCCACTTCATTCGCTACGCTCATTTCGGTCGAAATGACACTTTCCCCTCTCAAAACAAAAAGGCTTCCACGGGGGAAGCCTTTTGCATGCTTATTCCTTCTTATCCTTACTCATTCCTTTCGTTTCGCCGTCCTTCGGATCGTTTTGGTAACGAGAACTGCGGTGCCGATCAGAATGAGCAGAAGGGAGAGCGCCTGTGCGGGAGAAAAGGGCAGAAGGGGAACGGTCCCCCTATCGTCTGCGCGAAGGAATTCAATGAAAAAGCGGCCCATGCCGTAGAGCACGAGGTAGCGCGCAAATGCTCCCTCCCGCGGCATGGTGACAAGGACGACAAAGAGAATGAGGAGGAAGGCCGCCTCATAGAGCTGGGTTGGGTGGAGGGGCGTTGTGCCGTACGCCTCATAGGGAAGCGAGCCCTTTGGGAACACGACGCCGATGGACAGATCGGTGGGGCTACCGTAACAACAGCCGCCCAAGAAACAACCGACCCGCCCGATGGCATGCCCCGCGGGAATGGCGGGAGCAAGCGTATCGAACCATTGGGATACGGCGCCGATGCGACGCCTTCCGATAAAGAGCAGTACGCTCCACAGCAGGCATCCGAACACGAGCCCGCCGTAGAAGGTGGTACCCCGTATCGCAAACTCCCCCGTCTCCCACCATTTGAATAGCGAATCCGCAAAGATGGCGGCAGGTAACCCCGCCGCCATTGCAACGATCAGCGACTGCAGGGCGTATAGCCCCGCCTCGCTTTCACCCGCACGGCCCCGGAAGGTCCTCTCCGCAAAGATCGCAATCACACATCCCGCCCCGAGCACCATGCAAATGCTGTACGGGTAGACGGTGAACCCGCAGACCGTAAATGACGGGCACATGCCTTAGTTCTTCTTTCTTGCCGCGAGAATGACCGCTACAAGGAAGAGCACGATCGCCATGAGGGTAGACATCGAGAGCAAAAACGAAAACCCGCTTACCGATACGCACTCGGCAATGAGGTTGCCGACCTGCGTCAGAAGCCCGAGCACGCAGAGCAAGACTGCCTTCGATTTGCCCGAATACGCCCAAATGCCGCCAAGTAGCCCGATCACGCCGCCGCCGATGCCGAGGACGAGGAATACGATAAGGTAGATGGTTGCATCCGTCGTGTCTGCCCCCGCCGCACTGCCCACCGAGCCGATGGCGTCCGCGCAGGTTGACCAGAGGATGCCGCCGAGAATGGCTAAGACGGCACCGATGATGGAGACAACGAGCGCACCTGTGTTCTTTTTCATACAAGACCTCCGTAAAAATTTTCCGCGCAAGCTCCTTCGGGTTCGCTTTACTTTTTCCCAAACCGCGACCGCACGAAAAGCGCAATCAGCTCCAAAGGAAGGATGATAAGCGCTACAACCGACAGCCCCACATAGACAGCCGCCGCATGAAACCATCTCATAAGCTTTTTCAACTTTCCGCTCTTCCGACAAAAGTTTGCACGTTTGTCTGAATTATAACTCATTTGAGTTCATTTGTCAACGGTTTTGGGTTATTAAATTAACTCTTTTTTGCGATAAAATAACTCAAAAGAGGAAAAAGTATCATGACAGTCTTAGAACACATCGATGAATTACGCAAACAGCGCGGTTGGTCCGTCAACAATTTGGCGATGGAAGCGATGCTGACGCAGTCCACTTTGAACAATCTCTATGTGCGCGGCGCAGAGCCCAAGCTCTCCACCCTCCGCGCCATTTGCGGCGCATTCGGCATCCCGCTCTCCGAATTTTTCAGGGACATCGAAGAGGCGCATCCCGCGCCGCATGCCCCCGAAGAGGTACACCGTGCGGTGGATGCGCTCTCTCCCGAACAACAGCGGGCCCTCCTCATCCTTCTCCGCGGCCGAGAATGAGGGGGGGATGAGGCTTCCCGTGACGGAAGCAGGTCGAGATTTCTCGGCAAGCTCGAAATGACACTCTCTCCTCATCCCGAACCCCCCGCAGGGGGTGAGTGGACCGTTCTCTCGCCCTCGCTTCGCTCGGGCTCGGAATGAGGGGTGGGGACGGTGCTTCGCCGCAGGGCGGTGAGGGGGTGCTTCTCATCAAAACAAAAAGGCTTCCGCGGGGGAAGCCTTTTGCATGCCTATTCATACTTATTCATACTTATTCATACTTATTCATACTTATTCATACTTATTCATACTTATTCATACTTATTTTCTTTGATGTCTGATTTGGATTCGGGGGTGTCCACGGTTACGGCAACGTCGTCAGCGGCAGCATCAACAGTAGCACCACTGTTCATATCCGTATCGGCATCGGGGCCGCTCTTGGGGCCGTCCGCGTGCTTCTTTCTGACGACGGCGGTGGAGAATTTCTCCTTGATCTCCTCGAGTTTTCCGCGGTTCTCGTGCAGGGAGGTAAACGGGAAGAGGAAGCTGATCTTCTCCTTCGCCTCCTCCTTCTTTTCGCGCAGGGTCTCCTTGAGTTTTTCGTAGTGAATGACGATCTCGTGGTCCTTTGCAAATTTGCGGATGCGAACGGAAATGTGCAGGGCATGTCCGAGGTCTACGAGGAAAATTCCGCACAGGATGCCGACGACGAAGGCGAATTCGATGTGGTGGACGAACCACTGCACGGCGGCAATGACGGGCTCAGTTGCGGCAAAGTAGAACGCCGCCCCGATCACGAGCCAAAAGAAGGAGAAGAGGGGGCATATGATGCCCTGGATGTTGCCCGGGCGGTTGGAGTAATCCCACAGCTTAATGCCCATGCCCTTGATGAAGATGAGCCCCGCGATGTATTCGATGAGCGTCATGACCACCCCCATGATGAGGATGATGAGGACGGCATCGAGCCATGCCATGCCCGTATCGATGGGCAGAAGGGAGATCCCGAAAAGACCTACGACGCCGAAGCCGTAGAGCGGGAGATAGGGGCCCGTGAGGAAGCCGGGGTTGATCCACTTTTTCGCAGAGAAGAAGCGGCGGAAGAACACTTCAAGCACCCAGCCGAGCATGCTTCCGAGGAAGAAGAGGAAGAAACAGACAAGTAACGCATCGACAAAATCCATGGGTCCTGCCTCCGAAGCGGCGCTGCGCCGCCGTTTTTCTGATGTTTACGCCCCGAACAGGCCGCTGAGGCCCAATGCGGAGAGGAGATTGAAGTTCTGGAATACCACGACGCACACGAGCGAGATGGTAGACATAATTTTGATGAGGATATCGAGGGAGGGGCCTACCGTATCCTTGAGGGGGTCGCCCACGGTATCGCCGACGACGGCGGCATCGTGCACCGAATCGTAGCCCTCTTCCCCTTTCTTCACGCCTTCCACGCCGCCGCTCTCGATGAACTTCTTGGCGTTGTCCCATGCGCCGCCCGCGTTGCCCGTGTAGATGGCGAGCATGATGGCGGAGAGGGTGGCACCGATGAGGATACCGCCCACGAAGCCCGCCCCGAAGATGAAGCCGCATACGACGGGGATGGAGATGGCAATGACGGAGGGCACGATCATCTGGCGAAGGGCGCCCTGCGAAGAGATGGTGACGCACTTGGTGGAATCGGGGTCCTCTTCCCCCGTCAAAATCTTGGGGTTCTCACGGAATTGGCGGCGCACTTCCTCCACCATCTTGCGGGCCGCCTTCGCAACTGCGTTGATGAGCATGCCCGAGAAGAGGAAGGGGATGGCGGCGCCGAGAAGGGCGCCTACGATGATGTCCCCCCGCATGATGTTGAGCTCCAAAAGCCCGTTCTTGAAGAATTGGTCCGCCGCAGCGTAGAGGTAACTCGACATCATACTCATGGTGGCGAGTGCGGCGGAGCCGATCGCAAAGCCCTTGCCGATGGCGGCGGTGGTGTTGCCGACAGAATCAAGTTTATCGGTGATCTCACGCACGTCCTCATCGAGCAAGCTCATCTCGGCGATGCCGCCCGCGTTGTCCGAAATGGGGCCGTAAGTATCGACGGAGACCGTCGCCGCGACGAAGGAGAGCATGCCCATTGCGCCGCACCCCACGCCGTACATGCCGCCGATGGCGTAGCACACGAAGATGGCGACGCCGAGCACAATGACGGGGAGCATGGTGGAGATCATGCCCGTCGCCATGCCCTGCGTAATGGTGAGGGCGGGGCCCTCCTTGCTCGCCTCCGAGATCTTACGGGTGGGCTTGTGATCGTAACTCGTATAGTACTCCGAAAGGATACCGATCACGATGCCGGCGATGATGCCGATTGCCGCCGCCAACCAAGGGGAGACGGGGCCCGCCGCGAATTTGGCATTGCGGAGCGCCTCTGCCGCCTCATCCTTGAAGAGGAGCACGGAGAGCAGGCATCCGCCCACGAGGGTGACGCCCGCCGAGATCCATGTGGCGAGGTTGAGCTCCATATGGGGATCATCCGAGAGTTTTGGCTTCAACAGCGGATAGGAAATGCCAATGACGCAGCCGATGAGCCCGATGCCCGCAAAGATGAGCGGGAAGAGCATCATCTTCTGAAGGAGGCTTGCCCCGATGAGAAGGTTGGCGCCCGCGGTATTGGCAAACAGTTCGAGCGCCAAAATGACGGTCGCCATGATGGCGCCGATGTAGCTCTCGAGAAGGTCTGCCCCAAGCCCTGCGACGTCGCCCACGTTGTCGCCTACATTATCGGCGATGGTGGCGGGGTTGCGGGGGTCGTCCTCGGGAATGTGCGCCTCCGTCTTGCCGACGAGGTCTGCACCCATGTCTGCGGCCTTGGTGTAGATGCCGCCGCCCACACGGTTGAAGAGGGCGATGATGGAGCAACCCAAAGCATACCCCGAGAGGATGATGGAGAGGTTATACGCCTGCCCCGTGATGGGGTTGACGTGCTCCACGATCTCCCCCGCAGGGGTGAGGGTGAGCATGCCGCCCGCCCAACCGAAGCAGCAGTATACGATGATGGCGCCGAGCAGGGCACAGCCCGCCACGCACAGCCCCATCACGGAGCCTCCGCGGAAGGCGACCTTCAGGGTCTTGCCGATGTTCCTCGTCTCGTTGGCGGCATTGGTGACGCGTACGTTGGCGTACGTCGCGATCTTCATGCCGACAAAGCCCGCCGTAGCGGACATGACGGCGCCGATGAGGAAGGCGATGCCCGCCTCCCATGCGATGAAGAGGGCGAGTACGACGGCGACGACGGCCGCGATGATCGCAACGATCTTGTACTCGTAGAAGATGAAGGCGTTGGCGCCCTCCCGTATCTTCGCCGCGATATGCTGCATGCGCTCACTCCCCTCTTCGAGCTTCTTCGTGAGGTAGAAGTTGAGTGCGGCATACCCGAGCCCCAAAACCACCGCAAACATGACGATAATTGTGAGTAAATTCAGGTCCATAGCATCTCCTTTCGGGAACTGCGGGATAGCCCGCGCCCCGAATCAGGACATATTATATCACGGTGACAAGAATTTGTCCATTGCTATCACACACTTTTCGGAAAAATTTGGGCAACCTCTTTCCTTAATAAAATAGAGAGACGTGACATGTTGGGCGAAACCCCCGTCCTCATCAATACTCGGAGAGGCCGAGGACGTAATCTGCCTTCACATCGAGCGCCGCACACAGCTTGGCAAAGGTATCGAGTGCGGGAAAGATGTCCTTTTTCATATACTTGGAGACCGTCTGCGCCGAAACCCCGATTCTCTTTGCAAGCTCCTTCTGTTGCAATCCGCTCCGCGCAACGCATTCCCTCAGCCTGCGCTGAATGTCCTTTAATTCCATACGATTTCCCCCCACGGAAAATTTTCAAAAAAAATATCGCACAATGTGCGATTTTTTGCTTGACAATCGTACATTATGCGATTATAATATAGACAAACCTGCGGTCCTCCATAACCGCAGGCGGTAAACCGGGAAAATATTTGACTTCCCCCAATAAGTCGTCGGTTCCGGTTTATCATCTGCGCACGCGGCTCCGCCACGTGCGCACCTTATTTTTTGAGGGGCCCCGTATCCCGAAGCCCCCGTTAAAATTCAAAAATATTTGTTGACTTTCCGAAAACCGTATGGTATAATCAATTTAAGCAACAAGGGTTCCTGCAAGGCGGTTAGCTCCTTTGAGAGGGAATATGATGAAATATATTCCAATGATAAGGAGGTATGCGTATGAACGGTTTCGATTTCATCCTGCTCATTTCACTTCTTTCCGAAGTGCTTGAGCGCCTCGATATTGAATACATCGCAATCAAACGCACAAAAAAATAACCGCCCCACGCGCTAAGTTCGGCGGTTATTTGATTGTAAGTAACTAAGAGCTGACCGCTATGCAGGATCAAAACCCTTGTTGTGATTTTATTTTACCACCCTTTTGCCCTTTTGTCAACCCTTTTGCGATAAATATTTTAACCAAACACGCGCGGCGGGGCCGCGCGTGTCGTCATGTGATACCTTATGTTCTACCTTCTTCCTCAAATATGCCTTCTTACCTATAAACCTCAGGCGTCGCAGTTCTTTTTGAGGGTCTCGAGGCATTCCTTAAGTTCCTTGGGAAGCCGATCTCCGAACTGCTTGTAGAATTCTTCGATCTCGTCCGCTTCCTTTCTCCACCTCTTGTTGTCCACATAGAGGATGCTCTCGAGGGTCTCCTTGGACATATCGAGGCCTTCACGGTCGATGTCGTCCGCGTACGGGACGTAACCGATGGCCGTCTCACGGGCGCCTACCTTGCCCGCACAGCGGTCGAGGATCCATTCGAGGACGCGCATGTTGTCTCCGAAGCCCGGCCAAATGAATTCGCCCTTCTCGTTCTGGCGGAACCAATTCACGTTGAAGATCTTGGGCAGGTGGCGGCCCTCCACGTTCATATCGATCCAATGCTGGAAGTAATCGGCCATATGGTATCCGCAGAAGGGCTTCATCGCCATCGGGTCGTGGCGGAGCACGCCCACCGCGCCCGTCGCCGCCGCAGTCGTTTCGCTCGACATGATGGAGCCCACGAATACGCCGTGGTTCCAATCACGGGATTCGTAGACGAGGGGGGTAGTCGTTGCCCTTCTGCCGCCGAAGATGATGGCGTCGAGCGGAACGCCCCGCTTGGAGTTGAATTCGGGGGAGAGGCAGGGGCAGTTTACGGCAGGGGCGGTGAATCTCGAATTGGGATGGGCCGCCTTCACGCCGCTTGCGGGCGTCCAATCGTTGCCCAGCCAATCGATGAGGTGTTCGGGGGGCTGCTTGGTGAGCCCTTCCCACCACACCGTATTGTCCTCGGGGTTGATGGCGACGTTGGTGAAGATGGTCCCCCTTCTCGTTGCCGCAAGGGCATTGGGGTTGCTCTTCTCGTTGGTGCCGGGTGCGACGCCGAAGAAGCCGTTTTCGGGGTTGACCGCCCACAGCCTGCCGTCCTCACCCACACGGATCCACGCGATGTCGTCCCCCACCGTCTCCACTCTGTACCCCTTCTCGAGGTAGTGTTTGGGGGGAATGAGCATGGCGAGGTTGGTCTTGCCGCATGCGGAGGGGAAGGCCGCCGCTACGTAGTGCTTCTCGCCGTTGGGATAGGTGACGCCCAAGATGAGCATGTGTTCTGCCATCCAACCCGCATTCTTGCCGAGGTAGGAGGCGATACGCAGGGCAAAGCACTTCTTGCCGAGGAGCACGTTGCCGCCGTAAGCGGAGTTGACCGAGATGATGGTATCATCCTCGGGGAAGTGCATGATATACCGCTTTTCGGGGTCTACATCGCACTTGCAGTGGAAACCTTTGATGAAGTCTCCGTCCTCGCCGAGCGCCTCATAGCAATCGAGGCCGACCCTCGTCATAATTGCCATGTTGAGGACGACGTAGATACTATCCGTAACCTCGATGCCGATCTCGGAGAACGGGGAGCCGACGATGCCCATCGAATAGGGGATCACGTACATGGTACGGCCCTTCATCTTCCCGCGGGCAATTTCTCCGCACAGGCCATACGCCTCTTTGGGGTCCATCCAATAGTTGGTGGGGCCTGTGTCCTCCTTGTTTCTGCAACAAATAAAGGTGCGGTCCTCGACGCGTGCGACGTCGTTTTGTGCGGTGCGGTGATAGTAACATCCGGGAAGCTTCTCTTGGTTGAGCTTTATCATCTCCCCCGTCTTTACGGCTTCCTCGCGGAGCGCGGCAAGCTGCTCTTCGCTGCCGTCGATCCATACAATTCGATCGGGGCAAGCGAGTTCCACACTCCTTGAGACGAAGTCGAGTACCTTCTTATTTGCGGTAAGCGCCATTGTTGTTGATACCTCCTGAAACCTTTCGACCGTTGAGAAAAATTTTGGTCCTATCTTTATTATACCACACCTTTCCCGCAAAGTAAACAAAATCCGCGCAAATTCCGTGCGCGGACATTTTTCTCTAATTTTGGGATACGGTGACGTACTCCCCCGTATCCGCAGACTGAAAGACGACGTAGAACCCCGCCTCATCCGAAAAGGGACTTACCGGGACGAAGGCACATGTGCCCTGCATCTCTTCGGGCGGCTCCCCCTCCGCGGGGACGGCTACGCAGAGGTAGCGCGGTAGCCCCCCTTCGTATACGATGCCGATGAGCGCTTCCCCCCGCTTCACCCATTCGGAATGGGGGAATACCCCCCTCAGCCGTTCGTCCTTCGGAAACTTCTCAAACGCCTCTTCGAGGCGGCCTCGGATGCTATTATAATATGTAAGGGAGCCTTGCGGGCGGAGGAAGCCATCAGATACCCCTTCATCGCCGCAAGTTTGCCCTCCGCTCTCCGCATGCGGCCCGTATCCTTCCGCATCGCCGTCAGCTTGCACTTTTTCATCATCGAAGTAGTTTGCGTCTGCGATCGCCTCATCGTCGTAATCGTTCTCCCGAAAGGGGGGCTCCTCTTCCTCCTCTCCGGGAAGGGGCACGGTGGGCGCCACGGGCACATTGGGCATGGGGACGGGGAGCTCGTTGGGGGGCATGGGTACGGCGGGCTTTCTGCCGTTGAAGGCCTCGAGGAGGGGAGTGTAATCGGGAGAGGCAATGCCCGCACTCGCAAAGGCAATGGGCTTCGCCTCCCCCTTCCAAAAGACGAGGAGCACGGAGAGCCCGCGGCGGATGGAGGGGACGTTCTCGATCTTTACGGGAGCGGAGCCCTTGAGTTCGGCAACGAATATTTCCCCCTCGATGCTGAGGACGAGGGCGTATCTCCCCTCTTTTACGGGGGCGATTCCCACGAGACGGGGAGTTACGGTGAGCATATCTCCGAGCCGCTCCGCATACACCGCCCCGCTGAGCGCCCCGCCGTCTGCGGTGAACCCCCGCCTTACCTGTTTCAAGACCAACACCCGTTTTTCGTATGCCATATTTTCTCCTTTTGGGATAGTATAGCGCACCTTTGTATGAGAACGATGTCGGATCTTGACAAATTTGCCTGATTTTTGATGGATATGATGGGGAGTGGCCCCGCCCGTCCCCTCGCTACGCTCGGGATAAGGAAAGAGGAAGTATGACAAGCCCCACCCCCTCTTTCTTTTTTCCGCGCCGTTGGCGCGGAAAAAAGAAAGAGAAAAGAAAAAAGTAAAAAAGGCTCCCGCGGGAGCCTTTTGGGGTTGAGTTTTGAGAAAACACATCCGTGGGGCAAGAGGTTGCGCTCAAGAAATCAGAAGCTCCCCTTCCCTTTTCTCCGCGCCATAGGCGCGGAGAAAAGGGAAGGGGAAGAAAAATGCGCTGTAAGAGGATATAGTCGAATATGACTCCTCCATCCCCTTACCCTTTCCCCCTCGCTCGCGAGGGGGAAAGGGTAAGGAAGAAAAGAAAGGCTGAAAGAGGGATGTGTCATGTCGAGCTTGCCGAGACATCTCGGGCCCCCCTCGAGGGGGAGCTCCGCCTGTAGGGCGGTGAGGGGGTGGTTCCAATGTGGTTCCAATTAGAATTCACCCCTTCCGCCCCTGCGGGGCACCCACCCCTCAAGGGGTGGGCAAGAAGATTTCTCGACTCCGCTTCGCTCCGTTACTTCGCGCTACGCGCTCGTGCCGCCGCAGTGGTAGCACAATCAGAAGCGGCGCTCGAAATGACAAAACCACATCCTCGTTCAGCCCCGTCCCCTCGCTACGCTCGGGATGAGGAGAGAGAGGAATTCGGGATGAGGAGGAAGAGAGGATTCCTTGCGCCCCGCGGCGAAGCACCACCCCCCCACCTTCATTCCGAGCCCGAGCGAAGCGAGGGCGAGAGAACGGGAGACGCGGTATAGCAAGTACCCCCCATCCTCGAGAAAATAAAAAGGCGGGGCAACGGGGGTTGCCTCCGCCTGTGGGGGGTCTTGCCGTAACGGTTCCCGTAGCCCGCGGACGCCGTGGCGGGCACGGGTGCGGCCGCATCACGAGGCCGCTTTTTCGTGCAGAACGATGATGAGCGTCAAACCCGCCTGTGTGGTGCTGACACAGGTAAGAGCCGTGCCGTCGTAGGTTCCCTTCGCGGTAGGCGCGGGGGTGGGGATCTCTTGCGCCTTGCCGTTCATTGTCATGGAGACGGTGGTAAGCGTGACTTCGTTTCCGTTCACGGTGTAGGTCAAATGGGTTTCTACCGTCATGCCATGCATGGAAGCCGTCGAAGTTGCCGTGCCGTCGGTCGCGAAGGAATACGTGAGGGTCTGGTTGTTCACCCGATACTCTTCAAGCAGATCCGCATCCATGCCCTCGCACTTGACTTCATAGAATACGAAGGTCTTGCCTGCGATCCCCTTGTCTGTTTCCTTGTCGCTCTCCTTGTCCTTATCTTTATCGCCGTCCGTCTCGGTGGAGGGATTTTCCCCCTCGGGATTTTCGCCCTCATTGCCGTTGCAGGCAACGAGCCCGAAGCAAAGGCAGAGCGCCGCTACGAGTGCGAGCAGCACCGCCAAAAATTTGTGTTTCATGATGTTTCTCCTTTCCAAAATTTGCGGGCAAAAAAATAAGGGCGTCCCAACGACGGAACGCCCGCATTGAGTATCCCATCATTGTTGCCACACAATTTCTCTCATACATGGAAAGAAGGATACACCAATTGCCAGTGTAGCCATGTATGAGAATTTTATTAAAATTGTGTGGCACTGTCAGTATACCACACCCCCGAATAAATTGCAAGGTTTTTTTGAAATCTTTCCATTTGGTGAGAAATCCTCTCACCCTTCCTTGGGGGGAATGAAGAGAATGAATTCGGAATGAGGGGGAGAGGGTGTCATGTCGAGCTTGTCGAGACATCTCGGGCCCCCCTCGAGGGGGAGCTCCGCCCGTAGGGCGGTGAGGGGGTGTTTCCAATGTGGTTCCAATTAGAATTCACCCCTTCCGCCCCTTCGGGGCACCCCCTTGCGGCGGTAGGTACCGCCGCAAGGTCCATCGCGCCTGTCTGCGCTCCCGTCGCGGCACAGTTCACAGCGCACTGCGCTGTTGAACAATATTGTGCCGCTCCTCCCTCAAGGGGTGGGCAAGGCTGAGATTTCTCGACTCCGCTTCGCTCCGCTACTCGCGCTACGCGCTCGTGCCGCCGCAGTGGTAGCACAATCAGAAACGGCGGTCGGGATGAGGAGGAAGAAAGCATTCCTTGCGTCCCGCGGCGAGACACTATCATCCCCACCTTCATTCCGAGGGTGAGAAAATCCCGTAAAATAAAAAAGGCCCCGGAGGGGTTCACTTGAGGTACGGGTGGATAAGTTGTACCGCTTTCCTACACCACGAAGCGGACTTCGATGCCGCGGTCTTTGGCGTATTTCACCGTATACGCCGTGCCGCCCACATCCTTATACATATAGGCAAGCAGTAGGTCGCAGCGGTCCACCATGTAGCGGTCCCTGCTCAGATAGCAGCCGCGGAGAAATTTCTCCCCCAAGATGTGCGTTTCATCGCACCATGTCAGCAGTCTGCGGTAGAGCTCCGCATCCGCCTTCCCCATGTATTTCTCCTGACCCATGTACGGAATGCAGGCCTCGATGCGGACATGGTACCGCTGTTTGAGGTCTACGAGGCATTCGAGTGCCAAGAGGTCGAAGCCCTGTGCCATGCCGTCGTAGAACGTCGTATATCCTTCGAGAATGAGCTCCTCCAAGGCATCGTACACCTTATTCTTATCGAGGTCGGGCCGCAGTTCGCGGTGGCCCGTAATTGCACAGCTGAGTCCTTTCATACGATGGGGGAAGTGACCTCCTTTCCGTTTCCCCGCGGATATTGGAGCGGGGTACGCCTGATTTTTTTGATCTCGACGAGCGAACGCGCCCCGTAGCCCTTGGGCAGTTCGTAGTGATACGTCTTTGCCTCACCGCCCCCGAGGAGGCGGATGGCGTTTTCGGCCTCCTTCAGTTCTTCCCGTGCCCCCTTGTAGGCGATCATCTTGCCGCCCTGCTTTACGAGGGGCAGGCAGTATTCCGAAAGGGTGTTGAGGCGGGCAACGGCACGGGCACAGCAGACGTCGCGGTCTTCCCTGAACATCCCTCTTGCCGCCTCCTCCGCCCGCATCTGAAGGACGCAAGCGGCAAGATCGAGTTCGCGCACTGCCGTACGCAGAAATTCGCACTTCTTTCCCGTACTCTCGATGAGGAGAAATTGAAGGTCACGTCTTACGATCATGAGGGGGATGGAGGGGAACCCCGCGCCCGAGCCCACTTCGGCGACCCGTGCATGTTCGGGAAAGAGATCCGCTCCCGCAACCGAATCCACAAAGTGTTTGTAGAAAACTTCCTCGTGTTCGGTGATGGCGGTGAGGTTGAACTTCTTGTTGTAGAAGAGAAGCAGCTCCTCAAAGGCATCAAATTGCTCCCGGTTGGCGTTCACGAAGCTCTCTGCGAGGGAAACTTTGATTTCCATATTCCGATTATAGCACACTCTTCGAATTTTATCAACCATATGAGGGAAAAGTTTCTCACATTGTGGAAAGAGTTTGTGGGTACGTTGAAAACACTTCAACTTATTCGGGATAGCCGCGGGCCTCCCCGCTCTCCCCCTTCCCTTCCCCACATCCGCTCTCCACTGCCCCTCTTCCCTCCACATCGTTCCCAACAGCCTGTCCACACAAAAAAACGCATCTTTCCACAGGCTATTTTTATGCAGGTTTTGTGAAATCGGGGGAAATTGCTTGAATTTTTTCTCCGTTTCCTATATAATAGAGGAGTACGGCGGGAATTAAAGGGAGCTATCCACATTTCCACCGCCCCTATTACTACTATTATTATAATATTTCTATTATAACAACAACAATAAGGGAGGAACTCATGAAATTTGTATCGGGAGGGCTCAACCTCTTTGAGGCGGTGACAAAGGTAAGCAAGGCCTGCTCGGCAAGGACCACGGCGCCCATCATGGAGTGCATCAAAATTACCGCCCTGCAGGACAGGGTATCCCTGCTCGCAACGGACGGCGAACTCTCCATCCAGAAGGAATTCAAGGCGGATGTGCTCGAAGAGGGGGAAATTTGCGTCCCAGGCAAGCTCTTTTCAGACTTCATCTCCAAGCTCTCCTGTGAAGAGGTCTCCCTCTCTACGGGGGACAAGGGCATCGAGATCAAGTATCGGGACAGCGTCTCCTATATGCAGACGTTGCCCGCCGAAGATTTCCCCAAGATCAACCTCTCCATCGGGGAAAACTCGGTGGTGATGAAGCAGGGAGATCTCAAGCAGATCGTCGCCGAGACAGTGTTCTGCTGCGCACAGGACGACAGCCGCCCCGTATTGAAGGGCTGCAAGCTCGATTTCGGGGAAAAGTTAGAGGCAATTGCCCTCGACGGATACCGCCTTGCCATCTCCTCCGCGGAGATCCTCGCAAAGACCGAGGCGCAGAGCATCATTTGCCCCGCCCGCACCCTCATCGAAATTTCGAGGATGCTCCCCTCCGATGAGGAGGAGATCACCCTCTATACGCAGGGCGGCATGCTCCTCGTGCAGTCGGGCGGTATGACCCTCGTCTCCCGCCTCTACACGGGGGAATTCATCAGAAAGGAGAGCGTGGTGCCCACGCGGTTTGCATCCGTCGTCACCGTCAACCGCCAGAATCTTGCGGCGAGCGCGGAGCGTGCCGTCATTCTGAACCGTGCCGATAAGAACAACCTCGTCACCTTCGAAGTGAGTGCGGACGGGGTACGGGTGCGCTCGGCTTCCGATTTAGGAAACGTCTCCGAGACCGTCCCCGCAACTTTGGAAGGGGTGGATATCACCATCTCCATGAACGGGAAATTCCTCCTCGATGCCCTGCATGCCCTCACGGAGGACGAAGTCGTCATTTCCTTCAACGGCCCCGTCTCCCCCTTCATTTTGCAGAACGTGAAGGAAAAGCACAATCTCTATTTGATACTTCCCGTGAGAAACATCTTGTAAATCGCTTGACGGAAAAGCATCAAATCCGATATAATCAATAGGAAAATCCGATAGAAGGAGTAAACTTCATGAAAAGAACATACCAGCCCAAGAAGAGACAGAGAAGCAAGGTACACGGATTCCGCAAGAGAATGGCATCCGCGGGCGGCAGAAGAGTCCTCAAAAACCGCAGGAACAAGGGCAGAAAGCATCTCTCCAAGTAAGCCGTGAAATTGCTTCGGCTCAAGAAGGCCAAACAAATTTCCGCCGTCCTCCAAAAGGGGAAACGGCTGCATTCCGCGACGCTCACGCTCGCATATCTCCCCGCCAAACAAGCGGGTTTTGCCGTTTGCGTCGGAAAAAAATATGGGAAGAGCGTACAGCGCAACCGCATCAAGCGGCTGCTACGGGAGGCCTACCGCATCCCTGCGGCCGAACTTTGTTCCCCCCTCGCCGTTCTCCTCATCCCGAAACCCGCGGAGGAGTATTCCTATGCCGCGTTTGCAAGAGACATCCGAAAAATGCTCGAACGGGAAGACCTCCTTCAAGGTTGAGTTTTCCACGCTCACGCGTGAGAATGCGCGGTATTTACGCACGGGCATCTTTGCCCCTTCGATGGCTCTTCGCGGCATGTGCATCCGCATGATCGCCTTCTACCAACGCCATCACAAGGTGCACCGTTGCCCCTACGTGCCGAGTTGCTCCGAGTACGCAAAGCGGTGCATCGGAAGGTACGGCGTGATAGCGGGCATCGCGCTCGGAAGCAAAAGGCTCTTAAAGTGCAATCCCTTCGTCAGGGTGAAGCGGGTATTCGATCCCGCCCCGGACCCCTTCTTCAAGAGAAGGTGGCTCATCTAATCGCCTATGCAATCCTTATTGAACGCAATTGTAGATTTCCCCCTGCTCGCGCAGGGGTATGAGGTTCCGCTCGATTGGCTCGGGCAGTTTGCGCGCGTCATTATCGAGGGCGTCGGCATCGTCGGCCTCGGGATCATCGTGTTTTCCCTCGTCCTGAAGGCGATCACCCTCCCCTTAGATATCTACCAACGCGTGAAGATGCGCAAGCAGAATCTCGTGATGGAGTCCATGAAGGACGACTTGGATAAACTGCAGAAGCAGTACGCCAACGATAAAGATACCTACAACCAAAAGATGATGGAGCTGTATAAGAAGAACGGGTACAGCATCTTCGGCACCTGCCTTCCGATGATCCTCTCCATCGTCATTCTCATCGTGGCATTCCAGGGGTTCCGCGCCTATTCGCAGTACGCCAACCTCCAGCTCTTCACGGAGATGTCCAATGCCTACAATGCCGCCATCCTCGAAAACGGGATAGACGGCCCCGATTATACCCTCCGAAAGGATGAGGAAGGGAAGCTCATCGTGGACGGCGAGGGGCAATACAGCCTCGTCTACACGGAGGAAGGGGAGCTCAAAGAGCTGTGCAAGCTCAAGTGGGAAAACGGCGCCGTCGTGGAGGCCATCACCGATTACACCTATACCATGTCTGAGGTCGGGGGCAATAAATACTTCACCGTCTCCAAAGAGGACAAGTATATCCAATACCGCTACAACCTCGAAGCGGGCAGCATCACGCGCGAATATCAGATGGATACCGAAAAGATGCTCGCCGTTCCCGAAGTCAAGGAAGCGGTAGACGGGATCAAGGCACAGGCCGCAAGTGCGGAGCCCGCGGAGACGCTTACCGATGAGGTCGCCTGCAACCGCTATCTCGTGAAGGTGGGGTCCACCGCGGCAAAAGAGGCGTATTACGAGAACAGCCCGAGCTTCCTCTGGGTGAAGAACGTGTGGTATCCCGATGTCTCCTATAACCACCCCGTGCCCGATTATAAGACGTTCTCGAGCCAGCTGAGCGTCGAAGTCACTTTCAGGGATACGGGGACAAAGGCCGCCCTCAACACGGTGATCAACGAGACGCAGTACAATAACCTCGTCTCCGAACTCTCCGAAGAGCGGAATGCGCCCAACGGCTACTTCATCCTCATCATCCTCTCTATCGGCATGATGGTGCTCTCGCAGTTCTTGACGATGCGCAGCCAAAAGGCAAGCAACCAATACCAGACGGTAGACGGGCAGGGCGCCGTGACGCAGAAGGTCATGCTCGTCATGATGCCCCTCATCTATGCCGTCTTTGCCTTCCTCTACAGTGCGGCATTCAGTATCTATATGACGTTCTCGAGCGTCATTGCCCTCGCCGTCACCCTCATCAGTAACTTTGCCCTCGGCAGAGTATTCAAGAAGAAGGAAGAGCAGAAAATAAAGGAGACGTACGGCAGGAAGCTTGCCTGGATGAAGGACGAGGACGATTCCAAGAAGCCCAAGAAGGAAATAAAGGATAAGAGAAAGGCTTCGGATGCCGCAAACGAAGAGCGGGCACAAAAAGAGAAAAAGAGCAGAGATAAAAAAGAGCGCAAATAATGCGCGAAGAGGATACAATATGGTATATCAAGGGAAAACGGTACAGGAAGCCGTAGAGGCGGGGCTCAAGGAGCTTGCGCTTACGCGGGACGACGTCGAGATCACCGTACTCGACGAGGGAAAGAAGAAGTTGTTCGGCTCGATCCCCGCAAAGGTGGAAATCAAGGTCAAGGAAAAGCTCACGGATGGGCAGCGCGCCGTAAAATTCCTGGAGGGGCTGTTCCCCCTCCTCGGTTCGGATGCCACGCCCGAACTTGCGCAGGAGGAGGAGAAGATCGTCATCAACCTCGACTGCGAATCGGCAAAGAAGCTCATCGGCAGAAGGGGTGAGATCATCGATGCCGTGCAGACGCTTGCGGGCGCCGTTGCCAATACGGGCAGGAAGGAGTATAAGCGGGTCGTCGTCGATTGCGGCAACTACCGCGAAGAGCGGGAAGAGACCCTCCGCCGCGTCGCAGAGAAGAGTGCGGCAAAGGCCGTGCGGCAGGGCAAGCGGGTCCGCCTCGAACCCATGAACCCCTATGAGAGGAGAATTATCCACTCCGCCCTCTTAGACAACGAGGAAGTCACCACCAAGAGTGAGGGGAAGGAACCCGCCCGCTACGTCGTCATTACCCCCAAGAACATGCGGAATGACCGCAGGGACCGTCCGGGCGACAGGGACCGCAGGAATGGAGACCGTAAATATGGCGATAAGCCCCGCTCGGGCGGAAGAGACCGCAGGAACGGGGATAGGAAGTATGGCGATAAGCCCTATCAGAGGAGGGAGCTTCCGAAGGAAGGCACCCCGCAGACCTCGGGAACGAGCTTCGGCACGAGTGCTCCCGATTACAGGAAGGGCAAGTTCTCGGGCTTCTTCGGCACCTATTTGGGGAAATCGGAGGAAGAGCAGCAGTCCGTAAAGACCCCCGAACAGACCACCGAATACACGGGCACCGCCGTAAAACCCACCGACGAAGAGTAATTCGTAATCATTCCGAAAAAGAAAAAAGCCTGTCCATGAGGACGGGCCTTTTTCGTTAGTTCTCTTCAAGCCACTTGAGTGCTTTCGCCTTCGCGTACGCGGTGATCTTCTCCGTAGGATGTTCGGATGCCTCGCCGCCGTTCTCATAGAGGAAATAATCCCCTTCCGGCGTCTGATACATCGTGAGTTCATATCCCGCAGGGTCGCCCCAGTAACCGTTCGTGACCTTCTTTACGATGGTAGCGGTCTCGGTATCGTACGTCTTGGTCTTTGTCGTCTTAACCATTGGTCCGTCCTCCTTCTTGATTTCTTGATTCTATTGTAAACTTTTGTCAGAATTTCGTCAACAACTCTGTTGAAATTCAGAAAATTTTTCTCACTTTGTTAATTAGATACATAATTCAATCAAGAGTTTGAATAAAATGTGAATTACGAACAAATTTTCTTTGCGCCGCTCTCCGTAAGCGATTCCAAGGCTCCCGCAATGACTTCCGCCATCGTGTATACCATGTTGAGCCGCGTGAGGTTGAGGAGGGAATAGGAGAAGGCGGAGCGCTTTGCGACGATGCCGAGTACGGAGACATCCCCCACTTTCCCGAGTTTCTTATTGGCCCCCGCCCCCGGAGAGAGGGCCCCCGAGACCACCTTCACGAGCCCGATGTCCCCCTCATCCCCTACGGCGGCGTCGATCGCAATGATCTTGCTGTTGGGGTGCGTACGCCGCAAAAAGTCCTCGATGTAGCCGATCTCCTTGGCGGTTACGGGCGTCTTGAGGGTGCCGTAAACGAACCCCCCGAAGCCGTTCTTCTGAAGCAGGGTGCCCGTAACGGGGCCGAGGCTATCCCCCACCGCGAGGTCGCTTCCGATGCACAGCACGACGGGCGGGGCCTCCTGCACCCCCAAGAGTTTCGTAAGCGCCATCAGCACTCCCGTCTCCGCCATCGTATTATAAAAATGAAATGCGTATTCCATACCAATCTCCTTGCCTTCTTTTTTGCCGAATCGCAAAGAAAATATAACAATTATTCTGCAAAGTGAATGACAAATCGGCGAAATGGTGATATAATAGAGCTGACATGATAAGGAGGTCAACATGAACCTATTGATTGAAGGATACGGCTGGACGCTCGATATCGCCTTCTTCGTGATCCTGCTCCTCGGGCTGTTCTTTGGCGCATGGCGCGGATTCGTCCGCGGCATCATGAAGGTTGCGGGCTGGCTGTTCTCCCTCGTAGTTGCATTCTTCTTCTGTATGCCGCTCCGCACCTTCCTTCAGGATACCTTCGGGCTCGTAACCATGCTCTCGAATGCGATGGGCGGGCGGAACACCCTTGCGGATATCCTCTCCGTCGTCATTTGCTTCGTGGCGCTGCTCATTCTCGTGAAGTTTTTCACGTGGTTGCTCGGCAGAGGGGGGACGGCGCTCGTCAACCAGAACAAGGTGGCGCGCGGCATCAACAAGTTCCTCGGGGCGCTCCTGGGGCTCGTGAAGGCGGTGATCGCGTTCTTCATCCTGCTGATGCTCGCAAAGTGGATCGAAAATTGGCTTGCGCTCGAAACGATTGGAAACTTTATCCGCTCGAGCTTCGTCGTAAGCAAGATCTACGATTGGGAATGGTTCGTCACCATGACGACGATGCCCGGCAAACTCATTGCAGGCCAAGCGGCGCTCATGCTCCCCTAAGGCAAATTCAAGCGAAATCCCCTCCGTTCGGAGGGGATTTTCCTATGTTTTGCACCCTGTTTTACACCTTTTCCACCGAAATGGAGCGTAGATTTCCACAGAGCAAGCAGTAATCCACAGAAAAAGTGGAATTCCTGTGGAAATCCCCCGTAAAAATTATGCACCCAATGTTTCACGTGAAACATTATAAAATTCGGAAAATCCTGCGGATGTTTCATGTGAAACAAGAAAAAATGCATAAATGGGTAGTTTTTGGGCCAAAACAGGGCATTTTTTGCCGTTTTTAAGAATGTTTGGTGAGATTTGAGAAAATTGGCAAAGAAGTCTCATGAAACACTTGAAAATTCCAAACGGGTGTGATACAATAATACTGTGACTTGGCACAAACTATCCCATGCCCCCCCGACGGGGTTTGGGATAGTTCTAAAATCCGAGAATTCTGAATAAGGAGATAGACTTTGAGCAAGACGGTTAAGGCAATCATTATGGTTGTCATTGTCCTCGTTCTTGGGATTGGGGCGTACTTCCTCGCGACAAGTATCACCACCAATCAGAAGAAGCGGGACTTCAACAACCCGAATGGCACGGATAGCGGCAGCTATGGCTTTGTGCAGCTCTTAAAGCCCGCAGAGGGCGATGAAAGCTCCGTGCCTGAAGACCAGCAAATCGTAAAGATTCGCTTCGACGGTTACACTTGGTACGGTTACACTTCGGCAAACAACCGCGAATACAGCTATTGGGCAATCGGGCCCAACCCCTACAACGGGGATGCAAGCTATGAATATAGCGATGCAGCCCTCGCAGAACGCGGGATCGCAATCGAATTTGAGGATCCGAATGCGGGAGCGGGGTGGAGCAATTTCATCTACATTGCAATTCTCGTTGTCAGCGTAGTGATGTTCATCGTGCTCTTCCGCGCGACGAGCGGCGGTGGCGGAAAGATCATGAACTTCGGCAAGACGAAGGCGAAGGTCACGAGTAACATTAAAGTTCGCTTCTCCGACGTCGCAGGTGCCGAAGAGGAGAAGGAAGAACTCGCCGAAATCGTAGAGTTCCTGAAGCACCCCAAGAAGTTTTCAGACCTCGGGGCGAAGATCCCGAAGGGTGTCCTTCTCGTAGGCCCTCCCGGAACGGGTAAAACGCTGTTTGCACGTGCGGTTGCGGGGGAAGCGGGCGTTCCGTTCTTCTCTGCAAGCGGTTCTGACTTCGTCGAGATGTACGTCGGCGTCGGTGCCTCGCGCGTACGCGACCTCTTTGATATGGCCAAGCGGAATCAGCCCTGCATCATCTTTATCGATGAAATTGATGCAGTCGGGCGTCAGCGTGGAGCAGGGCTCGGCGGCGGTCACGATGAACGCGAGCAGACCTTAAACCAGATCCTCGTGCAAATGGACGGCTTCGAGACCAACGAGGGCGTGATCGTGATGGCAGCGACCAACCGCGCCGATATCCTCGATAATGCGCTCCTTCGTCCTGGGCGCTTCGATCGACAGATCTACGTACATTTGCCAGATGTTAAGGGGCGTGAACAAATTCTCAAGGTCCATGCGCGGAACAAGCCCTTAGCGCCCGATGTCAACTTCAAGGTGATCGCGCGCATCACGAGCGGCTTCTCCGGGGCAGACCTTGCCAACCTTCTCAATGAGGCTGCAATCCTCGCGGCCCGTGCGGGCAAGACCCTCATCGGCAACCTCGAGCTCTACGAGGGCATCAATAAGGTAATTATGGGCCCTCAGAAGAAGAGCCGCGTCGTTACCGAAGCCGATAAGAAGGGCACCGCCTACCATGAATCGGGGCACGCCATCCTCTCCAAGCTCTGCGAGCACTGCGACAATGTGCAGGAAGTTTCCATCATCCCGCGCGGCATGGCGGCAGGTTACACCCTCACCCGTCCCGAGAGCGACGATGAGCGGTATACCGTAAACAAGCTCCACGATTTCATTTGTATGGCACTCGGCGGCCGTGTGGCGGAGGAGATCGTCATTCACGATGTCTCCGCAGGGGCCTCTAACGACATTCAGAAAGTAACCCAAATGGCGCGCAAGATGGTCACCGAATGGGGCATGAGCGACCGCCTTGGCCCGATCGCCTACACGAGCGACGGCCCCGTGTTCCTCGGGCGTGACTTCGAGGAACGCAACACCTATTCGGAAGAGACGGCCGCCATCATCGATGAGGAAGTCAAGGCCATCATCGGCACGGAGTACGAGCGCGCCAAGCAGCTCCTCCTCGCCCACCGTTCCATTCTCGACAACATGGCGCGTGTGCTCGTAGAACGCGAGACCATCTACACCGAAGAGGTGGATATGCTGATGCGCGGGGCCTCGTATACCGAAGTTCTTGCCTACATGGAGAGCCATGATAAGACGAGCCCCGATAATCCCTTCGGGAGAATGGATGGGGGCATGTCTGAGCAAAACGCGGCACCCATGCCCGTAATCGATACCACACCTTCAGACATGGTACCTACAAATAACGCGGATAATACGACGGAAAACACGACAGGAGATACAAATCAGGATACGAATACCCCCGATGACGACAAAAACGAATAGGAGTTTCGGACATGGGTAGGGTGATTTCCTTCTCCAATCAAAAGGGCGGCGTCGGCAAGACGACGACATGCGTCAACCTCGCCGCCTACCTTGCCACGATGGGAAAGAAGGTGCTTCTCATCGATTTGGACCCGCAGGGCAACGCGACGACGGGCCTCGGGTTCTCCAAGAATCTCAAAAAGACTGTATACGGCATCCTCATCGACGGCGAAGGGGTGCAGGGCTACGCGCTCCCCACCGCCTTGGAGGGGCTGAGCCTCCTCCCTTCCACCATCGATTTGGCGGGGGCGGAAGTCGAACTCGTCTACAAAAAGGGCCGTGAACGCATCTTAAAGGGGGCGCTCGACGCCGTCAAGGGCGATTACGACTACATCTTTTTGGATTGTCCGCCCTCCTTGGGGCTGCTCACCATCAATGCGCTCACCGCTTCGGACGGCGTCGTCATTCCCATTCAGAGCGAGTATTACGCCCTCGAGGGGCTCTCACAGCTCATCAATTCCATCCGGCTCGTGCGTAGCCATCTGAACCCGAGGCTCGAGGTGGAGGGGGTGGTGCTCACGATGTACGACGGCCGCTCCCTCATTGCAAGGGAGATCGCGGCGGAGATCCGCAAGTTTTTCACGAAAAAGTTATACGATACCGTCATTCCACGCAACGTGCGCCTCGCCGAAGCGCCCAGCCACGGCAAGCCCATCGTGTTGCACGATGCGAAATGTGCGGGTGCACGGGCGTACTGCGCCTTAGCGGAAGAATTTCTAAAAAAAGAAGAGGGAGATGAATAATTATGGCCAAAGGACTTGGAAGAGGGTTGTCTGCCCTGTTTAGCGACGCCGAGGAATCCTATCCGAGCGAAGGGGGAAGCGTGCAGGAGGTAGCCCTCTCACAGGTTTACCCCAACCCCGACCAACCGAGAAAGGCGTTCGATGAGAACGCGATGAACGACCTCACCAACTCCATTCGGGAGCATGGGGTCATTATGCCGCTCGTCGTCAACCGCAACGCGGACGGCACCTTCATGATCATTGCGGGGGAGCGGCGTTACCGTGCCGCCGTGCGTGCCGGGCTCGATCGGGTTCCCGTCGTCATTAAGGAACTCGATGCCCGCGAGATCCAGGAGATCTCCCTCATCGAGAACCTGCAGCGCGAGGACCTCAACCCCATCGAGGCGGCTTACGGGATGAAGCGGCTGATGGAGGAGTACTCCTTGACGCAGGAAGTGCTCGCGGAGCGGCTCGGCAAATCCCGCCCCGCCATCGCAAATACGCTGCGGCTCCTCACCCTCGATGCCGCCGTCATTGCCCTCGTGCAGGAGGGCAAGCTCTCTGCGGGGCATGCGCGCACTCTCGTGCCCGTCCCCAAGGAGACACAGGCGGAGCTCGCCCGTGAATGCGTGCAGAACGGGTGGTCCGTGCGGGATATGGAGCGGGCCGTGAAGCAAAAGCTCAACCCGCCCGAAGTGCTTGCCCAAAAGAAGGAGGTGAAGAATGCGCTCGCGAGCGTCGAGCTGAAGCACCTCGTTGAGCGTCTCCGCGGCACCTTAAAGACGAAGGTCTCCCTCATCGGCAACGAAAAGAAGGGGAGAATTTACATCGATTACTACACGCGGGACGACCTCGACAGGATCTCCGAACTGCTTGACATCATCGACCGCTTGAATTGAAAATGAAGCCCGTGTTTCGGACATGGGTGCCACGAAATCCCTCCGCCATCGGTTTTGGCGGAGGGATTTTTTATACGCGTATACATTATAATATATGAGCACTTTCATGCTTCTTGAGATTTCTCCGCGCGCTCACTCCGTTCGCTTGGTACTTCGCGCTACGCGCTCGTGCCGCCGCAGTGGTTGCACAATCAGAAACGGCGTTCGAAATGACACCCCTACCCTCCTCATCCCGAACGGAGTGAGGGGATGGGCCAAAAGTGAAGGAGGGGCAGAATAAAAGGAAAGCATAGAAAAAGAGGGGGAAGAAGTGCGTTCAAAATTATGAAATGGGTGCAAAAAATAGAAATTTGGTGAAATCGCCCAAAAAAATTAAAGAAAAAATGAATTTTTCACAAAAAAGTTTTTCAAATTGCATTGACAAACCCGAAACTGTGTGCTATCATGGTTGCAGTACGGTACAATGACGACAGGGGGGAAGTCATGGTATAAGGCATTCGTGTATTTTTCATGCGCGTTTTTTCCGAAGGGGAAAAACGGTTGAGCGGTACACGAATGTCTTTTATTTTTGACAGAGCGATTGAAGTCATTTTTCTTCCCGTCTCTTGCGGAGCGGCGGTTTGCGTAACCCCCAAACGCGCAAAGTGCGGCATCCAAAGGAGAGCGTGGAAGAACAGGTACAAAAAAATTATAAGAGGTAATAGGAATGAACAAGAGGAAACTAGTCAGAAATGTTTCTCTCGTTGCCCTCTCGGCGGTCATGCTCTGCGGTAGCGCTGCGGCCCTTGCGGGTTGCAAGCCAGATACCACCTATGAGCTCTCGGTCAACATTTTCTGTAATGATACCGATGCTGCGACCAACCGCAAGATCTGCGAGACTTGGGCTGAGAATTACACGAAGGAGTTGCACGAGGCGGGTAAGCTCGACGAAGACAAAAAGGTTACCGTAAAGTTCTCGTACAACGCCGATACGACGAGATATTTCGACGCATTGGACCGTGCATTCTCTTCGACGACGGGCGCAGCGGACATCATGTATTTGTCCCCGAAGTACGTCAAGGCATGGGTCCAGCAGAACCGCGTCATGGATATCTCCGAATTCATCACGACGGATGAGCAAATCGCCAACGTCAACGGCATTTGGTCCTCCTCCCTCGGCCTCTACGGCTACAAGAAGGGAGAGACCGACTATCAGATGGGCCAGAGCCTCAAGTATTTGAAGGCCGGCGAAGCGTTCACCGAGGGCGGCACCGCCGTCACGGCGCCCGGCTTCTACAATGCGAAGGGCGAGAAGGTCGAGCTGTACGGCCTTCCCAAGGACTACTCCAACTTCACGCTCGGCTACAACGCAAAGTTCTTCACGGACGATATCAGAGAGCAGCTCACGACGATGAAGGCGACGCAGGCCCGCACCGTCAAGGGCGCCCGCGGCAACACCTCCAAACTCACCTTCAAGGGCGGCGATGCTGAGAAGGACGTCATCACCTATGAAGTGAACCTTACGAATTACGATAATCCCTTCACGCCTCAAGTGGAGAACATCACGGCGAAAATCGGCGATCCCGCACCCATCATCTTCCCGGGTGTGCCGATCCGCTATAAGCCGTATAACTTCTACCGCTTCGCGAACTACAACGACGCCATCCAGGGCGGCGACCCCGTAGCGCTCTCCGTCGAAGCGTATTCGGAAGACGGCGCAGGTTACGTCGTCACCATCCCTGGCTTCCCGGGTGATACGTTTGACCTCACCGAGTATCTCGATGAAGATGAGCGCGATGCAAATGCCATTTACGACAACACGATCGGGCACATCACCTACACCTATCAGGAATTCGGTGCGTTCACGTGGGCCATCTGCTACTACTACAACACCTTCAACTGGAACTGCAAGAATGCAGACGGTGTTGCAACGGGCGCATGGTCGAAAGAAGCTACCCTGAGCGGCATGGGCGGCATCCAGCTCGAATCGGGCACGATGTCCAACGTCTATGGCAACGGGCAGTATGAAGGTTCCCCGAACCCCACCCTCTATCTTCTTCCTTGGTTGTATTCCAACCATGCGGACTTCATCAACCAATCCTCGACGCGCGCCATTTCCGGTACGGAAGGCAAAGCCACTGCGGCTAGCACGCTCACCACGATCCAGAAGATGAAGGACGAGTACGCAGCTCAGACCACTGCCGCGAAGGCAGAGAAGCGCGAGAAGATGCACCTCGACGGCTCTGTGGCGCAGGAAGACTACTGGTACGGTTCCAACACCCAGAACTTCATCGATGCGTATGCTGCATTCCTCGAATATGCCTCCACCTGGAACGGCCTCGACGGCAACTGCGGCGATGAGGACTCCACCAAATCCGATAACGGTTGGACGTACTTCCGCGGCGGCGCCGAGATCTTCTACGGCGCAGGTACGTGGGACTCCGCGACCCGTAACGAATCCGACTACGCGGATGGCTATGCGGGCCGTTGCGACTTCCACCTGATGCCTCAGGCAGTCAACGAGACGAACGCCCTCTACTCCACCGTAAAGGATGGCTTCTATGAAGGCCAGGCTTATTACGATACCAATAACGACGGTGTTGCGGAAAAGCATGCCATCAACAGCAATGAGGACCTCACGAAGCGTCCCGCCGCTGCTTTCACGGAAGAGCAGCTCTACAAGAACCAAATCAATCGTCAGGATCAATGGGGCGCCCGTATGGACTCCGTCGGTTTCGCGGCAAATGCTTCCCTCCTCAAGACGAAGGGCACTGATGCCGAATGGAAGATCGCAGGTGCGGCTTCCCTCATCATGGCGCTCTCCGTCGATGAAGATGCTCAGGTCACCCTCACCTACTCGGGCGCTCAGATCCCGAACTTCACCAAGCAGTGCGAAGACTTCCTCAACTATCAGCCCACGAAGGTCGTCGGCGGCGAAGTCGTCAAGAACGAAAAGTACGTTGCAGCGAACGACACCTTCTCCAAGATGATCACGCCCGAAGGTAGAGTTGACGTTACCAATCTTACCGAAGCCAAGAACCTTTGGAACGCTTACTACAAGATCGTTTGCGCACTCGATGAAGGCGCCCGCGATATCGGTAACTTCAAGGGCAACACCAACAAGACCGTCAATGAGTTCCTTACTTCGCTGGATCTCTTCGGCAAGGGTGCAGGTAAAGTTTCTTGGAAGGATAAGGACGGCAACGATAAGGAAGAGACGATCGTCCACGATCCTCAGTACGACAGCGTCAAGCTCGGCGACTTCACCGGTGAGATTTCCAAGCGCGCGTATGCCATGAAGATCCTCTACATGACGCCCTTCAACTATTCGGACCGCGACATCAACATCAGAATGCAGTACGGCCTCAACTCCGCACGCGACTCCGCAACCTACACCTACAACACCAACTGGATCGTGCTCATCTCCATGAGAGACGGCTCCAACATGGCTTA
Organism: uncultured Clostridia bacterium; assembly: GCA_947625025.1. Classification (GTDB taxonomy): domain Bacteria; phylum Bacillota; class Clostridia; order Christensenellales; family Borkfalkiaceae; genus Gallimonas. Next base: position 81,612 of record CANQMQ010000005.1, read on the forward strand.
CAACTTCGCGAAGCCCGTCATGCAGGGCGACGGCAAGACGCCCGGCGGCACCAGCGACCTCAAGAATCTCGTTCAGACCATTGCAAGTGAGCCTGTTACGACGTATCAGACGCCCGCGGCGTTCTGCCTCAACGTTGCTCAATCCGTGCAGGATGCGCTCGATGAAGCCATTGCGCTCGAACAGAGAGCCATGAATAAGGGCAAGTAAGGTAGTAATTTGTCACGATACGGCACCCGCCCCTTCCTGCGGGAAGGGGCGCTGCCGAACCATTCAGGAGGGAATTATTTATGGATGAAAAGGCAACGTTGAGCGCCGCCGAAGAAGTCGCCGAAGAGGCGATTCCCGTAGAGGGCGCCGAAACTGCCGAGGCCGTTCCCGCAAAGAAGAAGAGAAAGCCCATCAACCAGCAGAAATTACAGGACAACCTTTGGGGTTGGATTTTCTGCCTCCCGCTGATCGTCGGCACCGTTTGGTTCGTGTATGTCGCGCTCGTCATGGCGCTCATGCTGTCCTTCACCGATTACATGGTCAGTGAACCTCTGATGGAATACCTCTTCACGCTTGGCGACCACCCTGCGTTTTATTACGATAAGTTGACGCAGGTGAACGTCGAAGGCGCGGACGCCTGGTATAAATACATCTTTGCATATAAGATCTACATCAAGGAAGTGGCTTCGCTCCCCGGCGACGGCTACAGAGTCGAGATGTGGTACTACATGTTCAACACCGTGTTCTACATGATCGGTATCCCGATCGGCATGATCCTCTCGATGTTCTTTGCAGTCTGCATGTCCCGCGATATCAAGGGCGGTAACCTCTTCAGAGTGCTCTATTACCTCCCCTGCGTCGCTTCGAGTATCTCCATCGTATTCACCTTCCGTATCCTCTTCAAGACGCAAGGCGTGATGAATCAGATATTCGGCCTCTCCGGCGGAGAAGGGCAGGCGGGATTCGCCTGGCTGATCGGGGACGGCAACCAGACATGGAACGATATCGCGCATAAGGATATTCATACAGAATTCTACCTGAATCCGTTCTGGTGCCAGGGGCTCATCTCCAAGTGCGTTATTATCATCATGTCCGTCTGGAAGGGCCTCGGCGGCACCATCATTCTCTATGTCGCAGGTCTCTCCGGCGTCAACGCCGCGACCAAGGAAGCGGCCCAGATCGACGGTGCAAACGGCTGGCAGATCTTCTGGAAGGTCACCATGCCCGACTTGTACCCCACCATCTTCTACAACATCGTCACGGCGGTCATTGGCGGTATGCAAATTTACGCGGAGCCCGTCTTGATGTACAACGAGAGCTATCTTACGAGCGGCTACGTTTCGCTCATTTGGAACAAGGGTATCAACAAGAGCGACCTCGGCAACGCCTACGCTTCGGCGGGCGCCGCTTACGGTATGTTCCTTGCCGTCATTATCCTCGTTCTCACGCTCTTCCAATTCTGGCTCGACAGCCGCAATAAGGACTAAGGAGGGAGAGACATGGATAACATGGAAAATGTTGACAACGTTGAAAACGAAGTTGTAACAAAGGAAGCTCCCCTTCCCGGTTCTGCCTCGCAGGAAGAAATCAGGGCGTACTATTCGCCCCTCCGCTATGGCTGGGGTGCCTTCTGCGCCTTCTTCGGCTTCTCTACCAAGACGCACCGCGCAAGTAAGAAGCGGGCCAAGCTCGTCCTCGATATTGCAACGTACATCATCCTGCTGCTCGGTACCTTCATCATGATCTACCCCTTCTGGTGGATGCTTGCGGGGTCGTTTGCCGATACCCTCGGCTCGGGCTCTACGGACTTGTTCTACCAAATGGTGTGGTGGCCGTCGAAGTCTACCACGCAGGGCCAAAGCGGGGATTTGTTCTACAACTATTCGCAGGTCCTTGCGAACTGCTTCGAACCGCCCGCATCGGGTATTCCCGAAGGGTACAGCTATTGGCGTGCAGTGCTCAATAACCTCATCTACTCGATCGTTCCCGTCGTCGTAGGCGTCATTACCTCGGCTTCCGCGGCGTTCGCGTTCTCCAAGATCGAGTGGTACGGCCGGAACTTCGTGTTCTTCTTCCTGCTCGCCGCCGTCATGGTCCCCGGTCCCTCCGTCATGATCACCCAATACGTCATGTACGATACGATGGGTTGGAGACAGAACGGCCTTGCCCTCATCATCCCCGGTCTGTTCGGTTCCATTATGACGGCATTCTTCATCCGTCAGTTCCTGTTCGGGCTTCCCACCTCCATCGTTGAGGCGGCAAAGATCGACGGCGCGGGATACTTCCGTATCTTCTGCCAGTTCATCCTGCCCCTTGCGATGCCCGCCATCATGGCACAAGGGCTCCTGTCCTTCATGGGTTGCTGGAACAACTACATGGGGTCGTACATCATGATCGACGACCAAACGGCATGGATCAACCTGCCGCACGCCATGTACATCGTGCAGAATCAGCTCGGCGAAAACCAGGGCCCCGTCATTGCGGCTTCCGTGCTCTGCGTCCTTCCCGTCATGATCCTGTTTGCTTGCTTCCAAAAGCTCATCATCAACTCGTTGATGCTCACGGGCTCCAAGGAGTAATTCAAAGCACCAAAGACGGAACGGTTCGCCGTTCCGTCTTTTTGCATGAAAATTCAGAAAATTTGCCTGTACCTCTTGAAAATATGGGCGAAATGTTCTATAATACAAATAAGACAACTTTTGGGGGAATTTGTTATGAACAAGAAAGTTTCACTGCTCTCCGTGGCCGTTGCGGGTCTGCTTGCGCTGTGCGTGGCGGGCTGCAACAAGGATGGCGGGAAGTGGCACAATGAGGACATTTGGCTGAAAGCGGGCCTGAGTGCGCCTACGGAGGCCTATACCCTGCCCACCGATCCCGATGGCTACGGCGCCGCTTCCGTGCACGATCCTTCCGTATTCCAGGATCCGAAGGACGGCACATACTACGCTTTCGGCACCCACTTCACGGTAGCTTCTTCCACCGACCTCATCCATTGGAAGCAGGAGATCGCCGAAGGCAGCGATGCGGATAAGAAGCTCTACGGGGGCAAGACGCACAAGGAAGTGCTTACAAAGATGCTCGATTGGACGAACGGCGGCACGGGTACGACGTGGGCGCCCGACGTCGAATATATTGACGGCAAGTACTATATGTACATCTCCTCGACTTCTGCATTCGGTTCGAGCAGGTCTGCGATCAGCGTTGTGGAATCCAACAACGTGTTGGGCCCGTATCGGAATGAGCGCCTCGTCGTAACCTCGGAAGGGGACGGCTCTTCCAACGCCATCGACCCCGAACTCTTCTACGATAAGGAAGGCAAGCTGTGGATGGTCTACGGCTCGGCGTTCGGCGGGCTCTTCATCAAGGAACTCGAGACCTCGGGAGACCGCGTCGGCCTTCCCAAGGATGAGGATACGACCGCGAAAGGGGATAAGATTTGGCAGGGCGGCAGAAACTGCGAAGGGCCCTTCATCTTCTACAATGCCGAGACCGATTATTACTACCTCATGACGAGCTACGATAGCCTTGAGTCCGACTATAACATGCGCGTTGCGCGCAGCAAGTCGCCCAATGAGGGTTTCAGAGATATCACCGATACACCCGTAGTGAGCACAATGGGCAAGGGCAACAAGCTCGCCGGCAACTATCAGTTCACGGGCGGCCCCACCGATACCGCGCTCGGCCACAACTCCGTCATCAAGACAGAGGACGGGAAGTATATCGTCGTCATGCACGTGAGGAATGGCGTCAAAGGCGCACACCATGTCGAAGCGCGTCAACTCTTCTTCAACAAGGAAGGTTGGCCCGTACTCTCCCCCAACAAGTATGCGGGCGAGACGATGGGCAAGATCACGCAGGAGCAGGCGGCAAACACCTATGACGTCGTCGTGCATACCTCCCTCGGGGCGGATGCAAGCTATGCGAAGTCGCAGGCCTGCACCTTCAACAAGGATGGCACCGTAACGGGCGCCCTCACGGGCACCTGGTCGGTGGAGGATGATTTCTACGTCACCCTCACCCTCGGCGAAAAGACTTACAAGGGCGTTGTGGTACCGCAGTGGTGCCACTACAAGGATAAGCCCATCTTCAGCATCATGGCGACGGCGGACGACGGCATGGCGGTATGGGCGAACAGTGCAGAAATTACAGCGTAACCAAAGAATGAGCCGCGCCGCCTTCGGGCGGCGCACAATTTTAAGGAGGAAGTATGGCGCTCAAATATCCGCGTAATCCGCGCTTCAATCCCTTACAGATGCGTACCCCCGACTGCGCCTCATGGCAGGAAGGCTGTGCGCACGATCCCTCCCTCCTCGAATGGGAGGGGAAGTATTACGCCTTTTCAACGGACACCTTCGGGGCCCCGAGCGGCTATCAGATCCGCGTGAGCGATGATCTCATCCATTGGGAGTACCTCGGCTCCGCCTTCGATTTGGAGGGCGCCGCCCCCCAATACAGGGCGGGCAAGGGCCGCGGGCAGTGCGGCAACCTGCAGGATGCCTACGATTGGTGCGTCACCTCGACGCGGGAAGTGGGCTACGGCGTCTGCACGCGTACGGACGGCTCCATGGCATTCTGGGCCCCCCACTGCGTGAGGGGGACGGACGGCAAATTCTGGCTGTACTTCTGCCTCACGGGCTACTTCGGCGGCTCCAAATCGTGCATCGGATTGGCGAAATCGGATACGCCCACGGGCGGGTTCCAATGTGTTGGGCTCATTTTGCAGACCCCTCCGGGCTGGCGTACGCCCAACGCCATCGATCCGCAGTTCTTCACCGCAGAGGGCAGGAGTTTCCTCATTTACGGCTCCTACGGCCTTGGGCTGTACCTCATCGAACTCGACCCCGCCACGGGCCTTCGGAAGGACGGCCTCACCTATGCCGATTTCTCGGAGAAGCGGGCAAGTTTTTCGGAGTATTACGGCACCCACCTCGTGAGCGGTTCGGTGGAGGGCGGCGTCATTTCCTATGAGAAGGGCGTCCCCGTCCTCCAAAACGGCAAGTGGACCAAGAAGAATTACTACTACCTCATGTGTTCTTACGGTTCCCTCTCCTCGGTATACAACATGCGTTGCGGCAGGAGCGAGCGGCCGGAGGGGCCCTATGTGGATGTCAACGGCAACGAGCTCGTCTGCTCCACCGATATCGGCACGGGCAACAAGATGCTCGGCTCCTTCCGTTGGGAGGACGACCCCGTGGATGCCTTCTGCCCCGGCCACAACGATATGTTTACGACGTCGCGCGGGGTGCACCTCATCTCCTACCACTGCCGCACCAACTACTTCATCGAGAAGGCGCTCTCCCGTTCCAACAACTTCCACTACCTCTACCTCGGGCAGTACACCTTCAATTCGGATGGCTGGCCCGTCATGAACGCCAACCGCTATGCGGGCGAGGAGATCCAGCCCGTCACCGCAGAGGAACTGCTCAACATCTCCGCGGGCAAGTTCGAGGCCGTCCTCTTCACGCAGGGGACGTCTACGGTGGAAGCCAAGCGGGTGGTGCTCCACGCAGACGGCACCCTCGACGGGGCATTCAAGGGCAGTTGGAAGATGTACGGCGATCGGTACATCTCCATCGAGACGGGCGGGGACACCTACCTCGGCGTCGTGATGCCCGCATGGCTCAACGCCCAGAACGCCGCAGGATTGACGGTTACGGCGATGGGCAAGACGACGGGCATGGCCCTCCACATGAACAGCACCAACCGCATTTGATTACCTCCATGCCCCCTCCATTGGGGGCACGGTTTTACTCCCCCCTTCTTGGAAGGGGGGCCATGCTAAAAAATTTATCCTCAATAATGGGACAAACGGTCCCCCTCAAACGTTGTAATGATACAACCGATTGGGAGGTGTTTCCATGAAACGAATTTTCCGCTGTACGGCGCTCCTCGGCGCAGGGCTGTTTCTGCTTACGGGTTGCGGGGGCGGCAGTGCGACCCTGCTCGGCGAGCCCGAAGCAATGCAACCGCTCACCTATACCGAATACGACGCGCAGGGGGAGGATTTTCACGCCCTCGCCGCGGCGGCAGAAGATTTTGCCGCCCGCCTTGCCCCGTACGCCGTCCGCCTCATCCCCGAAGGCAACGCCGTCCTCTCGCCCGTCTCAACATTTTCCGCGCTCGCGCTCGCCGCGCAGTGCGCTTCCGGAGAGACGGCCTCCGAACTCTATGCGGCGCTCGGCGTCTCCGAGGGGGTGCTCGACGCCAACTTTGCCAATTTCATCAGGAGCCTCCTCTCCGAGCGCAAGGAGGGGCGCAAGGTGACGAGCGAGCTCGCCATCGGCAATTCCATTTGGCTCAGCGAAGGGGCGTCCGCCAAGGACGAGTGCATCCGTACCCTCTCCGAAAAGTACCTGTGCTACTCATACGCCGCCGACTTTTTGAACGACAACGCGGGTGCAAACAAGTCTATCCGCGCCTTCCTCAAGGACCAAACGCACGGGCTCATCGATAGCAACCCGCAGCTCCCCGAAAGCACCCTCTTCACCCTCATCACCACCCTCTACCTCAAGGATACATGGACGCTGTACGGAGATGAACTCCCGCTGACGAAAGAGCAGTATCCCTTCAACGGCATGGAGAGGCAACTCATGCAGGGCTTCTACGAGGCGGGGAGGGCGTACGAGGGTGAGACCTTCCGCACCTTCTTTGCGGAGACCTACCACGGCTACCGCCTGCACTTTTTGGTTCCCGAGGACGGGGTTGCGGTAGAGGATATCTTCACCGAACAGACGCTCTCCGCCCTCCGCGGCATGGATTACCGTGCCGACGACGAGGCCGCCAAGATCCACTACAAGACGCGTTGCCTCTTCCCGAACTTCGAGGGCAAGTTCGATGCCGATCTCAAGGGCGCCCTCGGGGAATTGGGGATCGGGCGGCTGTTCGCAGACCCCGCGCGTTCCGATGGCTGTACGCTCACCGCCCTCACCGATTCCCCCGCCTATTGCACGCAGGTGCGGCACATGACGTCGCTCACGGTGGATAGGCGCGGCATCGAAGGGGCGGCGGTCGTCCTGCTTCCCATGGCAGGCGAATCGGGGCCCGACGGCTGGGAAACCGTTTACGAGGACTTCGTCGTAGACCGTAGCTTCGGCTTTGTGCTCTCAGACCGCCGCGGCACCACCCTCTTCTCGGGCATCATCCGCGAAGCATAGCCCCCTGTCCTCCTCGGGGGTCCCGAGCCTCGCGCGCGACATATTATAATATATATAGAGATACGGAAAAGCCCTTCCCCGATCGGGGAAGGGCGTGCCTTACTACTGTGGAAGAAGAGGCCTCACTCGTCCCTATGCTCCTCCTTCCATTCCTCGCGGCGCTCGTTGAGGTCGCGGTTCTCCGCCTCCGTATTCATGAAATCGGGCGGGGGCGGCGGCACGGGGGTATTCTTCTTTTTTACGAGGACCATGAGCGCGGCACACAGCCCCGCGCATGCCGCAAGGATGAAGAACCACAGTAGCCCGTAGAGGGCGCCGAAGAGGAATGCCGCTGCCACAAAGAGGCAGGAAAGGATGCAGAGTACGATTTGCAAAATCTTCATAAAAATAACTATAATCCGTATAAGTTTTCTTAAATTGTACCATAATCGTAGGCAAAATACAACCTGTTGTGGTACCCAAAAAAGAAGAAATTTTTTGCAAAAAAACCTAAAAAAAGTGCAAAAAAACAGTTGACTTCTCAATTCCGATATGATAGAATGAACAAGCTGTTCCGAAGGAGAGCGGTGCCGCAAGGAAACGGAGCCCAAAGATTTGGGTAAAAATTCCGAAAAAATTTCCGAAAAAAGGCATAAATCCGCTTGACAGGATATGTTCTTCTATGATATAATAGGGGAGCTTTTCTGCAAGGGAGAGCGCAGGCTGTTGCCTGCTTCCGTAGATTAAAAATCGAATAAGAAAGAAACAAATTTTTTGTAACACATTGTGAGCAAGAAAAGTTTCTGTCAATTTTTTGAGACAATAGTACTCAAAGCAAAGTCAGCAAGAATAACGAAAAATTTTCGTCAGAGCCGTCGGTATGGTTTAGCCCATATCGGCTTTGAACAATTAAACTGAAGAGTTTGATTCTGGCTCAGGATGAACGCTGGCGGCGTGCTTAACACATGCAAGTCGAACGGACGTAGCAATACGTTAGTGGCGGACGGGTGAGTAACACGTGAGCAACCTGCCCATGTCTGGGGGATAACAGTTAGAA